>JBJOHC010000267.1:0-6284 GCA_046047955.1 Planctomycetota bacterium
GGTCGTTGCCCGAGTCGGGGATGAGGAGGACATCGGTCGCGTGGGCGCCGGTCACGGCGAGGAGCGCGCCGCAGGCGATCGCGCCGAGGGACGGCGTGGAGCGGCGGGCGCGGATTCGGCGACGGTCAGGAGTCGTGGGGAGCATCGCGTTGATTGTGCCGCAGGGGGCTGTCCGCGCAAAGCGCCATGTTCGGATCTCCCAAAGGGAGGCGTTTCGTTCCGAGTGAGACGCATCTCTTGAGGGGGAGGCGGCTCCTCCCAGGGGAGGCGCGTGGCGCAGGCGAGGTCGCGGAGCCAAGCCCGACCGTCCGGGCGGTCCACCCCGTCCTGCAGGAACGGCGTGCGCGTCCCTGTCGACGCAAGATCCTCTGGAGGATCGACTTGTGCGGGAGCCCGAGGGCGATCACGCGGCAGAGGGGTGCCTCTCGGGTACTCGGGTTCCGAGGACTCGAGAGGCACACCACTCCGGCCGTCGATCCGCGCGATCGTCTCCCCGGGTGGGCGGGAGGCTCCGAACCTTCGGAGACGCCATCCATCCGACGAGACTGCTGCCATCGGCCATCCTGGCCATTCGACCAGGGGTGCCAAAGGCGCCCCCCACAGGGCCGCTGTCACATGCGTGTTCCGCGCCGGCCGTGACACGAACTTCCGACATTTTTCGGAACACGGCGTGCGGGCGTCTGTGGAGACGGCCGCGCGGTTCGGTCAGGGCGAGGTGCGCGATCGAGCCAGCGCCCACCCCGGGAACGCCGCTTGCCTCCCCTCCGCGGGACCCTCCGCATGAGCGCAATTCCTGCCATCCTCGCCCGCGTTCCGAACCAGCTTGCGTCGAGAATTGCGCTCGCCGGCATCCAGAACACGAACCGCGACCTGCTCACCCTGCAGGTCCGCCTCGCGACGGGCAAGGAGTTCACCCGCCCGTCGGAGAACGCGATCGGCGCCTCGACCGTCGCCGTCCTCGACGACGCCATCGAGCGCCGCGAGCAGCGCGTCCGCAACCTCGCGCAGGCCGACGCGACCCTGAACGCCCTCGACACCGCGCTCGCCGATGTCGGCGACATCCTGCAGGAGGCGAAGGGGATCGGCCTCTCCCAGATCGGCGTCGGCAGCGATGCGGCGACCCGCCGCAACCAGGCGACGGTCGTCGACTCGATGATCAACGCCCTCCTCTCGATCGCCAACCGCGAGCAGCGGGGGATCCACTTCTTCGGCGGCGACGCGCACGCGCGCACCCCGTTCGAGACGCTCGGCGAGGGGATCCGCTACCAGGGCGAGGGCCTCGGCATGCGCGCCGATCTCGGCCTCGCCTCCGACATCCGCCTCACCATGGGCGGTTCGCAGGCCTTCGGCGCCCTCTCGGGACGCGTCGAGGGCGACCGTGATCTCGATCCGTCGATGACCGCCGAGACGCGCCTCGCCGACCTGCGCGGGGCGAACGGCCGCGGCGTCTCGCCGGGGACGATCGAGGTCGAGGTCGGCGGCACGCCCGTCTCGCTCGATCTCTCGACGGCCGATTCGGTGGGCGATGTCGTCGACCGCCTGAACGCCGCGATCCAGGCGATCGATCCGGGCGCGACCGTCGCGATCGACCCGGCGACCGGCGACCGGCTGGCGATCACGCCGTCGGCGGGCGTCGACATCGTGATCCGCGATTCGAACACGACGACGACCGCAGGCGACCTCGGCCTCGCGGGCACCTACACGGGCGGTGCGACGGGAACCGGCGCCGACCTCGATCCGCGCATCACCGAACTCACGCGGCTCGACTCGCTCTCGGGCCTGACGCTCCCGCTCGGCGAGATCGCGATCCGGAACGGGAGCGCCACGAAGCGCATCGACCTCTCGGCGCTCGCGACGGTGCAGGACTTCCAGAACGCGGTCGCGAGCGCGAACATCGGCGTGCGCGTCGAGATCTCCGACGACGGCACGCGGCTCAACATCCGCAACGAACTCTCTGGCGCGTCGATGTCGATCGAGGAGGTCTCGGGCTCGACCGCGGCCGAACTCGGGATCCGCTCGTTCGCCGCGACGACGCGCCTCGCCGACTTCAACGACGGCCGCGGCGTCCGCAACGCCTCGGGCGCGATCGACCCGCAGACCGGCCTTCCCGACCCCGCCGCCGACCGCGACATCGGATTCACGCTGCGCGACGGACGCACCTTCGAGGTCGAGATCGCGGGCGCCGAGACCGTCCAGGACGCGGTCGACCGGATCAACGCCGCGGCGCTCGCCGCGGGCATCGCGCCCGCCGAGTTCACCGCGGGCGTCTCGGGCTCGGCGAACGGCATCGAGTTCACCGACGCGACGACGGGATCGCAGACCGTCGTCACCGACCTCAACAACAGCGGCACCGCGACCGACCTCGGCATCGCGGGCACCTTCACCTCGGCAACATTCACGGGCACCGACCGCGCAACTGTTGCCGTCGACAGCGTCTTTTCGCACCTGATCGCCCTCCGCGACGCCCTTCTCGGCGACGACGAGCGTGGCATCGGGATTGCGACGGAGCTCCTCGAAACCGACTTCGCCCGCGCCACCGAGGCGCGCGCCGACGTCGGTGTCCGCTCGCGACGCGTCGCCGATGCGACGGGTCGCGAGGAGGAGCTCGGTATTCAGGATCTCGCCTTGCGCTCCAGCATCCAGGACCTCGACTTCACCGGCGCCGCGACGCGCTTCAGCCAGCTGCAGCAGCAGCTCGAGGCCGGGCTCGCCGCCGCGAGCCGCTCGGTGAACCTGAGCCTCCTCGACTACCTGAGGTAGCAGGCGTGTGTGACCGGCCCGCGGCATGCGGGCGCCGCGCGCGGATCGTGTCCGCGGCGGCCGACAGGGATGGAACCCGACCGGCGTGGACGCCGGACCCGAAGGAATCGGGCACGACCCGGACAGGAAGCCGAACGGAGCACTGACATGCAGATCCAGACCACGCGCTTTGGAATGGTCGACGTCGACGAATCGCGCCTTCTCGAGTTCCCCGCGGGGCTGCTCGGGTTCTCGAGCTACAAGACCTTCGCGCTCCTGCAGCCCGACGACAACGGCGTCTTCTTCTGGCTCCAGTCGACCGAGAGCGCGGACCTCGCGTTCGTCGTCACCGACCCGGCGCTCTGGATCCCCGACTACCAGGCGAACATCCGCAAGGAGCAGATGGACGAGCTCGGCCTCGACGGCACGGGCGACGCGCAGGTCCTCGTCATCGTGAACAAGCGCGACCAGTCGCTCACCGCGAACCTGCAGGGACCGCTGGTCGTCAACTCCGCGAATCGCCGGGCGCTGCAGCTCGTGCTCGCGGAGAAGCGCTGGTCGACGCGCCACGAGCTCGTGCAGCTCGGCGAGGCCGCGGCCGCGAAGACCGCCTGACGGCGGACGGCACGGAGCCGGCGCGGAACGCGGCGGCGGGACACGGATGGAACCACGAGACGGGCACGGATGCCCAAGGAAGGAGCCACCATGCTGGTGCTCTCCCGACAGCGAGACGAGACGATCATGATCGGCGACGAGGTGGAGCTCACCATCGTCGACATCCGAGGCGACAAGGTGCGGATCGGCATCAAGGCTCCCGCGACGGTGGCGGTCCACCGCAAGGAGGTCTACGACGCGATCCGCAACGAGAACCAGCAGGCCGCGGCGTTCCGCGGCGAGCTCGGTTCGCTCCGACCGCGCGGGAGTGCGCGCGGCGGCAAGACCCAGTCGGGCGGGACGGTCCTGCCCACGGCCGCGAAGTTGGCGGCCACGCAGACCAGCAGGCGCGAGATCGCCTGACGGGCCTCTCAATCAAGGAGGATTGCCATGGCTCGCATCAACACGAACGTCCCGTCGCTCATCGCGCAGAACAACCTCGCGCGCTCGAACAACGACCTCTCCGTCCGCCTCCAGCGCCTCTCGACCGGCCTGCGCATCAACCGCGGCGCCGACGATCCCGCCGGCCTGATCGTCAGCGAGCGACTCCGCTCCGAGATCAAGGGCATCGGCCAGGCGATCGACAACTCCGAGCGCGCGAGCTCGGTGATCGCGACCACCGAGGGCTACCTCGCCGAGGTCGCGGATCTCCTCAACTCGATCAAGAGCCTCGTCGTCAACGGCGCGAACTCGGGCGGCATCTCCCAGGAGGAGATCGCCGCGAACCAGCTCGAGATCGACAGCGCGATCGAGTCGATCACGCGGATCTCGAACACCGCGAGCTTCGCGGGCCTGCAGCTCCTCAACGGCTCGCTCGAGTACGTGACGAGCGGCATCAGCTCCTCGGCGATCGCGGGCGCCGACATCCACGGCGTCCAGTTCGGCGCGAACGCGTCGGTGGGCGTCTCGGTCGAGGTCACGCAGTCGGCGCAGACGGGCGCCCTCTTCCTGTCGGCGCCGACGGGCGCGCTCGCGTCGAGCGTCACGCTCGAGATCGCGGGCAACCTCGGCGTCCAGACGCTGACCTTCGTCTCGGGCACGGCGCTCTCGGCGGTGATCGCCGCGGTCAACACCGTGCGCGACACGACGGGCATCAGCGCGGGCCTCAACAACTCGGCGAGCCAGCTGTCGGGCCTCTGGTTCAACTCGACCGGCTACGGCAGCGAGGCGTTCGTCTCGGTGCGGAAGCTCGGCTCGGGCGGATCGTTCTTCCAGACCTACTCGGCGCCAAGCGGTTCGGCCGTCCAGCGCGACACCGGCCGCGATGTGAGCGCGATCATCAACGGCGCGCTCGCGACGGGGAACGGCACCACGGTGTCGCTCAACACGCCCGCGCTCGCGATCGACCTCGACCTCACGGACTCGTTCGCGACGACGGTCTCGGGCACGCCCTCGACCTTCCAGATCACGGGCGGCGGCGCGACCTTCCAGCTCGGACCGTCGATCACGACCACCCAGCAGGTCGGGATCGGCATCCAGTCGGTCGCGTCGAGCCGGCTCGGCGGCACGACCCTCGAGGGCGCGCGGTTCTTCCTCGACAGCCTGAAGAGCGGCCAGCCGAACTCGCTCATCCTCGGGCGCTCGGCCGAGGCGAACCAGGTCCTCGACGCGGCGATCACCGAGGTCTCGGTGCTGCGCGGGCGACTCGGCGCGTTCGAGCGGAACACGCTGCAGACGAATTCGCGCAGCCTCCAGATCGGTCTCGAGAACATCACCTCGAGCGAGTCGAAGATCCGCGACACCGACTTCGCCGCCGAGACCGCGGCGCTGACGCGCGCGCAGATCCTCCAGCAGGCGGGCACCTCGGTGCTCGCGACCTCGAACTCGAGCGCGCAGAACGTGCTGTCGCTCCTCCAGTGATCGCCTGAACGGCCGCGGGTCCGCCGCCCGCGCCGATTCCAGTCTCCCTCGCCGCCGCCGCCGGGTTCCCTCGGCGGCGGCGGTGCCTTTCGTCGCGCGTCATGCGGGCCCGTCGCTCCACGCGGCGCCGCACTCGGGGCAGGTGCGCACGCCCGCGACCGCGGTCACTTCGGCGATCCGGTAGGCGCACGCGGGACAGTGCCCGTGGCGGAGCCAGGCGTCGCGCGCGCCCGCGAGGCGACGTTGGCGCGCGACGAGGACGGGCGCGACCACGCCCGCGCCGACCATCATGGCGATCGCGGGACCCGTGAAGAGAAGCGACGCGCGCAGATCGGCGAAGGCGGCGGCGCCCTCGACGGCGATCGAGATCGCGACGAGCGCGACCGACGCGACGAGGAGGACGGTCACCGCGGCGATTCCGATCCGAAGCGTGCGCAGGCTGGTCGCGTGGGTGCGGTCGAGCTCGCGCATGACGCGGTCGAGGGTCGCCCGATCGACGGTCGCGTGGCGTCCGAGGAGCCAGTCGCCCGCGGGATCGACGACGCGCACGCGGCGGCCGCGCGCGTCGAGGACCTCGCCGAGAACGGCGGTCGTCTCGGGCGGCGGCGCGGAGATCGTCGCCGCGGCGGGTGCGGTCTGGGTGGTTGCCTCCCTCGCCTCCCTCGCCTCCGTCGCGTCCGTCGCCCCCGTCCTCTCCGTGGTTTCGGTCGCCTCACCCGCCCCGACCGCGCCGTTCCGCGTCTGCGCTTCCCAGGCCCACCCTTCCCGCGCCTCAGGCGCCGCGGCGTTCGGATCATGCGGGTCGTGCGGGTCGTGCGGGTCGTGCGGGTCGTGCGGGTCGCGAGGCGTCACGGCGACGATTCTCCTCCAATCCGAGCGCGTCGGCTCGGGAACGGCCCCCGTTCCGCCTCCCGAGCCCTCCTCCGGACCCCCTTCAGACCCGTCGCGGTCGGCCGAAAGGGGCGGATTTCGCCCCAGTCGCGTGATTCCCGCGCCAATCGCGCGGGAAATGCACCCACGGTCTGAAGTGC
>JBJOHC010000268.1:0-8356 GCA_046047955.1 Planctomycetota bacterium
TCCGCGCCGAGCGGCGCGCGCGCCGCGCGCTCGGCGAGGATGTCGTAGGCGTCGACGCCGCGCGCGGCGGCCTCGGCGATCGCGTCGGGCGCGAGCATGTCGCGGAACCAGCGCAGGCTGCCGCCCGCCGAGAGCATCACGCCCATCAGGTGCCAGCGGTCGGGCACCGCGTGGCAGAACGCGTGCAGTTCGCCGTTCGGCGTCGCGCGCCAGGCGTTGCTTGCGGCGAAGACGACGCCCGAGGTACCGATCGTGCAGCTGACCGTTCCCTCGGCGACGATCCCGCTTCCGACCGCCGCCGCGGCCTGGTCGCCCGCGCCGCCCGCGATCCCGATGCCCGCGCGCAGGCCGAGCGCGCGCGCGGCATCGGGCGAGAGGCGCGTCGAGTGGACGGGCGACTCGGCGACCTCGGGGAAGAGCGAGCGCGCGAGCCCGAGCGCGTCGAGCATCGGCTGCGACCAGTCGCGGCGCGCGCAGTCGAAGACGGCGGTGCCCGACGCGTCGCTCGGCTCGGCCATGTACGCGCCCGAGAGTCGCCAGCGCAGCCAGTCCTTCGGAAGGAGCGCCTTCGCGGTGCGCGCGAACGCCGCGGGCTCGTGCTCGCGCATCCAGAGGAGTTTCGGCGCCTGGAAGCCGGGAAACACGCGGTTTCCCGTCATCGCGAGGATCGCGGCGAGGCCGGGCTCGCGCGCGTGGAGCGCGTCGCAGATCGCGGCGCTGCGCGAGTCGTTCCAGAGGATCGCGGGGCGCACCGTCGCGCCGGCCGCGTCCATCGCGACGAGTCCGTGCATCTGTCCCGAAAGTCCGATCGCCTCGATGCGCGCGCGCACCGCGTGGTCGCCGCGCGTCGCGCGCTCGACCGCCGCGACCGTCGAGCGCCACCAGTCCTCGGGATCCTGCTCGGCCCAGCCCGGCCGCGGGTACGAGACGGGATGCTCGGCGGTCGCGTCGCCGACGATCGCGCCGCGCGCGTCGATCACGACCGCCTTCGTGCCGGTCGTGCCGACATCGATGCCGAGGAAGAGTGGATCCGCGGAGGCCGCGCCTTTCGCGGCGCCTGAAGCGACATGGCTCATGGCGCGGAATGTATCCGCGCCATGAGCCATGAATCGGGCGCTCTGAATCGTGAGCGATCACCATGAAGGGCGCGCGCCCTCGCCGTGGATGAACGGCGGAGACGCCGCGATCGCTCAGTTCGTCCAGTTGCTCAGCAGGATCGAGAGATCGGCTCCGCCGGTCGAGCCGTCGCCGTCGATGTCCGACGCGGGGGTGCCCCAGTTCACGAGGAGCGTCGCGAGGTCGACGCCGTTCACGCGGAAGTCGCCGTTGAGGTCGCCGGGGATCGGCGGCACGCCGGGGACGGGAAGCGTGGCGGTGAAGGTGTTCGTCGCGCTGATCTTGAACATCCCGAGCTCGACGAGGCCGTCGGCGGGCGCCGCGGGCGAGTCGAAGCGGAAGTTGTAGAGCGTGCCGAAGCGGATCGCGTTCGCGTTCGGATTGAGGTTCGAGGTGTCGGTCTTCCACTCGAGCTTGCCGCCCGCGACGCCCGTCGCCCAGTCGTCGCCCGAGTAGGGCTCGCCCGAGTGGTAGAAGACATCGTGGAAGCCCGCGTTCGAGAACGCCGCGCCCGACATCGGCACGCGGAACGCGGCGGCGCAGCGGTCGGAGTTGAGGTTCTGCACCGCGTACTCGTAGTGCCAGGTGCCGTCGCCGTTCTCGGTGGCGCGGCCGGCGACGTAGAAGCGGCCGTCGTTCGGCACATCGACCGACACGATCGACACGCCCGGATCGATGTCCTTCCACGCGAAGATCGCGGGCTTCTGCTGCGTCGTCGGACCCGTGAGCGAGAGCAGCCAGGTCTGGAAGTTGTTCGAGAAGCTGCCGACGTTGATGCGGCGGTACGACGCGTTGTTGTCGTCGTTGCCGTCGGCGGCGTCCTCGGGGTGGACGTAGTGGCCCTCGACGAAGTACTGCGCGCCCGCGTTCTGCGCGGGATCGAGGTCGGTGCGGTCGACCTGCAGGCGGCGGCCGATCGTCGCGTTCGGGGTCGAGGCGGTGAAGGGGAAGGGGAAGATGCCCGTCGCCGCGTTCACCTGGCTGCGCGGACCGAGGTCGCCCTGCGCGCCGTTGAGACCCGCGCCGTAGGGGTCGCTGCAGCCGATCCCGAGGTAGTCGCAGTTCGTGCCCGTCTGGCAGGTTCCGCAGAGGTTGCCGTCGATCGCGCACCAGCCGTGCTTGAGCCACGACATGCCGATCTGCTCGAAGCGGCCGTCCTTGTAGCGGTACATGTTCTGCGCGATGACGGGGTGGAGCGTGTCGTTCGCGCCCGAGTCGATCCAGGAGAGGAGCTCGGTGCCGATGTTGCAGCTCGTCGTGCCGATCGCGTAGGCGGCGATGCCGTTCACGGTGCCGTAGACGGTGATGTCCTGAAGCGCGCCGACGATCACATCGCGGCCGTTCGCGGCGACGCCGCCGTCGGTGCCGCCGCCGCGCTTGCCGTCGGCGTCGGCGGCCGTGTCGAGGAGTCCGAGGGAGACGGCCGCGACCGCGGCCCCGAGGGAGGCGAAGGTGGTGATCGTGCGCATGGTGTTCTCCAGGGGAGGTGGAGCGTAGCCGAGAACCTGCGCGGAACCACTCCGCGATCGCGGAAATCGCCGAATCCCGCGGCGAGCGCGGGCGAAGCGGGCGCGTCCCCATGCCGAGCAACCGTTCCAGCGAGCACCTCCGCGCCGCGGAGCTTGTCGACGCGCTTCCGGCCCATCTCGCCGAGCGCGTGTCGCTGGTCGGGGCGCCCGCCGAGGCGCCGCGCGGCGAGTTCGTCCTGTATTGGACGCATCACGCGCTGCGGACCGACGCGAACCCGTCGCTCGACGCGGCGCGCGCCATCGGCGATGCGCTCGGGATTCCCGTTCTCGTCTACGCGGGGATCAGCGGGGTGCGGGCGCACCAGTCCGACCGGCACCTGACCTTCCTCCTCGAGGGGTACCGCGATCTCGCGTCGCAGCTCGCCGCGATCGGCGTGCCGTTCGCGTGCTCGCTGCGGAAGGACGGGCGCCTCGATGTCGCGCTCGACCGGCTCGCCGCGCGCGCGGCGGTCGTCGTGACCGACGACATGCCCCGCGAACCGTGGCCCGACCGGCTCGCGTCGCTCGCGCGGCGGACGGGGCGCGCGGTGCTCGCGGTCGACTCCGCGTGCGTCGTCCCGATGAATCTCGTCGGCACCGCCTTCGGGCGCGCCTTCGCCTTCCGCGACGCGACGCGCGCCGAGCGCGAGGCCCGCGTGGCGCGACCGTGGCCCGTGGCGCCGCGCGACGCGTCGCGCTTTCCGCTCGTCGATCACGGCCTCCCCGAGGTCGACTGGGACCGGCTCGACATCGCGGCGCTCGTCGCGTCGCTCGCGGTCGACCACTCGGTCGGTCCCGTGCCCGACACGCGCGGCGGATCGGCGGCGGGTCTCGCGCGCTGGCGCGCGTTCGTGAGCGAGGGCCTGGCGAACTACGCGCGCGACAGGAACGACGCGACGATCCACGGCGGCGTCTCGCGGCTTTCGCCCTACCTCCACTACGGCATGGTGTCGCCCCTCCGCATCGCGCGCGAGGCGGCCGAGGCCGGCGGCGAGGGCGCGGAGAAGTTCCTCGACGAACTCCTCGTCTGGCGCGAGCTCGCGTACGCCTGGTGCCGCCATGTGCCCGGCCACGCGTCGTTCGCGGCGCTGCCCGGGTGGGCGCGCGCGACGCTCGCGGCGCGACAGGGCGACTCGCGCACCGTCCTCCCCCGCGAGCGTCTCGCGCGCGGCAGGACCGGCGAGGCGCTCTGGGATCTCGCGCAGCGCTCGCTCGTCGCGCACGGCGAACTGCACAACAACCTGCGCATGACCTGGGGGAAGGCGATTCCCGCATGGTGCGCGACGCCCGAGGAGGCCATCGCGCTCCTCTTCGAACTCAACGACCGCTTCGCGCTCGACGGCTGCGATCCGGCGAGCGTGTGCGGACTCCTCTGGTGCCTCGGCCTCTTCGACCGCGCCCACGCGCCCGAGACGCCCATCCTGGGTTCCGTGCGCGCGCGACCCGTCGCCGAGCACGCGCGGCGCGTCGATCTCGACGCGTACGGCGCGATCGTCGCGCGCCCGACGCGACCGCTCCGCGTTGCGGTGATCGGCGCGGGCGTCGCGGGACTCGCGTGCGCGCGCACGCTCGCCGACCACGGCATCGAGGTCGAGGTCTTCGAGAAGGCGCGCGGTCCGGGCGGGCGCACCTCGACGCGCCGCGGCGAGCACGGCTCGTTCGACCACGGGGCGCAGTACTTCACCGTCCGTGACGCGCGATTCGCGCGTGCGGTGCGCGGATTCGAGGAGGAGGGCGTCGCCGCGCGATGGAACGCGCGCTTCGCGCGCATCGGTGCGGAGGGCGTCGAGCCGTTCGATCCGTCGCCGCGGTTCGTGGGCATTCCCTCGATGAGCGCGGTGTGCGGCCACCTCGCCGAGGATCTTCGCATCTCGTACCGGAGCCGCGTCGCGTCGATCGCGCGCGAGGGTGCGCGCTGGAGGGTCGTCGTCGAGGAGGAGACGGCGGACGATCCCGGGACCTTCGATGCCGTCCTCTCGACGGCGCCGGCGCCGCAGACCGCGCTCCTTCTCGGAGCGGCCGCGCCCGCGATCGCCGCGACCGCCTCGCAGATCGCGATGCGCGCCACCTGGTCGCTCATGCTCGCGTTCGAGGGGCGCGTCGCGCTCCCCTTCGATCACGGCGAGGTCCTCGTCGGCGCGCGCGAGGTGGGCGAGGCGCTCGGGTGGGTGTCGCGGCAGTCGTCGAAGCCGGGGCGCGCGGACGATGGCGTCGACCGATGGACCGTGCTCGCGCGACCCGAGTGGAGCGAGGAGCGGCTCGAGCGCGCGCCCGAGGCGATGATTCCCGAGATCGAGGCGCGCTTCCGCGCGCTCGCCGCGTCGCTCGGCGTCGCGGTGCCGCGCACGGTGCACGCGTCGGCGCACCGCTGGCGCTTCGCGCTCGCGGGGCGCGAGGTCGGTCCCGAGGCGGTCTACGACGCGCGGCTCGGGATCGGCGCGGCGGGCGACTGGCTGCGCGGCTCGCGCATCGAGGACGCGTACCTCTCGGGCATCGCGCTCGCGGGGCGCGTGCTTGGCACGCTCGACCGCCGCCTCGACGCGCTCCGCGGGGCGGCGCCTCAGGCGGTCGTGGCGGGCGTGGAGATCGGGGCGGGCCGGGCCTGACGGCGGCGGCGCCACGCGATGAAGAGGTAGGCGGGAACGCTCGCGAGTCCGGCCGCGAGGAACCACGCGACCGTCGCCGCGAGCCAGAGCGGCATGCGCGGGAAGAGCGCGATCGAGAGCAGGGCGTACGCGGAGACGCTGAGCGTGCCGAGCGTCATCGGACCGACGGCTCCCGTCGGAACCTGCGGTCCCTGCGCGATCCAGGTCGCGACCATGATCGTCGTGAAGATGACGGGGAAGACCGAGGCGATCCCGCTTGCGACGGGGAGGCCGAGCCGCGCGAGGTGCAGCGCGCTTCCGATCACGAACATCGCCGCGATGCCGCGGATCGCGAGGACGAGCGGGCCGACGCGGCGCGTTCCCTTCGGCGTGGGATGGGGCGTCCAGTTGGAGCCGATGCCGAGGACGAGGCCCGTCGTGAGCGCGATCAGTCCCGCGACGAGCGTCTGCCCGACGGTCGGCTGCGCGAGGTGGTTCGCGTAGACGATCGTCGTCGCGCAGACGAGCCACGCCGCGAGTGCGACAAGCACCGTCTTCAGGAGAAGCCGCGAGCGCGTGCGCCGTCCGATCGCCGCGGGCACGATGCGCCACGACACGAGATAGAGCGCGTTCAGGAGGATTCCGATGGGAACGAACGCCATCGCGCGCTCGAAGTCGGCGTCGGTCGCGGCGCGCGCGTAGCTTCCGACCGCGAACGGAACGACCGTCGTCGGAATGCTCGACAGGATGCCGCCGATCGCGCCGCCGAAGCGCTCGACCGCCACCGTCGAGAGAACGGCGACGACGCCCGCGAAGAGCGCGGGGATGGCGACATCCGCGATGGCTGCGAGCGCGTCGTGCAAGCGGGGGACTGTACCTGCGACGCGCGCGTCCGAGTGGGCTCGACGCGGCGGCGGTTCCTGCGGACAACCCGTCTCATCGCGACGCGAGCGATGCGCCCGTTGGCGTGTGGATCACGCGCGCGTCTTCCGCCCCTTGCCGCGACCCTACCGCGTCGCGCCCCGCGAGGCCGCGGTGGGCGGTTTTCCAGGCAACGCGCCCGACGCGTCTCCCGACGAGGCCCTCGAAGGATTCCTCGAAGGATCCCTCGAAGGATCCCCCGAAAGTTCTTCCGGCGGCGCGTCGATGCGCGCGGGACCGCGACGCCGGCACGCGGCCGAGCAGTACTTCACGCCCTCCCAGTCGCGTTCCCACTTCTTCCGCCAGGTGAACGGCCTCGCGCACGCGACGCAGACCTTGGGCGGCGGCGTCGGGCGGCGTTCGATGCGCGGCATGGTCGCCGCATTCGCCGCGCTCAGGCCGCGGATTCGTCGATCGGTCCGCGCAGGACGAAGGCGAGCGCGTCGCGCACGCCGCGCAGCCCGCGGCGGATGCGGCCGTCGCGGACCTCGGCCGCGAAGCGCGCGGCGACCGCCGCGTGGTGCGGCTGGTAGCGCGGCGGGAGCGCGACGATGCCGCGCCCCGTGGCGCGGTCGGCGAGGTTCGACCAGAGCAGGCCGCGCACGAGATGCGGCCGATCGGCCGAGAGTTCGAGCGTGCGCGTCGGCAGCACGAAGAGCGGGCGATAGCGGAATCGGAGACCGTCCTCGCCCGGCTCGACGCGTCCCATCGTGCGGACCGGCGCGCCGTGCGCACCCGAGGCGAGGTAGGCGCGCAGCGGGCCCGCGTCGGCGCGTGCGCCGCGCCAGCGGCGAAGCAGGATGTCGCCCGCGACGCCGAGCGCGAAGAGGTCGAGCCGCACGCACCATCCCGCGACGAGGAGCGAGAGGACGACGATCGGCAGGCAGACGAGGAAGGCGAGGAAGGGACTCGCCGCGAAGGCGAGGCCGATCGTCGCGAGGATCGCGGTGCGCGCCGAGACGAGCATCGCGTCGACGATCGCGAACGGGCTCAGGACGACGAGGGCGTCGACGGCGTGGAAGGTGACCCAGACCGCGAGGTAGACGACGAGGGCGAGCGGCGCGGTCCAGGCGATCGTGCCGATTCCCCCGAGGATCGATGCGGTTTCGACGCCCGCCTCGGACGCGCCCGTCGCCGCCGACATCGTCGCGACGATCGTCGGCAGCAGAACGCCCGCCGCGACGAGCGCGGAGAGCTTCGCCTCCATGTACTCGGCCGCGTCGAGGATCTTCCGGATCGGAAGCGGCGTCGCGGGCGACGCGAACTTCTTCCCGAGGAGAAGCCCGAGGACGAGCGTGCACGGCACGAGAAGCCAGAGGTTCGCGTGGAGGGGAAGCGTCGCGGCGTCCGGGCCGCCCGCCGCGAGATGATCGCGCCAGCCGATCGCGCAGAGGACGAGGAGCGGCGAGATCGCGAGGCCCGTGACCTGCGCGATGCCCGTCGCGACGAGCATCGCGCGCGTTTCGGGGGGGGCGGCGTCTCCTTCGGTCGCGGGAGTCGTAGTGGCGGCGGCGGCGGCGAACGGCGCGGCGGAGGCGCCCGCCGCCGCGAGGAGTGCGAGAGGGCCGATCGGCATGAGGCGCGATGGTAGGGAAGCGGGGGTGCGCGATTGCAGCGTTCCCTCGGGCCCGCGGAGAAATCGGGCGCAAGTACGATGCCGCGCGTGCTTCCGAACCTCCAGTACGCCGCCATCCGCTACGAGAACTTCCACTCCGAGGTCCTGCTGCCGCAGGTCCATCCGCTGCGCGAGCCGCTCGAGATCGGCATGTGGCAGCCGAAGGGCACGGGGCTCGAGACCGCCCATCCGACGCTCGCCGACGCGCGGCGCGCGACCTACCGCAACGTCGCGCTCGGTCTCCGCTGGGGACCCGTCTGGTCGACCGCGTGGTTCCGGCTGCGCGGGCGCGTGCCCGCGGCGATGAAGGGGCACCGCGTCGCGCTGCGCTTCTCGCCGGGCACCGAGGCGACGCTCTGGAGGGACGGCGTTCCGTTCCAGGGATTCGATCCGTATCGCGACCTCGCGTTCCTCCACGACGAGGCGAAGGGCGGCGAGAAGGTCGACCTCCTCGTCGAGGCCGCATGCAACCTGCCGCTCGGGATCTCGACCTTCTGGTGGGACCACCCCGAGCAGCAGGCGCGCTGGCGCGAGCCGAATCCCGGGCGGCTCGAGTCGGCGGAACTCGTCGTCGTCGACGAGGCGGCGTGGCGCTACGCGCAGGCGTGGGA
>JBJOHC010000269.1:0-14281 GCA_046047955.1 Planctomycetota bacterium
TCCGCATCGGTGGACGGCGACCGACGACGAGGGTCCGAAGATCACGCGCGGAGCGTCCGACACCCTTCTGCGACCGCGGCAACATCGTCAATTGCGTGAAGAGTGACAATCCCGCGCTTCCCTCGCACCCCTCGGTGGATAACTTGCGTATGCCGTCGGCCCGCGCGGCGTCCGCCACGAGGGCTGTTCCGCATCCACTCCGAGAGTTCGAATCCGAGAGGTCGAATCCGCATGAAGCGCGCCAACGCACACCGCCGCGTCGAGTCCCTTGCCTCGAGCTCCATCCACACGGTCGCTTCCGTTCGCGCCCTCCTTCTGCCCACGCTCCTCTCGATGTCGTCGCTTTGCGTCGCGGGCGATGTGGTGCTGCAGCCGCGCGCGGGCGACCCGCTCCTCGGTCTCACCTCCGAGCAGCTCTTCCTCTTCCAGATCGGTGGCGACGCGTACCAGACGCCGTGGGGTCCGGAGACGGGTCTCGGCCCGATCATGAACAAGTCGAACTGCCAGAGCTGCCATTCGAACCCGATGGGCGGATGGGGGCCGATCGCGACCACCCGCTTCGGCATGGAGGACAAGGGCGAGTACTACCCGCTCGAGGAACTCGGCGGATCGCTCCTCCAGACCCTGGCGGTCAGCGACTCGTGCCGCGAGACGCTCCCACCCGAGGCGACCGTCACCGCGATCCGCATGACCAACTCGTCGATGGCGTTCGGTCTCGTCGAGGCGATTCCCGACGCGGCCATCGCCGCGAACGAGGATCCCCTCGATCTCGACGGCGACGGCATCTCGGGACGCGTCCACTGGGTGCTGCCGCTCGAGGCGAGCCCGAAGAGCCCGCTGCGCGCGGGACGCTTCGGCTGGAAGGCGCAGGTCGCGACCGTCCTCAGCTTCTCCGCCGATGCGACGCGCAACGAGCTCGGCGTGACGAACGCGCTCATCCCCACCGAGAACGCGCCGAACGGCGACATGGCGCTCCTCGCGTCGTGCGACTCCGTCGCCGATCCCGAGGATCTGCCCGACGCCGAGGGCTTCACCTTCCTCGACCGCGTCACGCACTTCCAGCGCTACCTCGCCGAGCCGCCGCAGACGCCGCGCTCGGGCATGACCGGCGAGACGATCTTCAACGCGATCGGCTGCAACGCCTGCCATGTCGCCGAGTGGACGACGGCGAACGACAAGTCGCTCGAGGCCGCGATCCGCGGCAAGACGATCCGCCCCTACTCCGACTTCCTGGTCCACGACATGGGACTTCTCGGCGACGGCGTGCAGGACGGCGACGCGACCGAGCAGGAGATCCGCACGCCCACCCTCTGGAATCTGCGCACGCGCGATCCGATGCTGCACGACGCGACCGCGTCGGGCGGAACGTTCGAGGAGCGCGTCACCATCGCGATCCTCGCGCACGGCCCGCTCGGCGAGGGTGCCGCGTCGGCGGCGGCGTTCGCCGCGCTCTCCGCGTCGGACAAGGCGAAGCTCGTCGCGTTCCTCGACTCGCTCGGGCGCTTCGAGTTCGACATCGACGGCGACATGGGGATCTCGACGATCGACCTCTCGATGCTCGCGGCGTGCCGCGGCACCTCGTTCACCGCCGATGATGCGTGCGCGGTCGGAGACATCGACCAGAACGGCGTCCTCGACGCGATCGACCTCGAGGGCTTCCTCCTCGCCGCCGCGCGCGATGGCGGCAATGTGACCGCGGACTGCGACAACGACGGCATCGTCGACTACGCGGCGATCTTCTACGGCGCGCCCGACGCGGACTTCGACGGCGTGCCCGACAACTGCGGCGCCAACGCCTGCCCCGCCGACCTCACCGGCGATGGAACCGTCGGCGGCGCCGACCTCGCGACGATGCTCAGCGTCTGGGGCACCTCGAACGCCGCGGCCGACCTGACGGGCGACGGCATGGTCGGCGGCGCCGACCTCGCGACCCTGCTCGGCGCCTGGGGCGTCTGCCGCTGATCGCACGACCGCGGCGCCTTCCGCCCAACTGATCCGAATCCCCCGCACGACTCCCACCGCACCCCGCGGATGACCGACCGAGACCGGAGAAACAGCATGCGAACCACGACCGGCACCGCCCTCCTCGCGCCCCTCTTCATCGCGTCGCTCGCGAGCGCGCAGTGGGTCAACTACGTGAACGAGACGGCGACGCGCCTCGTCGCGAGCCCCTCGCTCGTCGTCGGCGACAACCTCGAGAAGGACTTCCACTGGGGCGACTTCGACCAGGACGGCGACATCGACATCATCTGCGTGCGCAAGTTCCCCGGCTCGATCCAGGGCGGCTTCCGCAACATCCTCTTCATGAACGAGTCGGGCGTCCTCGTCGACCGCACCGTCGAGCTCGGCTCGGCGGCGGATGTCGCGGGTTCGCAGGGTCTCCTCGATCCGACCAACGACCGCGACGTGAAGGCCGTCGACGTCGACAACGACGGATGGCTCGACCTCGTCACCGCGACGACGATGTCCGATCAGGTCGACACCATGCTCGGCCAGCCGCGCGTCTACCGGAACCTCGGCCTCGACAAGGCGGGCAACTGGCGCGGCTTCCGCTTCGAGGACGGGCGCATCCCTGCGCTCTTCGCGATGAACGGGTCGGCTGCGAACCCGCGCTTCTGCGAGGCGGCGGTCGGCGACTTCACGGGCGACGGCTACATCGACATCTTCTTCACCGACTACGACACGCCCGAGACGAGCGGCACGGTGTGCATCGACCTCAACTCGGACGGCGACACCAACGACGCGGGCGAGTGCCAGCAGAGCCCCGGCGAGACCGCCTCGCGCGACTTCAACAACAAGTTCCTCGTCAACGAGGGCGCGGCGAACCCCGGCTTCTTCGTCGACACGACGACGACGCGCATGACCGCCGTGCAGCTCGACTCGGCGTTCGGCAACTCGGCGTTCGGCGCCGACATCAACCATGACGGACACCTCGACGTCGTGCGCGTGAACACGCTGACCGGCGGCCAGAACGTCGCGGCGATCTACGCGAACCCCGCGAACCTCGGCAACACCTTCAACGGCCCGACGCAGCTCGTCGCGGGCGCGCCGTACTTCATCGACTACGGCGACCTCAACAACGACGGCCGCCTCGACATCCTCGTCGTCGACGACGGCCAGGACAAGGTCCTGATCAACACGGGCAACAACGCGACGGGGCAGGCGCAGTTCACCGCGTACACGATCGCGGACAGCCTCTCGGAGTTCGGCAACACGACCCGTATCGCCGACCTCGACAACGATGGCCTGCTCGACGCGATCATCACCGACGTCGACGCCGACCTCCCGACCTTCTGCCCCGACACGGGCCGTCGCACGCACATCTACAAGAACACGGGCATCGTGGGCACGGGACTCCTCGACGAGCCCGGCCTCCTGCTCCCGCTCGCGAGCCAGAGCGCGCTCTTCGATGTCGCCGTCGTCGACATCGACCAGAACGGCTGGCTCGACCTCGTCATCGGCCGCTGCGGCGGCATCGAGGTCTTCATGAACCGGCCGCCCGTCTCGATCGAGTTCAGCTATCCGAACGGCCTGCCGTCGTCGCTGAACCCCGAGACGGCGAACGGATTCGATGTCGATGTCGCGATCCTCGGCGGCGGTTCGATCGTGGCGGACACGGCGAAGCTCTATGTCTCGACCGACGGCGCGACCTGGAATTCCTTCCCGATGTCGCAGCTCGACGCGGACACCTACCGCGCGGAGTTCCCCGCGGTCTCTTGCGGCGCGCCCGTGCGCTTCTACGTGGGCGCGACCCTCTCAAACGGCGGACCGATCTTCGACCCGTCCGCGGCGCCGACGATCTTCCGCTCCGTGCCTGTCCAGACCGGCGAGACCGTGCTCGTGAGCGAGAGCTTCGAGGGTGATGTCAGCGGCTGGACGATCGAGAACACCGCCGTCACCTTCGGTCCGTGGGTCGCCGCGGCCCCCGTCGGCACCGCGCAGGGTGGTCTCCCCGCGTCGCCCGCGGCCGATGCGACGCCGGGCTCCGGCGTGCGCTGCTTCCAGACGGGTCTCGGCGTCGCGGGTGGCGTCGCGTCGAGCCAGGATCTCGATGGCGGTCCGACGGTGCTCACCTCGCCCGCCTTCGATCTCTCGGGCGTGAGCGCCGCGCAGCTCTCGATGGCGGTCTGGTTCTTCTGCGACGACATCCTCACGACGCCGACGCAGGCCGACCAGCTCCGCATCGAGGTCTCGAACGGCGGCGACTGGGTCCTCATGGAGGCGATCCGCGAGAACATCACCTCGTGGACCACGAAGACCTACAACCTCGGGCAGTACGTCGAGCTCAATTCGACGGTCCGCGTGCGGGTCATCGCCAACGACAACCCGAACAACTCGGTGACCGAGGCTGCGATCGACGACTTCGTCATCTCGGTCGCGGAGTGCGACGCGGCCGAGCCGTGCAGCGGCGACTACGACGCGGACGGCAGCGTCGGCGGCGGCGACCTCGCGACGCTCCTCTCGAACTGGGGCGCGGCGGCGGGCGACCTCGACGGCGACGGCATCGTCGGCGGCAGCGACCTCGCGACGCTCCTCTCGAACTGGGGCGCCTGCCCGTAATCGCGGGCTTCATCCGAATCGAGCGCCGCGGACCGCACGATGCGTGCGGTCCGCGGCCGTTTTCGCTCGGGTACCATCGGCGGGATGCCCGACCTCTCCGTCTCGCTCGCCGGTGTCCGGCTCGCGTCGCCCGTCGTCCTCGCGGCGGGCACCGCTGGCTACGTGCGCGAGATGGCCGATGCGTTCGATCTCGCGCGGATCGGCGCGGTCACGACGAAGTCGATCACCGCGGAGTCGCGCGAGGGCAATCCGCCGTGGCGCATCCTCGACAGCCCCGCGGGCATGCTCAACGCGATCGGGCTCGCGAATGTCGGGCTCGAGCGCTTCCTCGCCGAGAAGCTTCCGACGGCGGCGGGACTGCCGTGCCGACTCATCGGCTCGGTCGCGGGGCACTCGGCCGCGGAGTACCGCGCGGTCGCGGAGGCCTTCGACAGGGCACCTGAAATCGACCTCGTCGAACTCAACGTCTCGTGCCCGAACACCTCGGACGGGCTCCAGTTCGGCGAGCATCCGGGGGCGCTGCGCGCGCTTCTCGCCGAGGTCGCGCCGCTGGTCTCGCGCAAGCCGCTCTCGGTGAAGCTCTCGCCGAACGCGGGCGACATCGTGGCGATGGCCGCCGCCGCGATCGAGGGCGGGGCGAAGGTCCTCGTCGTCGCGAACACCTTCAGCGCAATGTCGATCGACCCCGAGACGAGGCGCTTCCGCCTCTCGCGCGGGCGCGGCGGGCTGTCGGGGCCCGGCATCCATCCGATCGTGGTGCGCATGGTGCACGATGTCCACAAGGGCGTCGCCCGCGACGCGGGCGTGCCGATCGTCGCGCTCGGCGGCGTCTCGAACTGGCGCGACGCCGCGGAGTTCGTCCTCGCGGGCGCGACGGCGGTCGCGATGGGCACCGCGCTCTTCATCGATCCGCGCGCACCGCTCCGCGTGAACGATGGACTCGCGCGCTGGGTCGAGCGGCAGGGTTGCCGTTCGATCGGCGAACTCGTCGGCGCGGCGGTCCCCTGAGGCTTTCCATGCGGCTCCGCGAACGCGAACGCTTCGACCGGATCTTCGAGGAGGTGCTCGACGCGCTTCCCGAGGAGATCCACGCGCTGCTCGAGGAGTGCCCGATCGTGCTCGAGGACCGGCCGTCGCGCGCGCTCCTCGAGGAACTGGGGATGAAGGAACCTGGCGCGAAGGACCTCGGGATGTCGGCCGGTGCGGATGACGGAGCCGATGGCGAGGACGACATCCTCTGCGGACTTCACACGGGGATTCCGCTCACCGAGCGTTCGGTCGAGGGGCCGGGGCTCGGCGATGTGATCCATGTCTTCCGCGAGGGCGTCGTCGACATGGCGGGCGGCTGGGAGGAGGGCGTCGACGAGGATGGGACGCCGTACGGCGGCGAGGCGCGCGTCCGCGAGGAGATCCGCATCACCGTCCTCCACGAGATCGGACACCACTTCGGGCTCGACGAGGACGACCTCGAACGGCTCGGCTACGCGTGACGGGCGTGGTTCACGCGCGCGGTGCGCGCGGCGCCCCCGATGCGCGCGCGGCGATTCCTCCGGCTTCGCGCGTGGCCGGGCTCGACGCTCCTTCGATGCGTGCGCGGCGGTCCGACGATCCGCCTATCATCGCCCCCCGCAACCCGCACGACCCGCCACGCGCGACGAAGGAGTCCCCGATGAACCCCGAGCGAATCGCCCAGTTCGAGAAGATGGCCGCCGCCGACCCGACCAACGAGATGGCGCACTTCAGCCTCGGAAACGCCTACCTGCAGGCGGAGCGGTACGCGGAGGCTGCGCAGAGCCTCGAGAAGTGCCTCGCGATCAACGACGGGATGAGCAAGGCCTACCAGCTCGCCGGCGAGGCGATGGTGAAGGCGGGCTGGGAGGACAAGGCGGTCGCGACCCTCGAGAAGGGCTATGTGGTCGCCGCCTCGAAGGGCGACCGGCTGCCGCAGCAGGCGATGGCGAAGCTTCTCGAGTCGATCGGTCGCCCGGTGCCGGTTCTCGCCGAGGAGGCGGAGACCGCCGAGCGGCTGCGCGAGTCGGGGGCGTTCGTCTGCCGTCGCACGGGGCGGCCCGGAACCCGCATGGAGCATCAGCCGATGCGCGGCGCGGTGGGCGCGTGGATCCAGGAGAACATCTCCGCCGAGACCTGGCGCCAGTGGATCGGCCAGGGCACGAAGGTGATCAACGAGCTGCGCCTCGACTTCACCCGCGACCGCGACCAGGCGATGTACGACCAGCACATGCGCGAGTACCTCGGGATCGACGACGAGGTGATGGCCGAGATCGAGCGCGGCGCGGCCGCGGGGTCCTGATTCGACCGTTCGGTCGAGGGCATCATCCGGCGTTCAACCTCGAACGCGACCGGCCACCATCGGATCGCGGATGCGTGCACTGCTTCGGTCTCGAGGCGGGACGCGCGGCGGCTTCCGTGACGGGGTGCGGGGCGGGTTTCAAAGTAGAACCAGGGGCAGAAACAGGCGCAGAACCCGGGGCCAATCCCAGGGTGAGTCCCGTTTCACCACGGCTTCCCGCCAGCCGAGTCAGAGCCGGACCTGGCGCTGGTAGTACCACCACTCGAAGAGGATGATCGCGAGGCCTGCGGCGAGGACCCACGGCCAGAGCGCGCCGCGCCGGCTCGTCGAGGCGACCGCGACGCCCTGGACATTCGCCGTCCCGAGGTCGAGCGACTCGCGGGGCGCGATGCGCGACTCGAGTGCGTCGGTCATGTTGACCGCGATCGTGCGCGCGTCGCGAGCGGTGGCGCCGGGCGCGAGGTACCGCACTTCGTAGAGGCCGGCGACGCGCGCCGGCCCCCACGACGCGGCACCCGACGCGTCGACCGCGAGCGGTGTTTCCGCGCCACCGGGCGTCACGAGGACGGCGTCGCGCGAGCCCGCGGG
Source organism: Planctomycetota bacterium (assembly GCA_046047955.1). GTDB lineage: Bacteria > Planctomycetota > Phycisphaerae > Phycisphaerales > SM1A02 > QWPT01. Next base: position 7,460 of record JBJOHC010000269.1, read on the forward strand.
GAGCGTGACGGTGATCGCACCGCCCGGGGCGACGGCGCGCCCCGCCACCGCCTCGCCGACGCGACCGAGATGCTCGATCGCGTTCGCCATGAAGTGCACGAAGGAGCGCTGCAGCGGCCAGTTCGAATCGAGTGGATCGAAGGTGACGGTGAGGACATGGAGTCCCGCGCGGTCGTAGGCGAGAACGAGCGGACCTTCGGCCGCCTCGGCGAGGATCTCGAAGCCGCGGTCCGCCTGCACCGCCCGCATCGACGAGACGAAGAGGTCGTCGAGGCTCGCGGCGCGGAAGACGGGGTGCTCGTCGCGGACGATGCGCGCGTAGACCCCCTCCTGCTTGCCGTACTCGGTGAGCCCCTCGAGCGGCGGCGTCGCGCCAAGGACGAGGTAGCGGCCGGGCGCGAGTCGCTCGGGCGCGAATCCATCGAGGACGGTGACGTCGTAGGCGGCGGCGCGGCCGTCGGTGACCATCGCGGCGTACTCGTCGGCCGTGACATGGACGATGCGCTCGAGCGGCAGGCCATCGAGGAGCGTGCGGACGACGAAGCCGTCTCCACCCGCGTGCAGGACCGCGAGCGGCTTCGCGGGAGGAACGACGATGGCGGCGCGGTCGTCGGCGGGAAGCGCGTCGGACCGCTCGGCGGCGCCATCGGATCCCGCCGGGGGTGCGACGATCGACACCTCGATCACCGCGTCGGCGGGCTGCTCGAACGGTCGGAAGACGACCTGGGCGCGACCGGGCGACCAGACGCCGCCCACTTCGCTGGCGGCGGGGATCTCGACGGGTTCGGGCGTGACCGCGCGCACGACGCCGTCGACCGACATCTCGAGGGTCGCCGAAGCGGCCGAGTCCTGCGGATTGACGACCGACGCGAAGACCTGGATGCGCTCGATCCCGTCGGGCGGGCGGTCGGCGCTGACGGCGTCGATCGCGAGGTTGCGCGGCGTGGTTCCGACGCGGTGGTAGACGATGCGCTCGCCCGCGCGGAGCGCGACCTTGTCGAGGTCCGCGATGCGGCCATCGGAGTAGAGCTCGAGCGCGGGCGCCTCGCCCGGATCGATCTCGCGCTGCTCGCCGCGCTCGTCGCCGACATTGCGGCTGCTCGCGAAGGCGCGCGCGAGCTCGATCGCCTCGGCGAAGCCCGTCGATTCGTCGGAGGGCTCGATGCCGTCGATCGCCTTCTCGAGGGTCGCGATCGACGAGGTGAACGGCGCACGGACCTCGGCGCGCGCGCCGAAGGCGACGACCATCACATCGCTCGCGGTCGTCGAGAACCAGCCGCCGTCAAGGAGTTCGCGCACGCGGGCCTTCGCGGCGTCGCGCGCGAGATCGAGCCGCGAGCGCGGCGGATCGAGCGCGCGCCCGTCGCCGTCGACCGACTCGAGCGCGCCCATGCTTCCCGAGCGGTCGAGGAGGATCACATGACGCCCGCCCGCCGAACCGAGGCCCTCGGCCTCGGGCTGCGCGAGGGCGAGCGCGATGGCGACCACCGCGAGGATCTGGAGGACGAGGAGCCAGCTGAAGCGGATCCGCTGGAACGGCGCGTTCGCGCGGAGGTCGGCGAGCGAGCGCGTCCAGAGGAGCGTGCTCGGAACCGCGCGGCGACGCCGCTTCAGCTTGAGGAACCAGAGCGCGACGAGCGGCGCGAGGATCGACGCGGCGAGGATGCCGCCCGCGAGCGGCGCGACCCACGTGAGGGCGAGCGTCGTCGGGACGAGCGGGATCGGTGCGAGCGCCGTCACGCCGAGCGGTGCGATCATCGGAGGAGCCCCCGCCGCCTGAGGTACTCGAGCATGAGCGTCTCGACCGGCGTCGAGGTCTCGACCATCATGTGGACGATGTCGCGGCGCGTGCAGTAGTGGCGGATGCCGCCGCAGAGGCGGTCGAGCCGCTCGCGGTAGAGCCGCAGGAGTTCGGGGGTCACCGTGACCTCGGTCTCGGCGCCCGTCTCGCTGTCGACGAGGAGGAGATCGCCCGCGACGCCGCCTTCGCGCGCGGGGTCGGCGATCTGCGGCGCGAGGAGCTGGAGCGCGAAGAGGTCGAAGCCGCGGCCCGCGACCATCGAGAGCCCCTTCTCGTGACCTTCGGGAAGGAGGAAGTCGGAGAGGACCACCATCACGCCGCGCCCGACGCGGCTCGTGCCGACGAGGCGCATCGCCTGCTCGAAGCCCGATCCGCCCTCGGGCGCGAGCTTGAGGAGCCACTGCGCGACCTCGGCGGCCTTGCGACGGCCGCGCAGGTTGCTCGCGCGCTCGACGCGGCCTTCGGAGAAGCCGACGAGCGACACGCGGTGCTGGTTCACCAGTCCGACGTAGGCGAGCGCCATCGCCACCTTGCGCGCGTAGTCGAAGACATCGGGGTCGCCCGCGCGCATCGAGGCGCTTGCGTCGATCGCGATGATGAGCGAGAGATCCTCCTCCTCGAGGAACATCTTGAGGAAGAGGCGGTCGAGGCGGCCGAAGATGTTCCAGTCGACGAAGCGGAGGTCGTCGCCGTGGACATAGGGGCGGAAGTCGGCGAACTCGACCGACTGGCCGCGCCGCTTCGAGCGGCGCTCGCCCTGGAGCTTGCCCGCGAAGATCTTGCGGCTGACGACATCGATCGCGTCGAGCTTCGCCATCAGGCGCGAGTCGAGGAGGTCGTCGAGGCGCTCGGGTGGACGGGTGGCGCTCATCGCGGAACTCCCGCTGCGCGCGAGGAAACGGCCGGCTCGGTCGGCGTCGAGAGGACGACGCGGCGCGCGATCTCGTCGCTCGTCACGCCTTCCGCCTCGGCCTCGAACGAGCGGTGGATGCGGTGGCGGAGCGCGGCGCGGGCGACCGCGCGGACATCGGCGAACGACACGGCGTAGCGCCCCGCCATGAGCGCGACGACGCGCGCGCACGAAGCCATCGCCTGCGCGGCGCGCGGGCTCGCGCCGATCCGGATGAGTCGGGCGTTCGCGGGATCGGTGAACTCGCCGTCGGGATGGGTCGCGAGGACGAGGCGCACGATCCAGTCCTGCACCTCGGGCGCCATCGGGATCCGCCGCGCGAGGCGCTGCGCGGCGACGATCGTGCGCGCGTCGAGGACCTGTGCGGGGAGGACGAGGTCGGCGCGCGTCGTCCGCTCGAGCACCTCGCGGAGCGTCTCGCGGTCGGGCGGCGGGACATCGACCTTGAGGAGGAAGCGGTCGAGCTGCGCCTCGGGCAGCGGGAAGGTGCCCTCCTGCTCGATCGGGTTCTGCGTGGCCATCACGAAGAACGGCCGTCCGAGCGGGCGCGTCTCCCCACCCGAGGTGACCGCGCGCTCCTGCATCGCCTCGAGGAGCGCGGACTGCGTCTTCGGACTCGCGCGGTTCACCTCGTCGGCGAGGACGAGCTGCGCGAAGAGAGGCCCCTGGCGGAAGCGGATCTCGCGGCGGCCGGTCGCCTCGTCCTCGACGAGGATGCTCGTACCCGTGATGTCGGCGGGCATCACATCGGGCGTGAACTGGATGCGCGAGAAGCCGAGGCCGGTCGCGGCGGCGAGCGTCCGGACGAGGAGCGTCTTCCCGAGTCCCGGGACGCCTTCGAGGAGGAGATGACCATCCGCGAAGAGCGAGACGAGCGCGAGGTCGACGACTTCGCGCTGACCGACGAGCGAGCGACCGACCTCGGCGCGCAGTCGGGCGAAGATCTGGCGGAACGCCGCGCAGCGGGCGCGCGCGGTCTCGACATCCTCGATCGACGGGTCGCCGAGCGCCCGCGCGTCGGCGGCGTGGTCGGGCGTCTCGGGCGCGGCGAGCGGATCGACCGCCCGATCGGGCGACGCGGTCACGAGGCGCTCCCTTCGTCATCGCCGAGCGCGCGGCGCTTGGCGCGAAGGAGCCGCGAGGTCGTGTCTTCGGGTTCACCCGCGGCGCCGCCGTCGGACGGTCGGTCGGGTTTCACGGGAGGCGTGGCGCGCCCCGATGCCTGCCCGCCCGCAGTGGGGCCCGCGCCGAGTTCGCCACGCACATCGAGCGCGGGGCCCTCGGAGAGTCGCTCGGATGCGGCTTCCGCCTGCCGCCCGCGCGCATCGGCGGCCGGACGACCGCGCGTCGCGCTCGTCGCGCGCGCCTTCCGCCAGGCTTCGACGGAACCGTCGCCCGCGGCGCGGACGGTCATCGCGGCGCGGAGTTCACCGCGCGCGCCCGCCCAGTCGATCGCGATCCGTCGCACGGCGACATCGAGGAGGAAGAGGACCGCCGCGAGGATCGCGAGGAGATCCCAGACGCGCCGCGCGCTCTCGGGAACGGGGAGTCCTTCGCGCGCGAAGGCGTCGATGCCCGCGGTCGGGCCGAGCGAGAGGACGCGCCCACCCGTCCGCGCCGCGATCTGCTCGAGGAGCGCGCGGTTGTCGCGCACCGTGCGGAACTCCTTCGGATAGGGCACGCCGACCGAGGCCTGCACCGTCGAACGGCGCCCGCTCTCGTCGCGGCCGAGTCCGAAGTTGACGAGGTAGGACCCCGCCTCGGTCGCGGGGAATTCGGCGCGCCAGCGGCCGGGGCCGACCTGCGAGACGCGCAGCGGACGCGACGCGCCGTCGGGTGCGACGAGCATCGCGTCGGGGTCGAGTCCGGTCGCGAAGCCGCCCTTCCCGTCGACGACCTCGAGATCGACGATCGCCGTCTCGCCCTCGACGCGCGCGCGCACCTGCGCGTTCGCGGGCGACGCGGGGCGCAGAAGCCAGCGCACCGACTGCTCCCAGAACGCGCGGTACTCGTCCCAACCCGTCCAGCCCGTCGTCCATCGCGTGCCCGCGTCGGACATGAAGGCGATCGAGCGGCCGAGTCCGTGGTTCCAGTAGGCGTAGACGGGGTCGAGCCCCTCCTCGGTCGAGTTCGCGATCTCGACCTGCGCGAGACCCTCGCGCGGGATCGTCAGCACATAGCCCGCGATCGGCGGGACGCCCGCGAGTCCGCGCAGCGGACCCGTCGTCGACACCGCGGTCGACGGCGAGAAGTCGCCCTCGACGAGGAGCGACCGCGACACCACCGACGCCTCCTTGGTGAAGATCTTCGGGAGGTTCTTGGGGTTCGTCACCTCGTAGAAGCGCCCGCCCGTCGACTCGGCGGTGTACTTCATGTTCACGTAGTCCTGCTGCGTGCCGTGACCCGAGACCATGATGGTCGTGATCGTGATCTTGGCGGCGATCGCGTCGTCGAGGGTCGCCTTCGTCGGCGGCGACGGATCGCCGTCCGAGATGATGATGATGTGGCGCTGCCCCGCCTTCGACTCGCGCAGCGACTTCGCCGCCATCGCGACCGAGCCCTCGAAGTCGAACATGTCGCCGACGGTCATCGAGCGCGCGGCGGCGACGGCCTTCGACTTGTCGCCCGCCTCCTGGAGCGTGAGCGCCCACTCAGGCCCGTTCACGAGGGTGATGATGCCGATCAGGTCAAGCCGCGTGAGCGCCTCGATCGCGGCGATCGAGACCTGCTGCGCCCAGTAGTTCCCCTGCGGCATCTCGCAGCTGTGGACGATGAGGACGAGGCCGCCGCGGACCATCTGGCGCGTCGCGGGCGGATCGAGCTTCACGGGCAGGACCTCGGCGACCTCCTGGTCGATCCAGCCGCCCGCGCCGAAACTCTGCGTGCCGCCGACCATCATGAGCCCGCCGCCGAGATCGTGGACATAGGCGCGCAGCAGGCGGTCGGTCTCGCCGTCGATCGACCAGCGCGGAACGTTCACGAGGACGACCGCGTCGAAGCCCGTGATGAAGTCGCTCGCCGACCCGAGATCCTCGGGCGCGACGACGACGAGGTCGAGGTTGCTCTTCCGAAGTGCGTCGACCATGGGCGCGCTCTCCGCGCCGCCCGAACCGTCGACGACGAGCACCTGCCCCGAGCCGTCGATGAAGGTGACGGCGGTCGCGCGGTTGTTCTCGAGGAGTCCGTCGTCGCCGCTCGACTCGGGCTCGAAGACCGCCTCGAAGCGGCGCGTGCCCGCGCCCTCGAGTGGGAACGGGAGGACGACCGTGCGCGGCCCCGCCTCGAGCTCGACGAAGAGGCCTTCGCCGGGGGCGTCGGGATCGAGGTCGACGGGTCGGCCTCCGTCGCGGAGATAGATCGTGCCGCGCGCGGAGCCCTGGCTCCGGAGCAGCATGCGCAGTTCGGCGGTCTGCCCGGGACGCGCGCGCGTCGGGGCCTTCAGGCTCTCGAAGACGACCTCGTTCGGCGATTCGTACTCGATCGGGACGACATCGATGGGAATGCCGTTCGCCTTCGCGACATCGGCCTCGGCGAGGGCGCTTCCGATGTTCTCGTTGCCATCGGAGACGAGGACGATCCGCTTCGCCGTGTCGGGCGGCAGGATCGAGAGCGCCTGACGGAGGCCTGCGGCGAGATTCGTGCCGTCGCGGTCGCCCGTGTGCTCGTCGTCGGTGACGATCGAGCGCGGATCGGGCTCGGCGCTGATCTCGGCGTCGCGACCGACGGTCACGGCGGCGACGCGGTCCTCGGGCTCGCGCTTCGCCGTGATGAGCGCCTGCACGAAGTCGCGCGACGACTCGAGGAGCTTCGGCGGGAGCGAGCGGCTGCGGTCGAGGACGAAGGCCGTCGTGATCGCCTCGCCGCGACGGACGAGCGAGGGCTGCGAGATCGCGCCGACGAGCGCGAGGACGACGAGCGCGCGCAGGACGAGGCTCGACCACCACTTCCACCGTTCCTCGCTGCGGCGGCTTCGCCACGCGAGGACGGCCACCGGCACGAGGAGGAGGAGGAGAAGCAGGAAGATGGGGCGCTCGAACTGCATTCGTCAGGATTCTTCCGAAGCGGCGGGCTCGTCGGGCGGTGCGTCGGGCGCGGAGGACGACGGTGCGGT
>JBJOHC010000270.1:0-2860 GCA_046047955.1 Planctomycetota bacterium
TCACGACATGCGCTTGTACGGCGAGTGCTGCCCCGGCCGAGGCGGCACGACGCGCATGACGACCGCCGTCCGCGGCGGCAGCTTCACGGTCGTGAAGCCCATGTGGACATGGGCGCCGATCGCGTCGTGGCGCCCGAACTCGAGCGCGTCACGGAAGTCGGTGCCCGCCATCAGTCGGCCGTCGCGCACCGAGAAGGTCTCCTCGACCTCGTGGTCCTCCATGTTCGCGACGACGAGGCAGGTCTCGAGGACGCGGTCGGTCGTCCGCAGGAAGGCGAGGAGCCGCCGCGTGCCGAGGAAGAGGCAGTCGCCCTTCGCCAGCGCGCGGAGCTCGCGCCGCGCCGCGTAGAGCCCGCGCACGAAGCGCCATTCGGGGTGGTCGTCGCGGACGAGATCCCAGCGCATCGGCGCGCGGTTCTCGGGATCGGCGCCGCCCGGCGCGCCGACCTCCTGCCCGAAGTAGAGGTTCGGGCTTCCGGGAAGCGTCGCCTGCAGGAGATGCGCGACGCGGCGGCGCGCCTCGTCGGGGACGGCCCCCGCGAGGCGCTCGGTGTCGTGGTTCTCGAGCGTCGTCCAGCATCGCAGGAGAAGCTCGATCCCCGCGTCGGCGACCATCTCGGCGAAGCGCGCGGCCGTCGTGGCGCCGTCGGCGCGACCCGAGACGAAGTCGAGCACCGCACGCCGCGCGTGCATGTTGAGGATGCCGTCGAGCGCGCGGTCCCAGCCTGCGGGCGCGTTCCAGATCTCGCCGACGACGAGCGACCCCGGCCGCTCGGCGTGGGCGCTGTCGGTGAGTTCGCGCAGGAAGTGCGGTCCGAGGTCGCTCGCCACATCGAGGCGCCAGCCGTCGACGCCGTCGCGCAGGTACGACTTCACGACGCTGTCCCTGCCGCACCAGAGATGCTCGCGCACCTCGTCGCGCTCGACATGAAGGTCGGGAAGGTTCGGCACATCGGCCCAGCCGCGGTAGCCGTGCGGCCACTCGCTGCCGATGAAGAACCAGGTGCGGTACGGGCTGTGCGGATCGCGCTGCGCGGCCTCGAAGTACGGATGCCGCCGTCCGACATGGTTGAAGACGCCGTCGAGGACGACCTTGAGTCCGCGCGCGTGCGCGTCGTCGACGAGCGTCTTCAGGTCGGCGCGCGTGCCGTACTCGGGACTCACCGCGAGGTAGTCGGCGGCGTCGTACTTGTGGTTCGTGTACGCGGCGTGGATCGGGTTCAGGTAGAGGACATCGGCGTGGAGCGCCTCGAGGTGCCCGAGCCGCCCGCGCAGGCTCGCGAGATCGCCGCCCCAGAACTCGATCTCGTGGCTCCAGACGCCCGCCTCCTCGACGAAGTGCCCCTGCCGCGGCGTCTCGTGCCACGACTTCAGGGTCTTCGGCGCGGGATAGAGCGCGCGCTTCGCGTCGAGATCGGCCGATGGCGCGAAGCGGTCGACGAAGACCTGGTAGACGACGCTGCCCGCGCGCCAGTCGGTGTCGCGCGCGGCCATCGCCTGCGGGGTGGGCGGCAGAAGTCGGGCGGCGTGATGGGTCGTCTGATCGGGCATGCGGTCGCGCAGGATACGCGGCGCGGCGCGGGAGGAATCCCCGCGGAATGCCGTGGTTTCGCGCCGTAGCGTCGGATCCATGACGAGAACCATGACGACAGCCACGACGACGCCTACGACGACCGCCACGACGACCGCCGCCACGTCGGCCCCGCCCGCGACGGCCACGCCCCCCGCTCCCGCCGCCATCGCGCACTTCCACGCCTTCGCCGCCCTCGCCGCGCGCGCGCGCCTCGAGCCCTTCGAGTACGAACCGCTTCCTCTCGGCGACGACGATGTCGAGATCGCGATCACGCACTGCGGCGTCTGCCACAGCGACGCGCACCTCGTCGACGACGAGTGGGGCATCTCGAGCTTCCCGCTCGTGCCCGGGCACGAGATCGTCGGCCGCGTCGAGGCGAAGGGGCGGCGCGTGCGGCACCTCGCGACGGGCGATCTCGTGGGCGTCGGATGGACGCGCGACGCCTGCCTCCACTGCCACGAATGCCTCGTGGGAAACGAGCACCTCTGCCTCGCCACGCAGGGAACCTGCGTCGGGCACTTCGGCGGATTCGCCGACCGCATGCGCGTGTCGGGCGAGTGGGCGTTCCGAATCCCCGACGGTCTCGACGCCGCGGCGACGGCGCCGCTTCTCGGCGCGGGCGCCACGGTGTACGGCGCGCTTCTCGCGGCGGGCGCGCGCGCGGCGATGCGCGTCGGCGTCTGCGGGCTCGGCGGGCTCGGCCATCTCGCGGTGCGCTTCGCGCGCGCGATGGGCTGCGAGGTGACCGTCTTCAGCGGCACCACCGACAAGCGCGACGACGCGCTCGCCCTCGGCGCGCACCACTTCATCGCGCCCGGCTGGGAATCGGCGGCGAGCGCGTTCGACGACATCGTTCTCGCGACCTCGCCCACCGCGCCCGACTGGAACGCGCTTCTCCGGCGACTCAGGCCGAACGGCACGCTCGTCGTCCTCGGCCCCGTGGGCGCGACCGTCGCCGCCGAGGGGATGCCGCTCGTCTCGGGGCGACGGCGCATCATGGGCAGCTGCGCCGCGGGGCGCGCGACGATCCACGAGATGCTCGCGTTCGCGGCGCGCCACCGGATCGGCGCGCAGGTCGAGCGTTTCGCATTCACCGACGCGGCCGCGGCGCTCGACCGCGCGCGGGAGGGGAAGGCGCGCTACCGCGTGGTGCTCGAGCGGGAGCTCGCCGAGGCGCGCGAACCGAGGTGATGCGTGGCGGCGCGAGCCGGTCCGACCTCGCGGCCGCCCGCCATGCAAACGAACGGGACCGCGCCGAAGCACGGTCCCATTCGATTCCGCCCGCCG
>JBJOHC010000271.1:0-8109 GCA_046047955.1 Planctomycetota bacterium
GCGAGCCGAAGCGCGCGAGCGGCCGATCCGCCCCTGTCGAGAAGAAGCGCGGCATGGTTGCCGAGTGCGGCGATCGCGAGCGGCCGGGCGCGCAGCGCGGCGGTCGCGGCCGCCGCCACCGGTCCATCGGGATCGGCTGCGGCGAGCGCGTCGACGGTGGTGGACGCGCCGCGGAGCGCCTCGTTGTAGATCGCGCGGTAGCCCTCCTCGGCGCGCGCGGGATCGCCGCGAGCCGCCTCGAGGTCGGCGGCGAGAAGCGGACGCGCGAAGTGCGTCGCCGGGAGACGGTCGAGGAGCTCCGTCGCGATGCCACCGGCATCCGCGTCGCCCGCACCGCACAGTTCCGTGGCCGCCGCCACGAGGCCCGCGAGTTCGGGATCGTCCTCGGTGACGAGGGGCGCGAGCTCGCGCAGCGCGGCGAGCGCGAGCGCGCTCTCGAGGAACTCGGTGGACTCGATCCACGCGGCGACGATCGTCGCCCGCTGCTCCGCATCGCGGCTTTCGAAGGAACCGATCTCGCGCGCGAGGCCCGCGGCACCACCCGCCGCGAGCTCCACGAGGACGAGCGCCCGCAGCGCCGCCCGCGAACGCGGACGGGCGAGGAGTTCCTGTCGATGAGGAGCGAGCGTCGCGTTGGCCTGCGCGACCTGCTTCAGCGAGAGCTGGACGAGCGCCCGCGCGGCGTCCGCCTCGAGAAGTTCGGAGCCGCCGAGTCGTCGCCAGCCGTTCGCCGCGGCGAGCGCCTCGTCGGGCTCTCCCGCCGTAAAGGCCGTCTCGGTCGCAAGGCGCGCGATCGAGGGATCGCCCGGCACGCGAGAGAGCGCAGTGCGGGCCGCGAGCGATGCGCCCCGCTCGTCTCCCGCGAGAAGCAGGAACTCGACGAGGATCCGCCAGGCGATCGGGGACACCGGGAATCGCACCGTCAGATCGCGCGCTCCGCGGAGGATGACGGGGGTCGCGGAGAACTCGCCATTCTCGCCGATCGCCGTCTCGAGGAAACGGATCGACTCGATCAGGTCCGAGCGCGCATCGCTCGTCCGCCCGAGGAGGTCCCGAAGCTGCCTTCGCCCCTCGCCGTCGGCGAGCAGGATCGAACCCGCGAGTGGAAGCGTCGCGGAGTCCTCGGGCGCGAGCTCGAGCGCCCTCGCGAGCGCGCCACGGGCCTCCTCCATCGCGCCCGCGCGGATCGCGATCCGGCAGAGGCGCTGGTACGCGGTCGCGGTGGGCGTCCGCGCGACGAGTCGGCGCGCGGAATCGAGGGCGCGCGTGAGATCGCCGAACTGGTACTCGAGATCGGCCTCGACCGCCCACCGCACGGCCTCGTCGACGCCCGCCCCTCGCTCGGCGAGCACGGCGCGCGCCGCCGCGACGCCCGATTCACGGGCCTCGAGGAGGACGAGCTCCGGGAGCGCGAGCGGAGAGTCGCCCTCGGCGATCAGTTCGGCGAGAATCGTCCGCGCCTCGTCGGGGCGGCCGAGCCGCTGGCGAACCTTCGCGAGCGCCAGTCGATCGACGGCGCTGCGCGTCCGCCCTGCGATGCGCTCATGCAGCGCGGCTGCCTCGACGAAGCGCCCCTGCTCTTCCTGCATGCGGGCTGCCCTGCGCGACGCACCGAGCTCCGCACCCGCGAGGCGGATGTAGGTCTCGATCACGCGCTCGGCGGCCACGTAGTCGCCGAGCTGCTGCAGCACCGCGACGAGTTCGGGATAGCTCGAGAGATCGGCCGGCTGCACCTGCACCGCGCGCTGCAGCAGATTCGCCGCCTCGACATCGTTCGGCGGACTCGTCGTCCGAAGGAGCTTCGCGAGCGTCACGAGCACGCTCACCGAATCGGGCGCCCGTCGGACGGCGGCGTCGAGCTCCGCGATTGCCGCAGCGAGCGCCGCGGGATCGTTGCGCTTGAAGACGAGGGTTGCGACTCCGCTCGCGACCGCCGCACGCAGCGACTGTGGACCGAGCACGCGGCGCATCTCGGCGACCGCGGCGTTCACCAGCGACTCGTCGTTCCACGCCTCGTCGCTCGAGAGAACGAGCGCCGCGCCCTCGAGCGACGGCTCGGCGTCGAAGGAGGCGCGGAGGGATGCGAGTCCCGCCTCACCGGTCGTGCCGATCCGGCGCAACCATCGTTCGACCCGTTCCCGCGAGGCGGCCGTCACACCCTCACCCGACGTTCCCGCCGCGTTCCGTGCGAGCCACTTCTCGAGCGAAGCCCGCGCGTCGGCGGCCCGTCCGAGGTCTTCGAGACGCGCGGCGAACGCGATGGCGGCGGAATCCGAGAGCGGCCGCTCGAGGAGCGCGGCCTCGATACGCGCCGCGAGCGCCGGATCGAAGGAGACGGCCGGCTCGTGCAGCGCGAGAAGCGCCGACTCCCCCGCGCTCTCGAGCGCTCCGCCCGCTTCCGTCACCGACGCGAGCACGCGCGACGCATCCTCCGGCCGCCCGCGGGCGGCCAGTGCGCGCGCGACGCCCGCCGCAGGACCGGTGGGCGAACCGAGCGCCTGCCAGAATGCGAGCATCGATGCGGTCGGATCGCCGCCCGACCGCGCAAGTTCGGGAATGCCGTCCTCGAAGCCGTCGGCGAGCGCCGCCGACCAGGCATCGAGCAGTGCGAACGCGGACGCGCCGTCCGACGGATATCGAAGGGCGAGCGTCCGGGCCGCTGTCAGCGCCTGCGGGTGAAGCCCTCCGAGCGAGGCCGCCCGAACAAGGCGCAGCCCGAGGGGCTGCGACCGCGCGCCTCCGGCCTCGAACGCCACGCGCAGCACCGCGAGCGACTCCTCGGTCTCGCCGAGCTCGAGCAGGAGATCCGCCATGAGCGCGGCCGCCAAGGTGTCGTCGGGCCGCTCGCCATGCTCCGCTCTCAACGACTCGAGGCGATCGAGCGTCGAAGCGCCGCCGAGCGCCTTCAGGATGCCGTCCGCACGCGCATCCTTGCCGGGGGCGAGACCGGAGAGTGCCCTCCTGGCGGCCTCCCGATCACCGCGGAGATACGCCGCCGTCGCGAGCATGCGAGCCGCGCGGATCGCATCGACCGAACCGTCGAGGCCGGCGAAGAGCGCCTCCATTCCATCGAGCCGTCCGGCCAGCAGCCGCCGCTGTCCCTCGAGAAGGGCCGCCTCCGAGGGATCGGCGAAGCGCACGCGCGAAGCGGCGATCGCTCCCTCGGCGAGGCCTTCGAGCCCGAGCGCATCGAGCGACTCGAGGAGCGCCTGCAGCGATTCGAGATCGTCGACACCGCGCGACGCGAGCGCCTCGAGGAGTGATCGCGATTCGGCGTTGCGTCCGAGCTCGCGAAGGACGTCGGACTCGAGAAGCGCGAGTCCCGCGATCTCGGGAGACTCCTCCCGCCATCGTCGGACGAGTTCGAGCCGCTCGTCGGCGCCGCCACCGGCGCTTCGCAGGCAGCGGATCTCGGCTGCCCGCCAGCGCACGCGCGAGGGCTCGCGCTCCTGAAGCGCGCGCGCGGTCGCCGCGGCCTCGTCCCAGCGGCCCTGCACCACCTCGGTCTCGAGCATGGCCTCGCGCGCCCGCACATCGGTGGGCTCGATCGTGAGGATCCGCCGCGCGACCTCGGAGACCTCGGAGAGGTAGCCGAGCTCGATGAGGCACTCGAGAAGCGGCCGAAGGGCGCGCAGGTCGTTGGGATTGTTCCTCAGAACGGCGCCGAAGTAGCTCGCCGCGGTGCGGAGGTGCTGCCGCTCGCGCTCGGGAACCATCCGCCGGCTCTCGCCGAGCGCGATGACCACCTCGACATCGGACGGGTCGCGCGCGGCGTAGGCGAGGAATGGAAGCGCGTCCTCGAACCGCTTCTCCTCAAAGAGCGCGAGCCCCTGGCGCCTGCTCTCGGCCGCGCGGTGCGCGCGGTACCAGGAGCGCGCGACGATCCCACCGACCCCGAGGACGAGGACCGAAACCGAGACCACCAGCACAAGGCGCAATCTGCGCCGTGCACGCGTTCCCTTCTTGCGGACCTTGCCCGTCTGCTCCGCCGATCGTGCCGTCTTGCCCACCTTCATGCCTCCGCGCTTCCCGGGGAATCCGCCGCGCCGGCGACCGCCGCGGCGTCCTTTCCTCCCGAGCGCAGCAGGCTACCAAGTCGGGGCGCCACGAGGTTCCAGACCGTCCGCGCGCAGATCCAGAGATCGAGGCCAGGCCCCATCCGGCGGACGTACTCCATGTCCCAGCGGATCCACTCCTGGAAGTCCTTCCCGGGCTCGCGCGTGCGCATGACCTGCCAGAGCCCCGTGATGCCGGGACGCACCGAGAGACGCGCCTCGCGCCAGGCCGGACAGAACTGGTTCTCGCGCTCGGGGCTCGGCCGCGGTCCGACGATGCTCATGTCGCCGATGATCACGTTCCAGAACTGCGGGAACTCGTCGATCTGCAGCGGTCGCAGGATGCGCCCGACGCGCGTGACGCGCGGATCGTTCCGGATGTTCGTCTGCGGGCCGTCGCAGAGGTTCTGGGCGCGGAGCTGCGCCTCGAGCTTCTCCGCGTTCCGCCGCATGGTGCGGAACTTCCAGCAGCGGAAGACGCGGCCGCCGCGGGCCTGGCGCTCCTGCGCGTAGAAGATCGGGAAGCCGTCATCGATGGCGACGGCGATCGCGGCCACGAGAAGAACCGGGGAGGCGATCAGAAGCGCGAGGACGCTGCCGAGGATGTCCGCAAGGCGCTTGACCCCGACATACATCCCGCGGTCCTCTTCGCTCCGCTCGCGGCGCGCGCTGCCGCTCGGCGAGAAGAGGTCGTCGATGCGCCGAACCTCGAGCGCCGGGCGCGGCTCGGCGAGCGGATCGTCGAGCACGACCTCGGGACCGATCGCCTCGAGCGCCCCGACCCCGCGACGGAATCCGACCCAGATGGGCGCCACGCGCGTCCGATCGCGATCGAAGGCCGCGGCGTCGGCCTCGGCACCGAAGACGCCCGAGCCGTCATGCTCCGTGTCACCGAGGGCGACCACGGTGGGCGGCCGCTCGGGATCGGCGGCGCGCTGCGGATAGGCCCGAAGACCTTCGATGACATGATCGGGCTGCGGCCAGCGGAGCAGTAGGCCGTTCGCAAGCTCCTGCAACGCGGTCGGACCGGCAGCCTCGACCGAGAAGCCCTCCGCCGAAACGCGGTCGATCCGGAACCAGCGGTTGCGCCGGAAGCCGGCGAACGCCTCGCCCTGGCTCTCGGCCGCGCTCCAGAGCCGTGCGTTGCGGGCGCTTCGCGCGAGAAGAATCGAGCCCCTCGAGCGGACCGCGCGTTCATAGCGCCGCCCGACGCGGCGGACGAGCCCGTCCGCGTCGGCCTCGACGAATTCCGAATAGCCGCCGCCGCCGGACGAGACGATGTCGACGCGAACCACGTCGGCGCCGCTCCAGATCAGGGTCTCGCGAATGGACCGGAGGTCGAACCACACGAGCTGCTCGCCCGCGAGGAGGAGATGGAGGTCGGCCCCTTCCTGCGGCTCCGCACCTTCCCCGAGCCGCACGCACGAGACACCGAGCGACGCCCAGTAGGCGTCATGCAGTTCGCGCGGGCCAAGCCCCCAGAGGGTCGGCTGCGCGGAGCGCGAAGGGGTTTCGTTCGGACTCCCCTCCATCGTTCAATTCCCGTCACCTGCAGTCGTGCCCGTACCGCGACGATCGTCCGCATCGTCGAGAAGCGGATTCCGCGGCGCGCGCTCCGCCCCGTCGTGGCCGAGGAGCCCGCGAGCGACCTCCTCCGAGATCCGCGACTTCGATCCGAAGCGGTCGCAGTCGGCCGGAGTCGCGTAGTTGAGGACCAGTCCGAGATACTCCGCTCCCGCGTTGCGGATCTCCTCGATGCAGGTCGCGAGCGGCGTCCGCACCCGTCCGCGACGGATCGCGAGGACCGCGCCGTCGCAACTCGCCGCGACGGGAATCGCCTCGATGCTCGCCGTCATCGGGCCCGAGTCGACGATCACGATCTCGAAGTGGTCGCGCAGGGTCCGCAGGAGCCGCCGCATCGATCCGATCTGCAGGTTGTGCTCGGAGAACTGCTCGGAGACGCCGACCGGAAGGATGGAGAGGTTCGGCGCGACCTCCACGACCTCGTCGCGCAGCCGGCCCGCGAGGAGGACCTCGCGCACGCCCGGCGCGCGCAGCCGCTGGAACTGGTGGCTGAGCGCCCGACCGCGGAAGTCGCAGTCGACGAGCACCACCCGATGGCCGCTGCGCGCGTAGCTCACCGCGAGCGCCGCGGCGACGGTCGTCTTCCCGTCGCCCTGGAAGGCGCTCGACACCATGAGCGCGTAGCCGTCACCGGGCGTCCGACGGGACTCGATCTTGTTGCGCAGGCGGTGCACGCAGTCGGTGGCGCGCGTCCGCGACTCCGGATCGTCCTCCTCGGACTTGCTCATGTCGGGCACGACGCCGAGGAGCGACATCTTGCGGTCCTTCGCGAACTGCGTCGAATGAAGCGCGACGGGGCGCACCATGCCGAAGAGGAAGAATCCAGCGAACGAAAGGCCGATTCCTCCGGCGAATCCGACGATCGCGAGCTGCAGGCGCTTGTCCGAATCGGGAATCGTGGGGGTCGTCGCCGACTGGCGCACGACCACGCGTCCCCGGCGGATGCTCTCCGACTCGCGCATCAGGGCGCCGATCCGCTCGCGAAGCGCCGCCTCCTCCGCGGCGTTCTCGGCGAGCTTCCGATCGATCTGCGCGGCGCGCATCGAGAGCTGGTTGATGCGGTCGACATCGCTGCGCAGGCTCGCGAGCTCCGCCTCGAAGCGCGCAGCCTCCCGCGACAGCCGGCCGTAGGACCGATCGCGACCCGCACCTTCCCGCCAGATCGAGGCGGCGCCGATGCGTGCGGCGTCGAGCCGCGCCTCGAGCGACGCGATGCTGCGGGCGAGCCGCGCGAAGGCGGGATGATCCGACTTGTAGCTCTTCGAAAGCAGGGAGAACTCGATGCGCGCCGCCTCGAGCTCGCGACGGAGTTCGCGCAGCGCGGGATCGATCGCATCGAGCTCGCTGTTCGTCGGCGTCAGGGTCGTCTCGTCGTCGGGCGTGGAGCCGCCAGCCTCGGCGACCTGCTCGCGGATCTTGGTTCGGAGCTCGTTGTTCGTCCGCAGCCGCTCCTCGAGAAGCTGCATGCGCGCGACGCGACTCTCGAGGACCCCCTCGAGATTCGGGCTCCCGTAGGGGGCGTCCTTGAGAAGGGTCGCACGCTGCTCCTCGAGCTCCTCGGCCACCCGCCGCTTGCCCGTGATCAGATCGGTGAGGGCCTGCGTCTTGCGCGCGTAGTCGGTCTCGGAGTCGGGACCGTGGATCGCCATGTACGCGTCGACGACGGCGTTCACGATGGGCGCCGTGAGCCGGGGATCCGCCGCGGTGTATCGAACCGCGATCAGACCGGAGTTTCGGTCGGTCTCGG
This sequence comes from Planctomycetota bacterium, assembly GCA_046047955.1. Lineage (GTDB taxonomy): Bacteria > Planctomycetota > Phycisphaerae > Phycisphaerales > SM1A02 > QWPT01. The sequence goes on from JBJOHC010000271.1 coordinate 7,387, forward strand.
TCTGGAGGCCCTTCGCAAGCGCTGCGGAGCCCGAAACCGCCCCCGCTCCGGCGAGATGGCGACCGATGATGGAAAGTTCCGACTCGGTGAGGATCCCACCGTCTCTCGGCACCGGAGCCGCCGCCCCCCGTGCCCGATCCGCCACGGCGTCGAGCACGCGGGCGTCACGCATCAGGAGCGCCTGCTCGTTCACGAACTGGCTGTAGTTGTCGAGTTCGCCCGTCTCCGCCGCCACGCTTCCGGGCTCGCCGCCGATCGTGTCGAGCTTGTACTCGACGCGGAGGAGGGCCGACGCCACATACTTGACGGGGGCGAATGTCCACGCGGCGGCGGCGATCGCACCTCCGAGGGTGAGTCCCGCGACCAGGGCCCAGATCCAACGACCGTGCATGCGATCGCGGACGAGGGCGACCGGATCGGTCGTGTCCTGCGGCACACCGACGGCGCCCGGTGCCTCCGCGCGCAGCACGATGCCGCGCTCGTCTCCATTGGAACGGTCGGGACCCAGCGGTGAATCGGCGAGTTCGCTCATGGTTCATCCCCTCCGCTTCCCGTCGCCGGCCCGAGGCCGCTCGCGACCGGCGCGTCCTGCCCAAGCGCCTCCAAGAGCTCCCGTGGAATCGCCACGAGCAGCGAGTCGGCTATGTCGACCATCTCGGCGGGGGTCGCCCAACCTTCGACCACGATTTGCAACTGGGCGAGGCCGTCCGATGACAAGACCCG
>JBJOHC010000272.1:0-3661 GCA_046047955.1 Planctomycetota bacterium
GCGCTTTCGATCGACTGGATCTCGCGGAGTTCGAGTCGGCCCGGCCACTCGAGACTGCCCCGCAGGAGTCGCGCGCGCGCGCAGTCGGCGGTCACGATCTGGATCGGTTCGGAGGCGGGGCGAAGTCCGGAGCGGGGGATGTCGCGGGTGGTGACGCTCATCGGCGGGAGTCCTGTTCGACTGGAGGAGGGGTGAGAGTGGGTGGATGGGTGGCCTCGCGTCGAGACCTGCGCACCCGACGATCGCGTGATTCCGTCTCGAACGCGACATGGCGCGCGAGCAGCGCCGCCGCCTCGAGCCGGTCGAGGACGGCGTTGCCACCGAAGCGCCGGCCGAGTTCGCGGGCGATCGCCTCGACGAGGAGCGACTCGAGTTCGAACGGGGTCCAGCCCGCGACGCCGGTTCTTCCGCCGACGATCGTGGGGGTGGTGGACTCCGCGCGCGCATTCCGATCCGTCAACGGCGTCGGAATGGACTGTTCCCGCGGGTTCTTCTCGTCCTTGCGCATCGTGGAGATCTTGGCGCGGTCGCCGCGGCCGGCGTCGCGAAACGATCCCCGAAGCGCGTTCACGGGCGAGGTTCGAGTCGGGGAACATTCCCTACGAATGACGACATTGCATTTTGCCAACAACAATTAGCCTGTCATACATGGTCGGGAAGCAGGCGAATTCCAGCGCGACGCATCCGGGAAACGGCGCCCGCGGTCATGTGCGCACGCCGTCCGGCGCGAGTGTCTGCGCCATGCAGGCGTGGACGAACTTCGCGGGCGCGGCTTCGGTCGCGCGCGCCGCGGGCGACGAATCGGGCGTCGCACGCGCGTTCGCCACGACGCTCGTGTCGGCGACGGGCGCATCGGCCGCGATGGTGGCGTGGCGGAGGTTCGGAACGGATGCGAGGGACCGCATGTCTCCGTCCGCTTCGGCCGCCTTCGCGCCGTCCGAAGGGGCGGTGGACGCCGTCGCGAACGCCTCGGCCGAACGGATTCGCGCGGTCGCTCGCTCGACATCGGTCGTGGCGGAGGGACTTCCGGAGTCCGTGGTGGAGATGCTCGCGTCCGTCCCCATCGACGCGTGCGCGTTCGCTTCGGTCGAGGAGGTGATCGCACGGCCGCTCGCCGAATGCGTCGCACTCGAAGGGCAGCTGGTCCTCGCTCCGCTGGCCGCGCTCGGGATCGCGTCGGTCGCGACCGTTCCGATCCGGCGGCACGACGGTGCATGGATGGGCGCTGCGCGAGTCTTCTTCCGCGAGCCCGCGAGCGAGCTCGATGTCGATCGGCCGCTTCTCGGTCACTTCGCGCGACAGGTCGCGTGCGCGTTCGATGGCATCGCGCTCGAGCGGGCGCTCGTCGAGACCGAAGGCCGCCTTGACGCGGCCTTCGACGCTTCGGCGGAAGCGCTCATCGGAGTCGGAGCGGATGGTCGCGTTGTCCGCACGAACGCCGCGGCGGAACGGTGGTTCGGACATCCGCACGGAGGTCTCGACGGCATGCCCGCCTCGATGCTCGTCTCTCCGCGGCATCTCGACGCGCTCGGCGCGTCGCTCCGCGAAGCGGAAGCGCACCGTCGCGACGAGACGCGGCCGGCGGTGGCGCCTCGGGAGTTCGAAGTCGTCCGGGCCGACGGTGGCCTCATCGCCGTCGAGGTCTCGGTGCGCGCGGTCGCCGGGGGAGGCGCGATGCTCGCGCTGCGCGACATGCGCGAGCGCCACGCCGCGGAGGAGCGCGCGCGAGAGTCGGACCGCCTCGCCGCGATGGGAACCCTCGCCGCGGGGCTCGGTCACGACATGAACAACGTGCTGTTCCCGATCCGGGCGCATGTGAACGCGCTTTCGGCCGCTGGTGGCCGGATGCCCGCGGCGAAGCGAGCGATGCATGTGGCGGAGATCCGCCACAGCGTCGCCTACCTGCAGCAGCTCGCCGATTCGCTGCACTTCCTCTCGATGGATCCCGACGGCGATGGCGACGGCTCGCCGTCGACCGACCTCGCGTCGTGGTGGTCGGGGTGCGGGGCGCTCCTCGTCCAGTCGCTCCGGCGGAAGGCGAAGATGACCGTCGATCTCGCGGAGGGACTTCCACCGGTCGAGATCGCGCCGCACGCTCTCACGCGCGCGATGCTCAACCTGCTCGTGAACGCGGCCGAGGCGATGCCATCCGAGCGCGCGCCCGACGCGTCGCGCGTCGTCCTTCGGGCGCGCGCGGGCGCGTCGGGGACCACGGTGATCGTCGAACTCGAGGACAACGGCGCGGGCATGACCGAAGAGGTGCGCCGCCAGGCGATCGACATGTTCTTCACGACCAAGTCGCGCGGACTCGGGACGGGACTCGGACTCCCGCTCGTCCGCCGCGTGGTGGAGCGTGCGGGAGGACGCCTTGAGATCGACAGCCGTCCCGGCATGGGGACGACGACGCGGCTCGTTCTCCGCGCCGTCGATCTGTCCGACGGGGACGCGCCGCAGGCCGTGGCGCGCGTCGATCTCGCGGATGGCCGCGTGCGCGCGCTCGTCGCGGCCCTCGTCGAGACGAAGGGCTGCGCGATCGCTGGATGCGACGCCGGGGAATCCGTCGAGGACGCGACGCTCTGGATCGTCGACGGCGCGCGTCTCGACGACGACGCGTTCCGCGCGTGGTGCGCGCGCCGCGAGCCGACCCGCATCATCGCGTTCGGCGATCCCGCCGCGCCGGATGCCGCGGGTGCGGTCGGACGCGTCGCGCTGCCCGTCGATCTCGCCGATGTCACGCGCGCGATCGATCGCGCGCTTGCGGGGGACGCGAGGGCCGCATCGGAGAAGGCATCAGTCGAGGCTTTGGTCGAGGCTTTGGTCGAGGCATCGCTCGAGGCATCGGTCGAGGCAACAGTCAAGTCGCCAGTCAAGGAACCAGTCAAGGCGCCAGTCAAGGCAGCGGTCAAGGAACCAGTCAAGTCACCGGCCGAGGCGTCGGTCGCAGAAGGAGGATCGGAATCATGAACGACTCGATCGTGGAAGCGAAGCCCACCGCACCCGTCCGCACCATCGCGCGTCGTCGCACGGAGTCGGTCCCGCGCACGGGCGTCGGGCCGAGCGCCCCGGGGCACGCGCCCGTCCGCGTCATCTGCGTCGATGACCATGTGGTCCTCGTCGAGGGGCTGAAGGCGCAGTTCGCGATCGAAGGCCAGGTGCGCTGCGTCGCCACCCTCTCGAGCGCCGACGAACTCGTCGACGCGGTCGGCGAGCATCGGCCCGACGTGGTCGTCCTCGACATCGAGATGCCCGGCGCCGACGTCTTCGAGATGGCCGACCGTCTGCATCACATCCATCCCGAGGTGCGGTTCGTCTTCCTGAGCGCGCACATCCGCGACGGCTTCCTCTCGTCAGCGTTCCGCTGCGGGGCGTCCGGGTACTTCGCGAAGGGCGACGATGTCGCCGAGATCGTCGACGGCTTGCGGCGCATCGCACGCTGCGCCGAGGGCACCTTCATCATGGGCTCGAAGGTGCGCGCGCGCTGCCAGCCGCCGAAGAACCGCGGCGTGCGGCGGCCGGGCGCACCGGGCGCGCGCGACGAGGCGGCGTCGGCTCCGCCCGCGACGCTCCTCGATTCGCTCACGCAGCGCGAGATCGAGGTCCTCCGGCTGATCGGCAAGGGGCTCACCCGCACCGAGATCGGCAACGAGCTCGCGCGCAGCCC
>JBJOHC010000273.1:0-9286 GCA_046047955.1 Planctomycetota bacterium
TTCGAGCGCGGCTCGAGCAACAGCTGGTCGCTGGTCGGCACGCTGACGGCGGCCGACGGCGTGGCCGCGGACGGCTTCGGCGCGGGCATCGCCCTCGACGGCCAGCTGATCGCCGTCGGTGCGCCCGCCGCCTCGGGACCCGCGAGCGGCGACCAGGGCGCGGTCTACCTCTTCCGCGAGTCGGGTGGATCGTGGCTTCAGGTGGCGAAGCTCGTGGCGGCGGACGGCGCGCTCGGCGATGCGTTCGGCGCGAGCGTCTCCCTGAAGGGCGACACCGTCGTCATCGGCGCGCCGGGCGCGGACATCGTGGGTGCCGCCGATCAGGGCGCCGCGTACGTCTTCCGCAACATCTCGGGCGACACCTGGTCGCAGACCGCGAAGCTCGTCGCGTCGAACGGCGTGGCGGGCGACCGGTTCGGGTCGGCGGTCGCGACGCGTTCCTCGCGCGCGCTCGTCGGCGCGCCCGATCGCGGCGCGGGCGCGGGTGCCGCCTACCTCTATCGCAACACCTCGGGCAGCTGGACGCAGGCGGTCGCCTTCACCTCGGGTGAAGCGGGCGCGATCGGCTTCGGGTCTTCGGTCGCGCTGTCGGGAACGACGCTCGGCGACTGGACCACGATCGGCTCGCCCGAGGCCCTGAACTCGGGCTCCTCGACCGGCGCCGCGTTCGTCTACGAGCGCGCGACCGACACGAACTGGCCGTCGGTGGCGCGGCTTTCGGCGTCCGACGCGCAGCCCGGCGACGCGTTCGGCGCGGCAGTCGCGGCGTGGGATGACCGCGTCCTCGTGGGCGCGCCCGGCGACGACATCGACGGGCTCGTGAACGCGGGCAGCGCCTACGACTTCCGTCGGTACGGCACCGGTGACTGGCAGGCCGGCGCGAAGATCGCGGCGAGCGCCGCGGGCGCGGGTGCCGCCCTCGGACAGGCACTGGCGCTTGCGGGCGAGCGCGCCATGGTCGGCGCGCCGTCGGCGACGGCCGCCGCGGGCTACCACTTCAAGCTCGGCTACGCCAAGGCGTCGCTCGACGACAACGGGCGCGACGACATCTTCTGGTTCAACCCGACGACGGGTCAGGTGTCGGGCTGGTCGATGAATGGATTCACGCGCGAGGCGGGCGCGGTCCTGCCGGCGTCGCTCGGCACCGCGTACGAGTTCTGCGGCGTCGGAGACCTCTGGGGCGACGGGCGCGCGGCGACGGTGTTCCGCGACAAGACGACCGGTGCGTTCCGCGCGTGGCGACTCGACGGGCTTGCGATCGCGGAGGACCGCATGCTCTCGGGGAACGTGGCCGCGTCGTGGAAGTACCTCGCGATGGCCGATGTCTCGGGCGATGGCAAGGCGGATCTTCTGCATCGCAACACCCTGACCGACGCGGTGTCGGTGTGGATCATGGACGGCTCGACGAAGATTCTCGGTGCGCAGCTCGGGAATGCGGCGGGGCTCGAGTATCTCGCCTGCGCCGACATCGATGGGGATGGGCGCTGCGACCTCGTCTGGCGGAACGCAGCCAATCAGATCCGCGCGTGGATCCTCGACGGGACGGTCGTGCGCGAGGACATCGTGGTTCCCGGCGCGCCGAACGTCGCGCCGTCGTGGCGCGTGAGCGCCTGCGGCGATCTCGATGGCGATGGCGACGACGACCTCGTCTGGCGCAACTCGATCAACGGCAACCTCTCGGCCTGGCTCATGCAGTCGGGCGCGCGCACGGGCGGCGGATCGATCCAGTCGGCGGTCACGCTCTCGTGGAGCGTGCAGGCGACGGCCGATCTCAACGGTGACGGCAAGGCGGACATCATCTGGCGGAACCTCGCGAACGGCGATGTGAACGCGTGGACGATGGACGGCGCGAGCAAGTCCGCGGGCGGGTTCGTCCGCCGCGTCTCGCAGTCGTGGTCGTGCCTCAACGACGACGACTTCGACGATGACGATGACGATGACGATGACAGCGACGACGACAACGGCGGTGCGAACGGTGGTTCGGGCGGTTCGTTCGAGTCGCTGCCCGCGGCGTCGTTCAACGCAGGACTCGCGATCGCGGGCAACGCCGCCGCGCTGCCCCTTCTCGAGGCCGAGGTCGAGCGCGAGGGAAGCTCCACCTACCTGAAGGCGCTCTACTGGCGGCAGTCGACGTTCGAGTTCGTGCGGATCGTCGTCAACGCCGCGAGCCTCGCGGTCGTGAGCAACACCGCATGGACGCCGACAAGCGCGCAGTACGACGACTTCGCCGACGAGATCGGCGTCATCGCCCTCGTGACCGTCTCGCCGTCGACGGCGGTGAACCTGGTGTCGGGCGCGAATCCCGGGACCACCGTCCACTCGATCGAGCTCGATCGCGAGGGCGGCAGCCCGCGCTGGGAGGTCGAGCTCCGCACCGCCTCCAACGGCGAACTCGAGATCTCGACCGCAGCTCGCTGAGCATTCTCGGCGGGCCTCCCGCCGAAGCCGATCTGCCGATCCCCCCTCGAGGGTTGAGCGGCAACACCGCCGACGGCCCGCGTCCCCCGACGCGGGCCGTCGTATGTCACGGGCGAGGCGCGCGCACCGCCGAACGCCTCCCGATATCGCCCCCGCCCGCGCGGACGGTGCGCCTCGCACGCGCGGCGCGGCGTGAGCGGGTCCTCGCAGGGTGGCGAGGAATGAGGTGAAGACCGCCCCCCGCGACGCCGATCCGAACCGAACGCGCCACCGCGCGAGAGGTTCCCATGCGCAACGCCCCCCGCCGTCCCAACACCTTCTTCGCCACTCTCGCCACGCTCGCCGTCTCCGCGGGCGCGGGCGCCGACTTCGTCGGATTCGGCAGCAACAGCTTCGTCGTCGAGGCGACCGAGAACACCTATCACGTGATCGAGGTCTACGCGACCTTCGACGATCCGAGCGACGTGCTGCTCAACGTGTTCAACGTGGGCGTGTCGCTGACGGCGTCGGAACTCGCGGCCGCGGCGGAGTTCCATCAGGCGGGCGACCCCGGCATCGGTCTCGCGCCGAGCTTCCTGCCGCTCCCCTTCCTTCCGCCGGGAGAGGCGTGGCTCTTCGACACCTATGTCACGGTCGGCGTCGAGCAGGGCAACTTCCTGCAGGGAACGCTCGCCGATCCCGATTTCGACGACACGGCGCATGTGGCGACGAACGCGATCTCCGGCACCGGCGGCTGGTACAACGTGCCGCCTTCGAACGGGCACGGCGTCGCGGGCGACGACCTCAAGGTCCTTCTCGGCGTCTTCGTCGTGACGGCCGACCAGTACACGCCCGGTCTCCGCCTGAACTTCGGCGCGACCGTCGGCTACTCGAACGACGACGCCGTCGACTTCGCGTCGCACCAGCGGCAGTTCCTCTACCCGTCGGGCGTGCTGCAGCCGTATGTCGCCGACGACTTCGACGCCGACGGTTCGTCCGACGTGGTGTTCGTGAACGAGTCGTCGCGGAAGCTCGCGGTGTGGCTGATGAACGGGCTGGCGCGGAAGGCGGGCACGGTCGTCGAGAACACGATTCCCGAGGGATTCGCGCAGGTCGGCATGGGCGACCTCGATGGCAACGGCACGCCCGACGTCGTCTGGCAGGACGCGGCCGATGGCCGTCTGCACGCATGGCTCATGAACGGCATGTCGGTCGAGGCGACCGCGCCGATCTCGACCGCACTCGGCGCCAACTGGGAGGTGATCGGCGTCGGCGACATCTCGGGCGACGGCAAGGGCGACATCGTCCTGCGCGACCGCATCGGCGGAACCGTCGTCGCATGGCTGATGGACGGCACGACCAAGATCGCCGGCGGCACGCTGGGACTCTCGGGATCGCGCGAGCCGCAGGGACTCGGCGACATCGATGGCGACGGACTCCTCGACATCGTGTGGCGCTCGCCCTCGCACATCGTGAGCGCGTGGCTTCTCAACGGTGCCGAGATCAAGGCGCAGGGCGACATCACGAACGTGGTCGGACCCGTGCCGCACACCTGGCTCGCCGAAGGGATCGGCGATCTCGACGGCGACGGGAAGGACGACATCCTGTGGCGGAACCGGTACAACGGCCTCGTCTCGGCGTGGCTCATGGACGGGCTCGCGCGCACGGGCGGCGGAGCGCTGCACGCAGGCATCAACACGAACTGGCTCGTCGGCGCGATGCGCGACCTCGACGGCGACGGGAAGACCGACATCGTCTGGCGGAACCGCTTCTCGGGCGATGTGAACGGCTGGATCATGGACGCCTTCACGCGGACCCAGGGCGGGTTCATCCGGAACGCGCCGCCGAGCTGGGCGATCGCGCCCGATTGAGCGGCGGACGGCGGCGCGCAGGTGCCGAACGGGCACCGACGCGGCGGGCGATACACTGGCCCGAATGGCGTGGCGCGACGCGATCCTCTCGCCCTTCCGGCACCGCGAGCTGGTGGTCCGTCTCGTGCGGCGCGAGCTCGCGGCGCGCTACCGCGGATCGATGCTCGGACCGCTCTGGGCGATCGCGCTTCCCCTGGCGTCGCTCGGGATCTACACGATCGCATTCGGAAGCGGTCTGCGCGGAAGCGCGCGTCCCGCGGGCTCGGAGGACGCGCCCTTCGCGATCGTCCTCTTCAGCGGGCTCTTCCTCTTCCAGATCCTCGGAGAGATGCTCTCGGGCGGCCCGTCGCTCATCCGCTCGAACGCCACCTATGTGAAGCAGATCGTCTTCCCCGTCGAGATCCTGCCGGTGGTCGCGCTCCTGGTGGCGCTCTTCAACGCGACGGTGTCGGGGGCGATCCTTCTCGTCGCGTACACGGCGACCGTCGGCGTGCCGCCCGCGACGGCGCTGTGGCTTCCGGTCGCGGGACTGCCGATCGCGGTGCTCGGCCTCGGGATCTCGTACGCGCTGTCGGCGCTCGGGCTCTTCGTGCGCGACCTCGCGCAGATCGTGGGACTCGCGTCGATGGCGCTTCTCTTCGGAAGCCCGATCTTCTACAGCCTCGACGCGCTGCCCGAGCATCTGCGTGGAATCATCGGCGCGAGCCCGGTCGCGGTGTCGGTGACGGCGGCGCGGACGGCGCTCCTCGAGGGCGCGACGCCCGCGCTCGCGCCGCTCGCGTGGTCGCTTCTCGCGGCGCTCGTCGTCCTCGCAGGCGGGCGGGCGCTCTTCGGACGGCTCCGGCCCCACTTCGCGGATGTCGCATGACGGATGAACGGACGGCAGCCGCCTCGCCCGCGCGCGACGACGATCGCGCGATCGTCTTCCGTGGAGTGTCGAAGTCGTACCGCAGCTACCGACGTCCGGTCGACCGCGTGCTGCGACTCCTCTTCGGTCGGACGACGGGCGCGGTGAGCGAGATCCGCGCGCTCGATGCGGTCGACCTCGAGATCCGGCGCGGCGAGACCTTCGGGCTCGTCGGACGGAACGGCAGCGGAAAGTCGACGCTCCTGCGGATCCTCAGCGGCATCACGCGCGCGGACCGCGGTTCGGTCGAGGTGCGCGGGCGCGTCGCGCCGCTCCTCGCGCTCGGTGCGGGATTCAACCCAGACTTCAGCGGGCGCGAGAACGTCTTCCTCAACGCGGCGCTCCTCGGGATGACGCGGCGCGAGACCGAGGCGCGCCTGCCCGCGATCGAGGCGTTCGCCGAGATCGGCGCGGCGATCGACCGCCCCGTGCGCACCTACTCGAGCGGGATGTTCGCGCGGCTCGCGTTCGCGGTCGCGGTGAGCGGCGATCCCGAGATCCTCGTGGTCGACGAGGCGCTGTCGGTGGGCGACGCGGCGTTCACGCGGAAGTGCTTCGCGCGGATCGAGGAGATCCGCGCGCGCGGCTCGACGATCCTCTTCGTCTCGCACAGCGTGAATCTCGTGCTCGAGCTCTGCGACCGCGCCGCGCTGCTCGAGGACGGGCGCGTGGCGCTGGTCGGAACGCCGCGCGAGGTCGTGCGTCGGTACCAGGCCTCGATCCACAAGGGCGCCGCCGGACGCGCGGCGGAAGCGCCGGCCGGAGGGCGTTCCGCGGAGGGGGACGCGGACGCTGGGGAGGCCGGGGCGGACGCCACGGGAGTGGCGGCGCGCGACGCCGACGCCGACGCCGACGCCGACTTCGACGATTCGCTCGCGGAAGGCGCGTTCGACGCGTCGCTGCGCGCGCCCGATGCGCTCGCGTACGCGCCCGACGGCGCATGCATCGAGTCGCTCCTCGTCGAGGATCGCAGGGGACGGAGCGTGAATCGGCTGCGCTTCGGCGGCCGGTACCGGGTGCGGGCGCGCGTCCGCTTCGAACGCGACGCCGAGGCGGTGACCATCGGGTTCAGCGTGCGCAATGCGGCGGGCGTCGTGCTCGCGGGACTCGTCCACCCCGTGCCGCACGAGGCGCTCTCGGTGTCGGCGGGTGACGAGATCGAACTGATCGCGCCGATCGAGGCGCGGCTTCTCGCGGGGACCTACTTCCTCACGAGCGGCGTGCGAAGCCAGATCGAGGAGGAGTTCATGCATCGGCTGGTCGATGCGGTCGCGATCGCCGTCGAACCCGATCCGTCGGTCCGGCGGGCCGGCTACGCGGCGATCGACTCCGGGCCCGCCGAGGTGCGGTTCCTGCGTGCGGCCCGCGGTGGCGGGAACGGTGCTACGCTCGCGGAATGAGCGGTTCGGACCCGGTCTCGCGCAACTCGATCCCGCGGTCGCAACCGCGGAGCGTCGTCGTCCTGACGACGCCGCGCTCGGGGAGTTCGTGGACGGCGTCGCTCATGCGCGGGACCGGCGTGCTCGGCGAGTGCCGCGAGTGGTTCACCTGGCTTCTCTTCGAGGGGCATGCGCGGAACTTCCCCGCACCCGCGCCCGCGCGCACGCCCGAGGCGGCGCGCGGCTTCGTCGACGCGATGCGCGCCGCGGCGTCGACGCCGAACGGCGTGAGCGCGGTGAAGGTGATTTCGTCGATGTGGGACGCGCTTCCCGCGCGGATGGCCGACTGGGGAATCGGCGACGGGCGGAGCGCCGCGTGGTTCGGCGAGGTCTTTCCGCGACCGACGGTGCTCGTCCTGAGGCGGCGCGACCGGATCGCGCAGGCCATCTCCTGGTGGCGCGCGCAGCGCACGCTCGAATTCGCGCGGTTCGTCGGTGACGATGGACCGCGGACCATGCCCGAGTACGACCTGCCCGCGCTCGTGCGCGCGCTTGCCGAGGTCGATGGGCACGCGGAGGCGCTCGAACGCGCGGTCGCCGCGGCGCGGGCGGTCGAGGGTGCGACGATCGTCGAGCGGACCTACGAGGACATGCTCGGGGAACCGGGCGAGGCGGTGCGCGCCATCGCCGCGGCGGCGGGCATCGCGCTGCCCGAGGGTCACTGCTTCGAGAGCGAGCTCGAGGTGCAGCGCGATGCGGCCACGATGGCGATCCGCGCGCGCTTCGAGGAGGACCTCGCGCGCGCGCACGACTCCGGCGACGGATCGGCGGCGGCGGACGGCGGGCGCGCCACGCCGACGGCGGAGCGCGGAACCCGGCGGAGTGCGCTGGGTGGATGGATCACGCGAATCATGAACGGAGCGGATGCGAGATGAGTTCGAGCGGTGGAACTTCGGGCCATGCGGCGGATGCGCACGACGGATCGGACGCGAGCGACGACGCGCTGGGCGTGCGCCGGCTCGGGCACCGCACCTTCGTCGGAGGAGACGGCGATCTGTGGGACCGGATCGGCCGGCTCCAGTTCGACTTCCTCGTCGCGCGGGGCCTGCGTCCCGAGCACGTGCTCCTCGACTTCGCGTGCGGGTCGCTGCGGGCGGGGCTTCACTTCATTCCCTACCTCGATGCCGGCAACTATCTCGGGTTCGACAAGTCGTTCGATCTCGTCCATCTCGGGGTCACGCAGGAGCTCGGGCACGAGCGCTTTCTCGAGAAGCGGCCCGAATTCGTGCTGAACGGTCGCTTCGATCTCTCGGAGTTCTCGAAGCGGCCCGATTTCGCCATCGCGCAATCGATCCTCACGCATCTCACGCCCGACGACACGCGCGCCGCGCTCGCCGGGATCGGCGCGATCGCCGCGCCGCACACGCGGCTCTTCGCGACCTTCTTCCGCCGCGACTTCCCGCACCGGAACCCCGAGCGCTCGCACTCGCGGCTCTGCTTCTACTACACCGCGGACGAGATGCGGTCCTTCGGCGAGGCCTCGGGCTGGCGCTTCGAGGATCTCGGCGACTGGAACCATCCGCGCGGCCAGCAGATGGGGCTCTACACGCGCGCATGAATCCGTTCCGGCGCGGTTCCATCGTGCTCGTCCTCGGGATGCACCGGAGCGGAACCTCGGCGCTCGCGCGCGTCCTTTCGCTTGCGGGCGCGCGGCTGCCCCGCACGCTCTTCGAGGCGGTCGAGGGCGACAACGATCTCGGCTACTGGGAATCGCGGCGGCTCATCGAGCGGCATGAGGCGCTGTTCGCGCGGATCGGGACGACGATGCTCGCGGCGGAACCCATCGATCCCGCGTGGTTCCGCTCGCGCGACGCCGCGCTCGAGGAGGCGGCGCTCGCGCGGATCGTCCATGAGGAATGGAGCGGTGGAATCGGCCGCGCGTCCCGCTGCTGGGTGATCAAGGAGCCGCGGATCTGCCGGCTGATGCCGCTCTGGCGCGGCGTTCTCGCGCGGAGCGGGCGACGCGTCGTCGCGGTGCACGCGATCCGCGACCCCGCGCAGGTTTCGGCGAGTCTCGCGCGGCGCGACGGCATGCCCGTCGCGCGGGCCGAGCGCGCGTGGCTCGAGCACGTCCTCTCGGCGGAGCGCTGGTCGCGCGACCTGCCGCGCGCCTTCACGACCTTCGATGGACTGCTCGAGGACTGGCGCGGCACGGTCGCGCGCATCGCGGCGCTCCTTCCGCGGGGCGACCTCGATCCCAGGCGCGCCGAGACGGGAGTCGGTGCGTTCCTCACGCCCGCGATGCGACATCATCGCGAGGCGGGCGTTCCCGGGAACGCGCAGGTCGCGCGCGTGCGCGACGAGCTCATGCGGGCCGCGCGCGAGGGACGCGCGCCCGACCCGGAGGCCCTCGATACTGTGTGGCGCATGGTATTTTGCGCCGCATAGCTTGAAGCCCTTCGGACCCCCTGCGGAGGGCGGCGGATGCGGCGTCAACCGATCCGGGCGAGCATCGCGAAGTGCCCCGCGCACGGCACGGGCAGGGCGATCGTCCAGCGTCCGCCCGAGGCCGCGACGAACTCGTCGGTCGCGAGCTGCGCGCCTTCGCTGAAGAACCCGTAGTCGTCGACGATGACGCGGGCGCCCGGCGCCGTCACGCCGTCGAGCCAGCGCAGGGCGTCGAGGATCGGCTGGTAGAAGTCGAAGTCGACGTAGGCGAACGCGACCCGCGC
>JBJOHC010000274.1:0-5885 GCA_046047955.1 Planctomycetota bacterium
CCCTGCACCTGGCAGTCGTCGACGAGGATCGGCGCGAAGTCGGGATTCGCCGGCTGCAGTCGGATGCGACCATCCTTCTCCTTGAAGAAGGTCTTGAGCGTCGTCTCGCCGTTCGGGAGGAGCGCGACCACGCGCTCGCCGTTGCGGGCGGTGTGGCGCTGCTCGACGAGCACATAGTCGCCGTCGAGGATGCCCTCGTCGCGCATCGACATGCCGTCGACCTCGAGCGCGAAGGTCTTGCCGCGCGCGCCGCCGACGCGCGGGCCGAAGAGGTCCTCCAGCGCGATCGAATCGGACTGTTCGAACTTCTCGATGGGATGCCCCGCGGCGACCTTGCCTGCGAGCGGGAAGACCAGCTTGGACGCGCGCTCCTCGTGAAGCTCGCGCGGGGGCACATCCTCGTCCTCGGGAAGCAGGAGATCAGGCGCAATCAGCAAAGAGCGAGCCTTGTTCGCCTCGCGGATCAGCGCACCCTTCGCGATCAGCGCCTCGACGTGCTCGAACACCGTCACGCGGCTGACTCCGACCTCGTCGGCGATCTCCTGCATGGTCGGCGAGACGCCGCGCTGCCGACGCGTGTCGCGGATCAGCTTCAGCACGCGGAGCTGCTTCGGGGTGAGCTTGAGCGTCGAACGCTTGGACGACTTCGGTGACGGCATGCGAGGGTTGCTCCCGGAGTGACGGAGAGGAGGTGACGGTGTTCGGTGCGGTGGAGAGTCGATCGGCTTGATCGAGTGCGATCGCGCGATCGGCATCGGAGGACTCCGAGGTCGAGAAGATCTCGAGCGCGAGCGTCTCGAAGCGCGACCAGAAGGTGGTCCAGGCGTGCGCGAGGAGACCGGGCCGCGCGGCGACGGTGGCGATGCGAGGCGAGGCATCGCGGCGCGCGCGGACGATTCGCGTGCCCTCGGCGACGTATCGCCGCGCGTAGTCACCGCCAGGACCGAGGATGACGAGTGGCCACGCCTCGGCTCCCGAACGGTCCGCCACCGCCAGCGTGCGGGGCTCGTGCGTGGCGAAGCCCGATGCCGCGGCGAAGAACCGCTCGGTAAGACCCGCGTGGAATCGGCGAACGCCCTGATTCGAAGTCTCGATCGATGCCATGACCGGATGTCCCTTCTGTCGAGGCGCAGGCTGTGCGCCTCCGTGCTTGGCCGTTTCTCCCTGCGCCGATCCGTCGAGACGGTCGGCACCGGTCCGTGGCACGCGTTTCCCCCGCGGCATCGGTCGGCTGGTGTCGGAGTCGGGACGGTGGGTCGCCTCGGATCGAGGCGCCGTCGCGGCTTCCGGATGAAGAGGACGCGCTCCGGCGCCCTCGTGCGGACTGGCGTGATTCGTCGGAGCGCCGTTCGCGCTCCGTCCCTCTCCTCGGTTCGCCGCGGGCTCCACCGTTTCAACCGCCGAATCTGCGACCGCCGAATCCGCGACGGACTCGCCGCCGACGGACTCGCCAGCGACGACGGAACCAAGTCGGTTCACGGGCGTGGTGGTCGGCTGGTGGGACGGGATGCGCATGACTTGGGTGGTGGGACCGTGGCTGGTGCGAGGGCGGCGGACTCGATTGGTAGGAACCCTGTTGTCGGCGGATGTTCGGTGTCCGCCACACATTTTGTTCGGGAGATGTTCGCACGAACAGGCGCCTTCGGCAAGCCCCGTGCGCAGATCCCGTGGAATTTCCTCCGCGCAAGCGGATTCCCCGTCCGCCCTTACGCTGCGGGGATGGCCCCGAACCCAGCCCTCGGATCCGCCCAGCCATCCCATCCGAGCGACGCCCGCCCAGATCCCGCCCCGGCGATCGGCGAGGGTTTTCCTTGTGCTCCCGACAACCTGGACGCCCTCGCCGCGCCCGAGCTCTTTCCGCTCGACCGGTCGTACACCTTCCTCAATCACGGCAGTTTCGGAAGCGTGCCGCATGAGGTGGCCGCCTGCGCGCGGCGCTGGCGCGAGGAGATCGAGGCGCGGCCGATCGAGATGCTCGATCGCCGACTCGACGGGTTGCTCCGGGACGCGGCGCGCGAGGTGGCGCGGTTCGTCGGCTCGACGCCCGCGCGGACGGGCTTCGTCGTGAACGCCACCGAAGGCGTGCACGCCTTCCTGCGATCGATCCGCTGGAACGAGGGCGACGAGGTGATCGTGCTCGACCAGGTCTACAACGCGATGCGCCAGCAGCTCCTCCGACTCGTCGAGGAGGAGGGCATCGTCGTGCGCGAGATCGCGCTGCCGTGGCCCGTCGCGTCGGACGCGGAGATCGCCGGTCTCGTCGAGGCGGCGGTCGGCGCGCGCACGCGGCTTGCGATCATCGATCATGTGACCAGCCCGACGGCGGTCGTCATGCCGGTGGGGCGCATCGTCGCGTCGCTTCGCGCGCGCGGGGTCCTCGTCCTCGTCGACGGTGCGCACGCGCCCGGATCGATCGCGCTCGAGGTCGATGCGATCGGCGCCGACGCCTATGTCGCGAATCTGCACAAGTGGACCTGCGCGCCGAAAGGCTGCGCCTTCCTCGCGGTCGGGCGGGGGTGGGAGGATCGCGTCCGGCCGCTCGCGACGAGCCATCGGTTCCGCGAGGGGTTCGCCCGCGAATTCGACTGGCAGGGGACGCGCGATCCGAGCGCGTGGCTGACCGCGCCCGCGGCGATCGCCTTCTTCGAGCGGTTCGGGTGGCCGCGCGTCCGCGCCCGCAACCATGCGATGGCCGTCTGGTCGCAGCGCCTGCTCGCCGAATCGTGGGGCGTCGCGCCGCTGACGCCTCTCGACGGTTCGCTGCTCGCGTCGATGGCGCCCGTCGCGGTTCCCGATCGGGTGCGCGCGCGCTTCCCATCGGCGCGCGCGCTGCAGGCGGCGCTCTACGGTCACCACCGGATCGAGATCCCCGTCATCGAGTGGAGGGACCGTTGGCACGTGCGCGTCTCCTGCCATCTCCATGTCCGTGAGGCCGATGTCCTCGCGCTCCGCAACGCATTGCCCGATGCGCGGCCCTGACGCGACGGTCCGCCGTCCGGTGCGCGCGGTCCCGGTGGTTCGGTCTGTGCGGTCTGCGCGGATCATCGTCGGCGGCCGTCGCCTTCGGCGATGAAGTCCTCCGCGGACCGATCCGACGAACGGTGCATGCGACGCACGCCCAGGACAGCCTCTTCGAAAACGGTGCGGGCCGCGCGCCTCTCGCTCGCCGCGTTCGCGCTTCTCCTCGGCGGCTGCGGGATCTCGCCCTGGGAACAGGATTTCCTTCCGAGCGGTCCGCGCGAGTCGCAAGGCGAACGCCGCTTCGTCGCGACCTCGGCGTCGATCGGCGAATGGGTCGACCGCCGACCTTCAGGCTCGGTGATCCGACACGGGATGCTCGTGCTCGACGATCCGTCGCTCGAGGAGGGGCCGCGCGCGGGTCGTTCGGTCGTGGTCGTGACGCTTCCCGCGGGGCCGCTCTACGACAAGGTGGCGGATGTCGTGTCGGACCGCATCCCCGTGATGGCGGGGATGCGCACGAATTTCGCGACCGGCGTCGTGACGCCCGTCCGCATCGAGCGCGTCCATTCGAACGGCCTGCGCGAGCCGATCGCCGAGGGCCGCGCGTCGTTCCTCGAGATCATTCGACGCTGACGCGGTCGATCCTCCTCGATCATCTCCCGTCGATCACCCCTCGTCGATCAACCTTCGTCGATCAACCCTCGTCGGTCGAGCGCTGTGAACGCACCGATCGCTCGGCGTCATGCTCGGCTTCGCGCGTGGCGTGCGCACGGGCGAGCGCGGGGAATTCCTCGCGATGCCACGCCAGCCAGCGCTCGCGGTCGTACCCGAACGGCGGCGCGGGAAGGCCGGTCGCGCGCTCGACCGTCGAGGCGAGCGCGACATGCACTTCGGTGCGATAGATCTCGACCACCGACTCCATGATGCGCAGCACGCTTCCCTCGAAGATCGTGCCCGGCACGGGCTGGAACGCGCCCGACGCGTCGCCCACGATCGGGACGGCGCCCGCGATGTAGGAGATGCTCTTCCCGATCGCGATCCACGCCTCGTCGCCGCGCTTCTCGCGCGGCGCCTCGTACTGCGCCGCGATGAGGTTCGGGATGAGCGTCGCGGCGCCGTGCGCGCCCGCGATCATCGCGGCGCGGTTGATGAAGAGCTCGCGACCCGAGGCGAGTTCGTCGGCGAGAAGCGCGAGCGCCTCCGTCGGCAGTTCCTCCGGCAGCGAGGCCCGCGCGTCGAGTCGGACGGGTTCGTCGTCCTCGACGGCGAGCCGGACGAGCTCGCGCACGCCGGCTGGGGAGCTCGCCGCCATCGCGTGGAAGGCGCGGCGCCGCGCCTCGGGATCGGAATGGACGAGGTCGGGGCGCGAGCCTTCGCCCGACAGGATGCGGAGCGCGCGCTCGGGGGTGACGAGGCCGACGGCGTCGGCGAGAAGCGCGAGGGCGTCGCGCCGGTCGTCGGGTGCACCGAGGAGCCCGTTCGCGACGAGGGCGCGCAGCGCGGCCTCGCGGCGACGCGCCTCGACGCGCGCACGATGCCCCGCGCTGCCACGGTCGGCCGTTTCGTCCGAACGCGGCGTCGCGGCGTCCGCGCCCGTCTCCGCGTTCGGCTTCGGCGTCTTCTGGTCCGCGCCGTCCGCTCGATCACCGCGGGCGTCTGCGGTCGCACTGGTCCTCGCGCGCTCGACGAACCGTCGCTCGATTCGATCGAGCGCGTCCTGCGCGCGTCGCGACGATGGGTCTTCGTGCTGCGCCTCGGCGGGCGTCTCGATCACGGACACGCCAATCGCGGCCGATCCCGATGAAACCGCGGCGAGCGGCAGGGGGCCGGCGGCGATCGCCAGCTTCCAGAGGGCGTGCCGGGTGAGGCTCGTTCGGCTCGAAGCGGGTGCGGGCATCGTTGGAGGTCCTGTTCGTTCCGTCGCGGGGTTCGAGGTCCGCGACACCGATCTATTGGATCGAGGCGCGGCGCCTCGCTTCGACATGCGATGAATCGCGGCCACCGCCGTCCGCCTCCGCGGACCTGATGGGCGAATATACGCAGGGGGCTCGCGATCGATGTCGCGAAATCGGTCGGAACGCTCCGATGAACCGATGGAGAAGGGCTCGCGGCGCCGACGGCCTCGGCGACCTCCCGACCCGCGTGGATCGGCCTCAGGATCCCCATCGCATGCACGACTCACCCGCCGACGACGCCTTCGTTCCCGCCTGGCCCTACACGGAGACGGGCGCCGCCCCCTTCGCCATGCTCGCCGAGCGCCTCTACGCCCGCATCGACGGCGATCCCCGCATCCGAGCGCTCTTTCCCGCCGACCTGTCGCCTGCCTCCGCGCCGGTCGCCGACATGCGCGAGTTCCTCGTCCAGTTTTTCGGCGGCCCTTCCGCCTACTCGCAGCGGAAGGGGCATCCGCGGCTGCGCGCGCGGCATCTGCGCTTTCCGATCGACCAGGCCGCGCGCGACGCGTGGCTCGCGAACGCGCTCGGCGCGCTCGAGGATGTCGTCGCGGCGCACGCGCTCGACCTCCGTGTGCGCGAGGCGATCGCCGAATACCTCGTGCGCGTCTCGCAGTTCATGATGAACCGCTGATCCGCGCGGGCGCGCGCTCAGCGCACCGCCGGCAGCGAGCGCTCGACCGTGCAGCCCGCGCCGCCGAACGCGGCGAGTGCGCGGCCAGCCGCGAGCCGCGTCGGAAAGTCGCCGATCTGGACGACGAAGAGCGTCGTTCCGCCGCGCTCCCGTTCGGCGACGCGCGGCGCAGGCAGTCCCGCGCGGCGCGCGGACTCGGCGAACGACCGCGCGACCTCCGCGGCTCGGTTCCGATCCGCGAAGGCGCCCGCCTGCACGGCGAACCGGACGGGCTCGATCTCGATTCCGTTCTCGATCCGAGCGGTGGGTGAACTCGGAACGGGCGCGGCCGAAGCCGC
>JBJOHC010000275.1:0-3140 GCA_046047955.1 Planctomycetota bacterium
GTGACGGGCGCCGACCTGAGCATCGTCCTCGGCGCGTGGGGGGACTGCGAGTAGCCGCCCGCTGACGCAGGATTCCGACACGCGCACGCGGGGCGCGCCGAAGGGCGCGCCCCGCGATCGCATTCGGGGGACGAGATCTCGGACGGGTCGCGGCGCGCGGGTGGTGCCCCGAGAACGGAGCGAAGGCCGCGGCCTGTCCGCCCCTCCACCCGCGCTCGTTTGCGGACCTGGTTGCACCGCGCGGCACCGTTCCGACCGTGATTCGTTTGACTCGGGCACCTTTCCCGACAGGTTCGGAGCGCGACTTCCGCAAGCGGAAGACGGGCGACGAGTGTCGCCCCCGGATGGCGCCGCCACTCGGTCCGAGCCATCACGACCAGACTTCCCCGACGCGCCCGAGGCGCGGGGCGCGTTTCCCCACTCCTTCGGAGCGATCCATGCAGTTCACCGCTCGACTCCTCGCCACCGCCGCCATCGCCACCGCCGGCATGACCACCGCCGCGCAGGCGGACCAGATCAACCTCATCTCGGTCGCCACCCGCATCGCCGGCGCCAACGGCCTCAGCGACCGCTTCTACGAAGTGACCGTCGATGCGCTGAACAGCAACTACGACACCGTGAACATGCCCTCGGTCATCCGCCCGAACGGTGCGACCGACTGGGGCTTCATCGGCGACAACCAGGTCTCGCAGTTTCTCTCGGAGACCACGATCGGCCTCGACTCGACGACCGCGGAATCCTGGATGCAGTCGAACTACGCCGGCGGCTGGCAGGTCTCGTGGGATGGGAGCAACACCTACACGGCCGACACCTCGCCCTACTACACCTCGATCCTCGCGCGCGACTACCTCGAGCTCACGGCCGACTCCGTCGCCCTCTTCGAGGACATCCGCGCGAACGGCCTGACCGGCACCTTCACCTTCACTCTCACCGAGCCCCTCGTCAGCAAGAGTCAGGGCTACGGCTACATCTCGGGTTCGTCGGGCTTCACGAGCGCCCACTTCACCGGCTCGACCCTCGAGCTGACGATCGCGGACGCGCTCTCCGCCGACTCGGCGCTGTTCATCCAGTACGGCACGAGCGCGTTCCTCGACACCTTCGCGTCGGGCGACTCGGCGTACATGTGGCAGCTGGCGGAGACCGTCTACGGCCCGGGCATCGTTCCCGCGCCGGGCGCGATCGCGCTGCTCGGGCTCGCGGGGCTCGCCGGACGCCGCCGCCGCTGAGGTCGACGCGTCGCGGACGCAAGCCGCCCTTCGCTCGAAGACCCGGCCTGATCGTCCGATCAGACAAGCCGATCAGCCAACACGCGGGGCGCGCCACTTCGGCGCGCCCCGCGTTGCGTCTGCGACCCGCCGCGACGCGGACGGGCGGCGCCAGAGGAGCGCCGTCGACTCCACCGACCCGTCGGCAGCCCCTGTTCGCGGACCTGCGCGCGACGCGCGGCGATCTCACGGCGGAAACTCGTCGAATCCGAAGCCTCGCCTGACAGGTTCGGCGCACGAGTTCCGCCTCAGGAGGACGGAGGCGAATGTCGCCTCGGGACGGCGCCGCCACTCGACCCGCGCCATCACCATCGGACGAACCCACCGCGCGCGATGCGCGGGACACCCTCGCCCTCTCCCCCCAGAGCGAACCATGCACTTCACCACTCGACTCCTCGCCACCGTCGCCGTCGCCGCCACCGGCATGACCACCGTCGCCCAGGCCGATCAGATCAACCTCACTTCGGCTGCCACTCGCATCGCCGACGCCAGCGGCCTCAGCGACCGCTTCCTCGGCGTGGTCGTGAATGCGCAGAACCGCTACTACGACACCGTGAACATGCCCTCGGTCATCCGCCCGAACGGCGCGACCGACTGGGGCTTCATCGGGGATGACCAGGTCTCGCAGTTTCTCTTCGACAGCGTGAACGGCATCGACTCGACGACCGCGGAGTCCTGGATGCAGTCGAACTACGTCGGCGGCTGGCAGGTGTCGTGGGATGGCAGCAACACCTTCACGGCCGACACCTCGCCCTACTACACCTCGATCCTCTCGCGCGACTACCTCGAGCTCACGGCCGACTCCGTCGCCCTCTTCGAGAACATCCGCGCGAACGGTCTGACCGGCACCTTCACCTTCACCCTCACCGAGCCCCACTTCAGCAAGGGCCAGGGCGTGGCCTACATCTCGGGTTCGTCGGGCTACGAGAGCACCTACCTCGGCGGCTCGACCTTCGAGCTGACCATCGCGGACGCGCTCTCCGCCGACTCGAATCTGGTCCTTCAGTACCGCACGGGCGCGTTCATCGAGACCTTCGCGTCGGGTGACTCCGCGTACATGACGCAGTTCTCGGAGACCGTCTACGGCACGGGCATCGTTCCCGCGCCGGGTGCGATCGCGCTGCTCGGGCTCGCGGGGCTCCTCGCGCGTCGCCGCCGCTGAGCGGAACGGATCGCGCGCGCCGCACGGCGCCATCGGAACGACACGCGGGGCGCGCCACTTCGGCGCGCCCCGCGTCGTTGCTTGTCGAATGCAGTGCCGCGCGGCCGCGGTCACTCGATGTCGGCGAGCGACTGGTAGCCGAACTGCTGACCGCCGACCGAGGCCTCGAGCATGAGCCCCTCGGGATTCGCGATGAAGACGGCGACGCCGTTCTCGTACTTCGCCGCCGCGCCCGCGCCCGCCTTCACCGCGACCGCGGAGACCGTCGCCGAGAAGGCGAACTGCCCGCCCTTGAACGCGGTCACGGCGTCCTTCGTCTGGAAGAAGATGATCTCGCCGAAGGCCTGACCGCCGATCTGCGCGCCGATCGAACCCTGCGTGACGTCGCAGTAGCCCTCGAGGCGACCCGACTTCGCGAAGTACTGGCCCTTGCCGTAGGCGCCGCCGATGATGAGGCCGCCCTTCGCGATCGAGGGGAAGGCGGCGTAGCCGACGCAGTTGTCGAAGAAGGTCTTGAGCGACGGGTCGAGCTCGCGCAGACGAACGACGAACGCGTTCACGTCGGCGGTGAGCACCTTGCGCGAGGACTCCGACTTGGGAGTCGTGCTGCAGGCGGCGCCGAGGGCGAGCGAGGCGCCGAGGAGCGCGATCGAGGCGGTGCGGGCGAGAACGGTGGAGAGAGGCGTGGTCTTCATGGTGGTCTCGGGTTCGTT
>JBJOHC010000276.1:0-4055 GCA_046047955.1 Planctomycetota bacterium
CGGTGCGCCGAGGTTCGCCACGGGGGCGCGAGCGATCAGGCGTCGGACCGACCGCTCGCGGGGGTGGCGGCGCGGTCGGGCCGCGGGTGCCTCGGGCCGCGGGCGACGATCCGCGCGAGAAGCTCGGCGACCCGCGCGGGGAGCGCGTCGATGGGGCCGTCGTTCGCGAGGCGGTCGGTCGCGCGCGCGGTCTTCTCGGCGAGCGGGAGTTGCGCGGCCTCGCGACGGTCGAGTTCGGCGGCGTCCCAGCCGCGGGCGGCGACGCGCGCGAGCCGTTCGGCGCGCGGGACCTCGACGAGGACGACCGCGTCGCACTCGCGGTCGAGGCCGACCTCGAGGAGAAGGGGTGCATCGATGACGAACGCGGGCGCGGCATCGGGCGCGGCGGCGAAGGCGGCGCGGCGGCGCGCCTCGATGCGGGGGTGCATCGCCGACTCGACGGCGCGGCGGGCGGCGGGATCGGCGAAGATCGCGCGGGCGAGGAGCGCGCGGTCGATCGAGCCGTCGGCCGCGAGGACCGCATCGCCGAGCGCGGCGCGGATCGCGGCGACGACCTCGGGCTCGGCGAGGACGGCGCGCGCGAGGTCGTCCGAGTGGCAGACGACGCAGCCGAGCCCGGCGAAGGCGCGCGCGACCGCGCTCTTTCCGCTCCCGATGCCGCCGACGACCCCGATCACGGGGCGCCAGGGCGCGGAAGGTCGCGGTCGTTCGGCGTCCATCGCGGCGAGGATACGGGATGGGTGGCGGCGCGGCGCTTCCGCGGCGCTTCTGCGGTGCTCGTGCGGCAAGGTGGTGGCGCGGCAGCCGGGTGCGGCGGGCGAACGCGGTGCACCGATCTGGCGGGCGCATGGGGCGAGCGCGGGGCACGCGGAGGCGTCGTGCGACGCGACGCACCGTCGCCCCACCCCCACCGCCACGCCGAGGTGCCTCTCCGAGGTGCCACGCCCGCACGCTCGAAAAACACGCCGCCCCGCGCGAACGCGGGGCGGCGGTCGTTCCGCGGAGAGGCCGATCACTCAGCCGCCGAACAGGCCCGGAAGATGCTCGTGTCATCGACATCGAGTCGAGCGTCGATGCCCATCCATGCGACAACGCGCTCGGGTCCCCGCAACCCATCAACGAAAAACCGCGCCACCTTCTCTTGAAGGCGGCGCGGCGGGCCTGGCCCGTGGGGTCGGGGCGCTACCGGTTGCGCTCGAGGTAGAGCTGCAGGAAGTGGAAGCGGTCGGCGTCGCTCATGGGCTGGGTCAGGAGGAAGCCGTTGAAGGTCGCGACCGAATCGAACGCGCTCGTCCCGAGCCAGTCGAGGTAGCCGGGATAGACCACGTTCTCGAAGAGGACGCGGGCGCGCTTCGGGATGAGGGGGTCGCCCGCGGGTGGGAGACCCGGCGGTGGCGGGTTCGAGTCCGCGGCGAGGGCGGCGTGACCGGCGAGGCCGGACGCCCCGACGAGGAAGACGAGCGCGAGTGCGCGCGGGGTGAGAGTCATCCGACGCATGGCTTGACCGCCTCCTTTCCGCCGTAGAGGGCGAAGTACTCCTCGGCATGCGCGCGGGCCGCGGGCACGTGCCCGAGGACTCCCGCGACGAGCCGCGCCTCGACGCCGTCGAGCGAGCGCGACGCCGATCCCTGCGCATGCAGCGCGCGACGGCGCTCGCTGTCGATCTCGAGGTGACGGTGCGCGAAGTACCAGCTGCTCGTCGCGACGGCGTGCGCGCGCAGCGTCGCCGAGGCGATCTCGAGCGCGCCGCGCCGCTGCAGATCGTCGTCGACGAACCGCTTCACGGTCGAGGCGAGGGCGATCGCCGCCCAGGCCTTGCGTTCGCCCGGGCCGTCGGGACCGGCCGAGCCGTCGGCGATCGTCGCGAGGAGCATCGCGACCGCGTCGGGCGCCCGCGCGGGATCGACGACCGACTCGAGCTCCGCGACCATCGACGGAATGCACGCCGCGTAGTCGAGGTTGCGGTCGACGCGGACTCCCGGCTCGGTCGCGACCTCGTCGGCGAGCGCGGCGGCCGCGCGGAAGTCGTCGAGCGCACCCTGCGCGAACGCGCGCCACGGCTCGGTGTTCGCGTGCGGGATCGACGCGCGCAGCGCCTGCCCGCGCGACCAGTGCGCGAAGGCGCGGGCCATGCGCGCCGTCACGCTCGGCGCGGTCGCCGACGCGTACTCGATCACCGACGACGCCACGCCGATCGCCTGCGTCGCGTTTCCCTGCATGAACGAGAGGTTCGCGATCTTCGCGTCGCAGTGGAGGCGCCACTCGAGATCGACGCCGTCGAGACGCGTCGCCGCGCGAAGGCAGCGCATCGCCTCGCGGTACGAGCCCGACGCCTCGTGGGCCCCCGCCTCCGCGGAGAGCGCGGCGGCCGATCGGGTCGGCGTGTCGGCGACCGCATGGGCGCGGACGGCGAGGCGCACGGCCTCGGCGTAGTCGCGCGCCGCCCGCTTCTCGAGACTCGCCTCGTAGAGGCTCCGGAAGTCGCCCGCGGAGGGCGCGTCGCCCGGCGTTCCGCGCGCGGCGGGCCGCATGAGGTGATCGACCACGGCCTCGACGGGCCAGTCGAGCGCCTTCGCGAGACCGACGACGAGGTCGATCTTGGGCAACCCGCTGTCGGGCACGAGCCGACCGGGCTGCCGCCCGAGCGCGTGCGCCAGTTCCTTCACCGACCAGTTCCTGTAGGTGCGGGCGAGTGCCTGCAGCTCCTCGAGGCGGTCGCGCGCGTCCGACTCACGCGCGCCCTCGAGCCCAATCGTCGCATCTGTCGACATGGGTACTCCGATCTCTGGCCTGCGGAAGCCACCCCGCACCGCAGGCTGGTTTGAATGAACACGCGACATCTCAGGGTGGGACGAGATGATGTCAAGAGAAAATCTCAAGACAGACGGTTGATTGGCCCGCCTTCCCGGCGCCGCGGGCGAATGCGCTCCGTGCGGCGGGGAAGCGGTGGAGGAGTCCCGCGAGTTCGGCGCGGTCGCCCGCCTCGAGGTCGTCGAGGCTGGTCTCTCCGAGTCGCTGGCGGAGCGCCCATTCGGCGAGGAGAAGCCGCGAACTCCGCGCGAGCACGAGTTCACGGAGCCCGCATCGCGCTGACACAAGCATCGACTCGAGCGCGAGTTGCGCGCGGACGACGAGGGTCGTCGCGGCCTCGGTGACCCGCGCGTCGCGCGCGGCCGTCGCCCACTCGAGGACGCGCACGCCGATCATGCCCGCCGTCGCGAGCGACCAGGCCGCGCGGCGGGGCGCGAGGCGCGCGGCGACTCCCGAGCGCGCGCCCGTCGGCGGGCTCGATTCGCGTTCGAGCATCGCGTGGGCGCGGCGCACAAGCGCGAGGAGCGCTTCCGACGACGCCTGCCTCCGATGTGGACAATTGGTGGATGGACAGCGGAGAATGGCGGCACCCGCGCTCGGCCGCAGCCATCGCAGCGGCAGAAGGCGCGGCGCCGTGCGCACGGTTTCGACGGTCGACGCAGTCGAAGGATCCGCCCGAAGGACGGCGGCGTGCGCGAGCCATGGCGCGCCGAGCGCGAGATCGGCGCGCGACTGGAGGACCAGCCGCCGCGCAAGCGCGGACGCGGCCCTCGGGACGCCGATGCGCGCGGCCATCCGGAGGAGTGGCTCGACGCGCTCGACCTCGCCTCGCGCGGCGGCGACGCGCGCCGAGATGCAGAGCCCGAGCCCGAGATCGGCGGGTCGTGGGTCGTGCGCCGCGGAGATGTCGCGCGCGCCTCCCCACCCGATCAGCCCATCGCGAAGCGATTCGAGTCGCACGAGATCGTCGTTCGCCTCGGCGGCCGCGAGCGCGTGAAGGAGTCCGGTCGTCCGGGCGGATGCGAGCCCCGTGCGCGCGAGGCGCCCGCCGCACGCCTCCGCGGTCGCGATGATTGCGCAGGCGCTCGCCGTCGGGAGGCCCAGCAGCGCTCCGACGCGGCCGACGCACCCGAGGCTCGGGGCGGCGCGGTCGGAGTGGATCGTCCGCAGATCGACGCCCGCGAGATCGGCGACGCGCCGATCGCTCGCGCCGAGCGATCGGACGCCGAGCTGGAAGAGGCCGC
>JBJOHC010000277.1:0-4981 GCA_046047955.1 Planctomycetota bacterium
CCGACGACGATGACGACGAGGATGAGGACGAGGACGAGGACGACGACGACTTCGACGACCTCGACGATGAGGAAGAGGACGACGAGGAGGACGAGGACGAAGAGGACGAGGACGAAGAGGACGACGAGGACGAAGACCTCGAGGACGAGGACGACGACTTCGGCGACGACGAGGACGACTTCCTCGACGACGAGGACCTCGACGACGAGGATGAGTGAGGTCGAGTGACGGCGAGGACGAGTGACCGCAAGGACGAGTGACGACGAGGACGAGCGACCGCGAAGACGGTCCAGTGCGAAGCACCCGATCCACTCGACGCCCGCAGACCGTCCCCGAGAGCGACCTCCTGAACGAACACCGAAGGCCGACCAGCCCGCGCAGGTCGGCCTTTCTCGTGTGGCCGCGGCCGTCGGACGCGACGATCACTCGGGAAGATCACCCGGGAGACGGGCGACGAACGCGCCGCGCGCAGGCAACGCATCGGTCACCGTGGCGCAGGGGACGCGACCCGCTCCGACCGAGACATCGCGCCCGCGTCGCCGCCGACATCCGCGCCGCGCCGCCCTCGCGTCAGAGAATCCGCACGACGACGAGCCGCACGCCCTGCGGCTCGGGCACCACGAGGAGGATCGTCGGACGCCCATC
Source organism: Planctomycetota bacterium (assembly GCA_046047955.1). Lineage (GTDB taxonomy): Bacteria > Planctomycetota > Phycisphaerae > Phycisphaerales > SM1A02 > QWPT01. The sequence continues at coordinate 646 of JBJOHC010000277.1, forward strand.
GACGACGCCGAGCGTCCGCGGCACCGCGAGTTCCTCGAGAATGGTCGTCCCCGCATCCTTCAGCCCCGTCGAAGTCGACGCGCCCGGCGACACGAGGCCCAGGCGCTCTCCCACGAGCCGCAGGCGCTCTCCCACGAGCTGCACCTCGCGCCCATCAGCGAGCGGCGCCACCACGAGGACTCCTTCACCGATCGGTCGCACGCCATCGAGGGCGTTCCAGCGCGCGAGACCACCGAGCGCGGGGTGATAGACCAGCCAGCCTCCCGCGGTGGCGCCATCGCGGACGCCCTGGGGCGCGACCATGCGCGCGGCCGTCTCGTCGTTCGCACGGTCGGTGACGAACGCGCGCACGAGACTCTGCCGCAACGCGTCGCTCGACGAGGGATTCGCCGACGAGAGCTCGAGCACCCCGTCGCGCAGCGTGAAGAACCACACCGTCGATCCATCGGGCGAGAAGGCCGGCTGCACGAAGCTGCGCACGCCCTCGCCGAGAAGACGCGCCGTGCCATCGCCACCGCGCACGACGAGGTCGAAGCGCGTCTCCGCGGGATCGCGCGACGAATAGGCGAGTTCGCCGCGCGGTCCGAGCGTCGCGAACGCGTTCACGTTGCCGTCCTGGACGAGCCACTCGATCTCGTCGAGCTCGCCCTCCCACTCGAGGCGCCCGATCCAGCGCGTTCCATCGGGGCGCGGGCTCTCGACGAGAACGCCGCGGTTGTCCGCCGCGCGTCCGAGGACAAGCCCGCCATCCGTCTCGCCGAGGCGCACGATCGAAGTCGGTCCGATCCTGTAGAGCGCGATCCGCGACGCGAGCGGCGGCCGCTGTCCCGGTCGCGCGAGCGCCGTCGCGAGGTCGGGCGCGACGCCCGTCTGGACCGCGAGATGACGCCCATCGGGCGAGAGGACGGGCAGCGTCACCCGGTCGGTCGCGACCGATCCGAGCGGCCGCAGATCGAGCCGCGCACCCGAGCCGACGAGCGGCGCGCGCGCATCGCGCAAGAGGGGCGTCGCCCCATCGGAACCGCGCTCGGCCGGCATCGTCGCATCCGTCCGCGTCCGTCCGCCCGCACCGCCGTCCCGCGGCGCCGCGCACGACGCGATCGAAATCGCGCTGGCCAGAACGCACGCACCCGCGAGGCGTCGGCCTCGCGGGTGCGTGCTGTCAGTCCCTCGCGACGAGCTCGTCGCCGCGCGGTCGTCCGCAGGGCGTCGGGCATGGTGGCCGCGCATGCTCACGGCTCGGGAAGTTCCTCGATCGGCGCCTCGGCGCCCGGGGCGCCGTTCGCCGGCGCCGCCGGCTGCTTCCCGTTCTCCTTGATGTCGGAGAAGAACTTGCCTTCCTTGGTGAGCTTCTCGATGCTCTGATCGAGCGGCTCCTGCAGCATGCGCAGGCGCTCGCGCTCGGCCTCGTTGAAGTTGTCGTCGTTCGCGTCGGGATTCTCGACGACGAGCGGCACGAGGAAGACCACGAGCTCGACCACCTCGGTCGCGCGCTCGGTCGAGCTGAAGAGGGCGCCGAGCACCGGCACGTCGCCGAGGAACGGCACGCGGCGGTTGATCTGCGTCTCCTGCTCGCGGCGGATGCCCGAGATCACGATCGTCTGTCCGTTCTTCACGGTGACGCTGGTGTTCGTCTGGCGCCGGTCGACGACGGGGTTCGAGTTGATCGTGGTCGAGGAGAGGTTCGAGAGCAGGATCTCGACCTCCATCGCCACGTTGTTGTCCTGCGTGATGCGCGGACGCACGTTGATGCCCACGCCGACGAACTGCTGCTGGAAGCTCGTCGTCGTGCCCGCGGTGCCGAAGCCCGCGGTCTCGCCCTGGAGGAAGCTCACGTCCGAACCCGCGACGAACTTCGCCTCCTTGTTGTCCGAGGTGAAGACGCGCGGCTGCTGCAGGATGCGCACGTTGTTGTCCTGCGACAGCGCCTGCAGGAAGAACGCGAGGTCGTCGGTCGTCGAGATCGTCAGCGTGCTCGAATCGAAGAGGTCCCAGCCGAAGTTGCGGTCGCTGTCGCCCGTCCCCGAGCGCTCGAGCTCGAGTCCGATGTTGCCCGTGATCGAGTTCTCCGAGCCGTTGAGCGGCGCCGAGAAGTCGCCCACGCGACCGACGCGCGCGCCCCACGAGAAGCCGTCGCCGATCTTCACCTCGGCGAGCACCGCGGTGATCATCACCTGGCGGCCGGGCTGGTCGAGCTCGTGGATGATCTCGATGACCTTCTTCTCGACCTCCGGCGGCGCCATCACGAGCACGGAGTTCTGCGTCGGGTTCGGCACCACGCGGCTCCGGCCGATCAGCGCGCTGACCTCCTGCGGCTGACCGCCCGCGCCCTGTCCGGCGCGCGCGCCCTCCCACGGGAAGCGCAGCTGGTTCTGCGCATTCTGATTCGCGCCCGTCGCGGCTCCCGCTCCAGTCGCGTCCTGTCCGCCGAGGCTCGAGCCGATCGTTCCGCTCAGTCCGCTCAGGCCCTCTTCAGGCAGCCGCAGCCCGCCACCCTCGGTGCCCGACTGCGCGAGCAGCGTGTTGAGGATGCCGCTGAGCTCGACCGCGCTCGCGTGCTTGAGCGGCACGTTCACGGGCAGGCCCGAGGTGAACGGCTGGTCGAGATCCTCGATCCAGCGATCGAGCCAGTCGTAGTTGTCGGGCGTCTTCGAGATGACGACGAGGCGGTTCGAGTCGGGGTAGGCCTCGATCGAGAAGATGTTCGCGACCGCGGCGGTGGGGGAGCCCTCGCCGCCCTGACCGCCCTGATTCTGCAGGACGCGGCCACCCGCGAAGGCGCGGTTCGACTGCTGCGCGCCGCCACCGCCCGAGCCGCCCCCGAGGAGCGTCTGAAGCAGGTCGCGGACCTTGGTCGGGTCGGCGTACTTGAGGTCGTAGGTGCGGAAGATGCTGCCCGCCGAGTTCGGCGGCAGGTCCCACGCCGCCGCGACGAGGCGGCGGATCTCGGCGAGCACCTTCGGCGAGGCGCGCACCGTGATCGAGTTCATCGAGGTGAGCACGGTCACGATCAGTTCACTCCCCGCGCCACCCTGCTGTGCAGGCTGCCCGGGAACCTGCGGACCGCGCTGCTGCGGGGTGCGCGTGTTGCGCTGGCCGCCCGAGGTGCGGCCGCCCGCCGAACCCGTGTCCTGGAAGAGCGTCTCGATCAGCGTCGCGATCGTCGATGCATCCTGGTACTGCAGGCGGAAGGTCTCGGTCGCCGAGTCGGCCCACGACGGCACGTCGAGCATGTCGATGAGCGTCTGCACCTTCTTCGCGAGACCGATGTCGCCCGAGACGATCACCTGGTTCGAGTCGCCGTCGGCGGAGAACTTCGAGTAGCCCGTCTCGGCGAGACCCTCGATCCGCTCGAGGACGTCGACCGCACGCGCCTGCTTCAGACGGAAGACCTTGGTCACGAAGAGGCCGTTGTCGGGCATCGACATGATGTCCTCGTCCGGACCGATCACGACGCCCGGCAGCGTCGACGGCAGGCTCGACACGTTTCCGATGTAGATGATGTCCTCGGTCTCGGTGACCGCGATGTCCTGCATGCGCAGGGCCTGGAAGATGAAGTCGAGCGCCTTGCTCTTCGGGATCTCCCGCGTGCCCTTGATCGTGAGCTTCACCGAGTTGAGTTCGGACGGCTTGTACGAGACGAACTTGCCCGTCCAGTCGTAGATGAAGGGGATGATGCCCGCGATGCCCTCCTCCTCGATCGAGAAGGAGACCAGCGCGTCATCGAGCGTGCGCCGTCCCTCGCGCACGCCGCGCAGGCGCGACGGCGGGGAGTCGGGCTGCGGGGGCGCGTCGATCGTGGCGACCGTCCGGCCATCCTGCGGCGCGGGCGCGGTGTCGCGCTCGGGCGTCGCTTCGGGCTGGGCCGCAGGCGCCGCGTCCTGCTTCGATTCGACCGTGCGGCTCGGCTCGGTGGCCGGCGCGGGCTGCGTCGCGGGCACCGGTCGCACCGAGTCGTTCGCCGAAGCGAACGAACCTGCGGCGGTGATGGTCGCGGTCGCGAGCACGATCTCGGCCAGCGAGACCGAAGGGGAGAGGGGGCGGTTGAAACGCACGGTCGGGAGACTCCGTTTGCTTTGCGGCAGGGCGCCCTCCGGGCGGCTGCAGCCTGACTCTTCTCGCGCGTCCCGCCACGACGGCAGGGACGCACGGTCGGCGCCCTCGAGCGCCATCCACACGGGTTCGGTTGTCGCGGGAACCTCGGTTCCCGCACCACGCATCAGGGCGCGCGGTTGATGCGGTCGATCAGCCGCTGGCGCTCCCAGTTGAGACGCGCGCGGCTGTGATCGTCGACGTTCCAGGCGTTGGTCGCGTCGATCGCATCGAGCGCGGCGCG
>JBJOHC010000278.1:0-10558 GCA_046047955.1 Planctomycetota bacterium
ACTCGAACGCGCGACGGCACTCCTGGAGGATCCAGAGCCCAGCCACGTTGCGGAGAAGCCTCGTCGCGCCGTGCGCGCCGGGCTCGTTGGTCAGCCCGGCGCGACGCGCCGCCGCGGTTCGGATCGGGCGATCGACTTCCACACCCACGAGCGACCACGTGCCGCTCGAGACGTAGACGTCGCCGGCCTCCTCGATCGGCGCCGCCGCGACGGCGCTCGCGGTGTCGTGGCTCGCAGTCGCCAGCACTGGTGTCGAGCGATCGAGACCCATCGCCTCCGCGATCGATGGACGAATGGTCCCGAGCCGCGTTCCAGCAGGCACGACCTCCGGAAGCACTCGACGCGGCACCCCCGCGGCCTCGGCGAACGACTCGACCCATGCGCCGCGGCCGTGATCGGCCTCGGTGTCGTAGCACTGCGTGGTGCCGGCGTTGGTCCGCTCGCAGACGAGGCTTCCGCAGAGTCGATTCGCCAGAAGATCCGGCACCATGAGCATCCGCGTTGCGCGATCGAGCGGCCGCGATGGATCCGCAGCGTCGGCGGCGAGCTGGTAGAGCGTGTTGAAGGGCTGGAAGGCGACGCCGGTCTGCGCGTAGATCTCGTCGTCTCCGAGCGCCGCGCGAAGCGTCGCCATCGGCGCCTGCGTGCGCGGATCTCGATACGCCGAGACCGGCGCCACGAGTTCCCCGTGCTCGTCGACGAGACCGTAGTCGACCGCCCACGAGTCGATGCCGATCGACGCGATCGGATCGCCTTCCCGCGCCGCAGCGCGAAGCCCTTCCAGAATGCCGTCCCAGATCGACTCGATCGGCCACGTCCATCCGACGGCCTGGCCGCGCTTCGTCTCGACGGGACCGTTCGCGAACCGATGCAGTTCGCGAATGGACTTCACGCGGTCGGACTCGACCACCACCTCGATCACCCGTCCCGACGACGCGCCAAGGTCGATCGCGACATGCCGGCTCGCCGATCGACGGTGCGACGATGCGCTCACGCGTACGAGCCTCCGCCGGAGGACTTGCGCGGCCGTCTCGCGGCGGCCGCCCGCTCGAGATAGCCGCTCGCGCGGCAGGCCTCGAGCGGATCACCCGACAGTCCCTGTTCGGCCCGCCACGCCGCAAGCATGCTGCGCACGTCGGTCGCGAAGGCGTCCTTGAGGCACTCCTCGGCACCGACGATGTCGCCTCGCGCCTGCGCCGCCTCGAGCGAATCGAGATCGACGAGCGCGGCCTTCAGGAAGAGCTCCTGCACCGTGCACACCGTCTGCACCATCGCCTCGACCTTCGGCTTCACGTTGTGCGACTGGTCGATCATGAACGCGATCGGCGGCGCGGCGTCTCCCGCCTTCGCCGCATCGCGCTCGAAGCGCACGATCTCGAGGAAGATGCGGAACGCCCGATACGGATCGATCGAGCCGGTGGTGAGGTCGTCGTCGGCGTAGTGGCGGTCGTTGAAGTGGAAGCCGCCGAGAAGGCCCTCGTCCGCGAGGAACGACACGATGTGCTCGACATTCTGCCCGGGCAGGTGGTGACCCGTGTCGACGAGCACCTTCGCGCGCGGCCCTGCGTGGCGGGCGAAGGCGGCGGCCATGCCCCAGTCGGCGATGTCGGTCTGGTAGAAGGCGGGCTCGAAGGGCTTGTACTCGACGAGCATCGTCATCGACGCGGGCATCGCGGCATGCACTTCGGCGAGCGCCTCCTCGAGCCAGCGCTTGCGGCGGAGGACACTCCCCTGCCCCGGGTAGTTGGTGCCGTCGGCGAACCAGAGGCTGAGCGCGCGCGAGCCGACCGCCTCGCCGAGCCGCACCGAATCGAGCAGGTGTTCGATCGCGCGGCGGCGAACGGCGGCGTCCTCGTTCGCGACGGAGCCGAGGCGGTAGCACTGGTCCTGGAAGAGGTTCGGGTTGATCGAGCCGACGCGGAGTCCGCGCGCGCGCGCGACCTCGGCGAGCGCGGGCGCGCCACCCTCGGGCAGATCCCAGAGGACATGCACGGCGACGCTCGGGCAGCGGCCCGTCAGACGATGCACCTCGGCGGCGTCGTCGAACTTGTCCTCGAGCGTGAGCGCCGCGGCGTCCTGCAGGAACTTCCCGAAGCGGGTGCCGGTGTCGGCGAAGCCCCAGCTCGGAAGCTCGATCTCGAGCCGCGCGAGCCGCGCGAGCGCCCTTGTCATATTTCCAGAAATATGCGCCATGACGCTTCAGGGTACGCGATCGGTCCCTCCGCCGCGCGACGCACGCCGACGATGGACCGATAGGATGGGCGGGTGAGCGTGTCCCCGAGAAAGTCACCAGCCGTCACGACCACCCACGCGCGCGAGGCGCTGATCGCGCTGCAGTCCGCCGTGCGCGAGGCGCTCGCGACCGTGCCCGGGATCGCTGGACCGCGGCCCGTCGACCTCGAGGCGGCGCTCGGCATCGACCTCAAGCTCGCCTGGAAGGTGGCTCGGATCGCGCAGTCGGGCGATCCGTTCGCCTGCGTGCGGCACCTGCCCGGAGCCGCGGGATGGCGCATCGCGCTCGACGCCATGACGCGCTCGGGCGCGAACGCGGCGAAGGTCGCGCGCGCGGGGAGCGCGTTCGAGCACGCCGTCGCCACGGGCACGCGCTGGGCGGGCGACCGCAAGGCGTTCGACATGATGGCCGCGGGCCTCGCCGCCGGCAGCGACATGCGCATCGATGTCGAGCACCGCAGGCAGCTCTACCTCGGCGGCAGCTACGTGTGGGGCGTGCGCGCGCGGCTCGCGCTGCGCGTCGACATCCTCGGACCGAGCGCGCGGAAGGGGCTCCTCGACTGCGCGACCCTGCGCGGCATCGTCGACCTCGAGCACATGCGCGCCGACGCGGGCTGGACGCTCGAGGCGCCGTTCGTCGTCGACGACCGCGGCACGAAGCCCGTCCCGTCGCGGCTCGAGGCGCTCGACGGCGATCCCGAGGCGAAGGCGCCGCACCTCCTCGCCGGCTTCTCGACGACGCCGCTTCCCGCGCTCCAGCCCGTCGCGGCGATGCGCCACACGCAGGCGCTCGAACTCGCCGAGAGCACCGTGGGCACCGAAGGAAGGCTCACGCTCTTCCAGGGATCGGTCGTGCGGAGCGTCCAGCCCGTGAAGACCTCGCGGCGCCACCACGGCATCTTCCAGCTCTTCAAGCAGCGCGTCCCCGTCGAGCGCGCGGTGTTCGAGCTCGTCGTCCACGAGTCGCTCCTCGGCGCGGCGCCCAATCCCGAGGCGATCCTCTACAGCGATCTGAACCTGCCGGCGGGCGCGTTCATCCACCAGGCGAAGGACCGCATCCCCGCGGGGATCGGCGTCGAGACGATCGGCGCCGCGAACCGCCGCCCGAAGCTCGCCCACTACGAGCGCTACGCCGAACTCCTCGCCCACGCCTTCGAGCGGACGGGCTGGAATCCCGCGGAATACCGCATCTTCCGCGCCGAGGCGGCCTACCCGCCCGTGCCGTCGACGCTCGCGCTCGAGCTGCCGCTCGCCGACTGAACGCGCGCGCGCTTGCCGTACGATGCGCCGATGCCCGATCAGGACGGCGCCCCGCGGCCCGACGACCTCCGCCCACCAACCGATCCCGCGGCGGGCGACCTCGCGCCGCTCTTCGCGAACAACCGCGCGTGGGCCGCGCGCATGGAGCGCGAGAACGCGGGCTTCTTCGGAAGGCTCGCCACGCAGCAGCGGCCGCGCTACCTCTGGATCGGCTGCGCCGACAGCCGCGTGCCCGCGAACGAGATCATCGGCCTGCCGCCGGGCGAGGTGTTCGTCCACCGCAATGTGGCGAACCTCGTCGTCCACAGCGATCTCAACAGTCTCGCCGTCCTCGACTTCGCGGTGAACCGCCTGGAGATCTCGGAGATCATCGTCTGCGGCCACTACGGCTGCGGCGGCGTGAAGGCCGCGCTCGCGCCCGCGGGAGAGAGCCTCTCCGACCACTGGATCCGCCACGTCCGCGACATCGCGAAGTTCTACCGCGACGAGCTCGAGGAGGCGGGAAGCGCGGCCGCGCGCGAGCGGCGGCTGTGCGAACTGAACGTCGCGGTGCAGGTCGTGCACGTGCGCGAGTCGCCGGTCCTCGCGGGCGCGACGGGACGCGGCGTGCGCGTCCACGGCTGGATCTACGACATCGCCGACGGATTGCTCGCCGACCTCACGCCGATGGTCGACGCGGTGCGCGCGCGCGAGCCCTCCTGCCGCATCGCGGAGACGGGCGGCGCGCGATGAGCCACGCGTTCGTCGATCCCGCGCGCACCGACCGCTTCCGCGTGATCGGAGGCGCGGGCGCGACGGCGATCGTCGTCGCGTCGATGGTCGGATCGGGCGTCTTCTCGCTCACGGGACAGTTCGGCGCGACCGTCGGCGGCGACGCGGGCGTGCTCGCGCCGTGGGTGATCGGCGGCGTGCTCGCCCTCTGCGGCGGACTCTCGCTCGCCGAACTCGGCGCCATGATCCCCTGCTCGGGCGGCTCGATCGAGTTCGCGCGGCGCGCGTTCGGGGCGCGCATCGGCTACCTCGTCGCGATGGTGACGATCCTCTCGGGATATCTCCTCTCGCTCGCGGCGGTCGGCCTCTTCCTCGCCGAGTTCGTCGACCGGCTCGCGCCCGGCGCGCTCGACCTGCGCGCGACCGCGGCGATCGCGCTCGTCCTCGCCTTCCTGAGCCAGGCGTTCGGACTGCGGATGGGATTCGCGATCAGCACCGCGCTCGCGGCCGTGAAGATCGGATTCGTCGCGTTCTTCGCGGTGGCGGGGCTTCTCGTCGAGCCCGCGGCGCCGCGGCTCGTCGCGGCGGCGGCGCCGGGTGCCGCGGATGCGCCGGCGGCCGGCCTCCTCTCGTCCGCGGTCGCGCAGGCGACCCTGATGGTCAGCTTCGCCTACCTCGGCTGGTCGACCGCCGCCGACATCGCGGGCGACGTGCGGCGCCCGGGCCGCAACGTGCCGCTCGCGATCGTCGCGGCGATCGGGATCGTCTTCGTCCTCTACCTCGGGACGAACCTCGCGTACCTGCGCGCGATCGAGCCCGCGGCGATGACCGCGCCCGACGGCGGCCCGATGCCCGCGATCGGCTCGGTCGCGGCCGGGATCCTCTTCGGAGAGACCGCGGGCCGCGCGATGACGGCGGTGATCGCGCTCCTCCTCTTCTCGACGATGGTGTCGGGCACGATCACCGCGGCGCGCATCCTCGAGTCGATGGCGCATGCGGGCGAGGTGCCCGCGTGGCTCGAGCCGCGCCGCGCGAACGGCGTCCCGATGCGCGGGCTCGTCGTGACGACCGTCGCGGCCCTGGCGTCGCTCGCGATCGGTTCGCTCGGCGAGATCCTGGGACTCCTCACCGTTCTCGTGAACGTCTTCAGCGCGCTCTCGGTGGCTGCGGTCCTCGTCCTGCGGCGGAGGATGCCCGACGCGCCGCGCCCCTTCCGCGTGCCGCTCTTCCCGCTGCCGCCGATCGTCTACCTCGCGCTCGCGGGCTGGAGCGTCGCCGCGAGCGCGTTCGACGGCGGACTGCGCGCGGTGCTCGCATCGGTCGGGGCGGTCGCGGTCCTCCTCGCGCTCAGGCCGCTGCTCGCGCGGCGCGCGTGACGCCGCGCGGTCTCCGCTACAGTCCCCCTCTTGCGCCGACGCGATCCCGAACTTCCGCCGCTCGACGGCATCCTCGTCCTCGACAAGGACCTCGGGATGTCGAGCGCGCGCGCGGGCGAGATCGTGCGGCGGCGCGCGCAGTTCGCGAAGACGGGGCACGCGGGCACGCTCGACCCGCTCGCGACGGGCGTCCTCGTCCTCGGGCTCGGGCGCGGCACCAAGGTCGTGCCGCGGCTGATGGCGACCGAGAAGCGCTACGAGACCGAGGTCGACCTCTCGGCGTTCACCCGCGGCGACGACCGCGAGGGCGAGCGGCGCGAGGTCGAGGTCGCGGTGCCGCCGACCTTCGCCGAGGTCGAGCGCGCGGTCGCGTCCTTCGCGGGCGAGATCGACCAGCGTCCGCCCGCCTTCAGCGCGATGGTCGTCGACGGCCGCCGCGCATACCGGATCGCGCGGCGCGACGACGACTTCGAGCTGCCGCCGCGCAAGGTCGTCGTCCACGAGATCGCGCTCCTCGGCTACGAATGGCCGATCGCGCGCATCTCGCTCCGCTGCGGCAAGGGCTTCTACGTGCGCAGTCTCGCGCGCGATCTCGGGCTCGCGCTCGGGACGGGCGGGCATGTCGCGTCGCTGCGGCGGACCGCGGTCGGTCCGTTCACGCTCGCGATGGCGAGGACGCTCGCGTCGCTTCCCGAGACGATCGACCAGTCGTGCTGCCTCGGACTCGCGGAGACGCACGCGCTTCTCGACGCGGCGGGCATCCATCCGAAGCCGCGCGATCCGGTCAAGCCGCGGGCGGCGGATCCGGCTCCTGCGACGACGCCGCCCGAAGCGCCTGCGCGCGACTGACGCGCCGCTCCTCGATCCAGCTCGCGATCACGAAGAGGGCCATGCCCGCGAGAAGCAGCACATCCGCGATGTTGAAGACCCACGGGAAGACGTCGCCCGTCTGGTTGCCCGGCCACTTCCACCCGTTCGGCAGCTGCCAGTCGGGCAGCATGTGGAGGAAGTCGCGCACGGCGCCGAACTCGATGCGGTCGTAGAGGTTCCCGAGGCCGCCCGCGAGGATCATGCCGATCGCGACATGCGAGGCGCGCATGCGCGCGCGCGTCCCGCGGGCGAAGAGCGCGACCGCGGCGACGGTCGCGAGGATCGTGAACGCGATGAAGAGCCCGCGGCGGTGCTGCCCGATCCCGAAGACGGCACCGTGGTTCAGGACGAGGCGGAAGTCGAGGAGGTCCCACGGCAGCGCCGCGACGCGCGGATGGTGCGGCACGAAGAAGGAGCCGTCGCCGAGGATGCGCGAACGCTCGAGCTCGACGGGGTAGCCGGCGATGGTGGCGAAGGCCCATGCCTTCGACCAGAGGTCGAGCGCGAGCCCGCACGCGAAGACGCCGAGCATGGTGACCCACGCGAGCGGCGAGCGCCAGGCGGCGGGGTCAAATGTCGAGTCGACGGCGGGTTCGACGGCGGGCGCGGTCACCGGAGTCGCGGCGTCGCGCGCGACGCCCGCGCCACCGCCCGCGGCGGACGGACCGTCGGAACCGGCGGGTTCGCGGGATTCACCGGTCGGCATCGCGGATCAGCGCGAGCCGTTCGCTTCGGCGATGCGCTCGGCCTCGATCGAGTACTTCGCCCACGGCTTCGCGTCGAGGCGCGCCTTCGAGATGGGCTTGCCCGTCATCTGGCAGATGCCGAAGGTGCGGTCGGCGATCCGCTGGAGCGCGGCGTCGATCTCGTCGAGGATCGCGCGCTCGGTCTCGGCCATGCCGAGGGTGAAGTCCTGGTCGTAGACATCGGACCCCATGTCGGCCATGTGGACGGGCATGTTCGAAAGGTTGCCTCCCGACGAACGCAGCGCCTCGTCCTCCATGCCGCTCAGCATGCCGACGAGCTGCTTGCGCTTCGCGAGGAGAAGCGTGCGGTAGTCGTCGAGCTCCTTCTTCGAGAGCTTCGTCTTGATCGAGGCGATCTGCTGGTCGGTCGGCGCGGGCGCCGCTTCGGATGCCGACGACTTCGACTTCTTCGGGAGCACGATGCCCTTCGTCGAGATCGCGCGCACGCGGCGGCCGTTCACCATGATGTAGCCGCTGCCGTCGTCGCCGCGCGCGTTGGCGATCGCCGCCGCGACGACGGCGACCGACTTGTGCTGCGCGGTGTCGATCGGCCCCTTCTTCGGGACATTCGGCATGTCGGGGCCGCCCGACTCGCCTCCGGACTTGCCGGCGGGAGCCTTCGACTTCGACTTCGATTCGGGCTTGGAATCGGCCTTCGCAGGCGCGTCCGACTTCGCCGGCTCCGACTTGGCGGGGGCGGGCTTCTTCGACTCGGGCTTCTTCGACTCGGGCTTCTTCGACTCGGGCTTCTTCGACTCGGGCTTCTTCGACTCGGGCTTCTTGGCCTCGGGCTTCTTCGACTCGGGCTTCTTGGCCTCGGGCTTCTTCAACTCGGGCTTCTTGGCCTCGGAGTTCGCGACGGACTTCTTCGCGGGAGCCTTCTTCGCGGGAGCCTTCGTCGCGGAAGTCTTCGCCGCAGGAGTCTTCGCCGCAGGAGTCTTCGACGCAGGAGTCTTCGACGCGGGAGTCTTCGAACCCGCCTTCGAGGATGGCTTCGAGGATGGCTTCGAGGATGGCCTCGAGGCAGGCTTGGCGGCTGGCTTCGAAGGAGCGGCCTTCACCGCGGGCTTCTCCGGCGCCTTCGCCGTCACCTTGTTCGCCTTCTTGCTCGTCGTCTTGGCGTCCGCGCTGGCCGTTGGCTTCGCGGTCGCCGGCTTCGCGGACGGCTTCACGGATGGCTTCAAGGTGGACGGCTTCGCATCCTTCGACTTCGCAGACTTCACAGCCTTCGCGTCGGTCACCGTGGCCTTGGTGGGAGCTTTCTTGGTCGCCAAGCGTGCGTCTCTTTCTCTCGGTCGACGGTTCCCCGTCGGGAGGGCGAGAGGGTAGCAATGCCCCCGTTCATCGTCAAAAGCGGACGGTTGAAACTCACCTCAACTCCCGCGAATTCGGGGGGTTCGACCGCCCATCCGCGCGGACACCGCCCTGCTCAACCGGCCGCGGCGGCGAGTTCATCCTCGAACGCGCCCATGCGGCGGAACTTCTCGTACCGCTGCCGCACAAGGGTCTCGGGATTCACGCGGGAGAGTTCCCTGAGGCGGTCGACGAGCCAGTTCTGGAGCGTCTCCGCCATGCGGGCGGGGTCGCGGTGGGCGCCGCCGAGGGGTTCGGGGATGACCTCGTCGACGAGCCCGTTCGCGAGGTTCCGCCGCGCGGTGAGCGCGAGGCAGTCCGCCGCGCGCGAGTTCGTCTCCTCGTTGGCCTCCTTCCAGAGGATGGCGGCGCAACCCTCGGGCGAGATCACCGAGTACCAGGCGTGCTCGAGCATGGCGACGCGGTCGGCGACGGCGATCCCGAGGGCGCCGCCCGATCCGCCCTCGCCGATCACGACCGAGATGACGGGCGTGCGCAGGCGGCTCATCTCGAGGAGGTTGACCGCGATCGCCTGCGCCTGCCCGCGCTGCTCGCTGCCGAGACCGGGGTAGGCGCCGGGCGTGTCGACGAGCGTCACGATCGGCAGCCGGAGCTTCTCGGCGAGCTTCATCTTGAGAAGCGCCTTGCGGTAGCCCTCGGGGTGGGCGCAGCCGAAGTGGGCGGCGACCTTCTCGGCGACGGTCTTGCCCTTGTTGTGGACGACGACGAGGCACTTGATCGAGCCGATGCGGGCGAAGCCCGTCACGATCGCGGGATCGTCTCCGAAGGCGCGGTCGCCGTGCAGTTCGCAGAAGTCGCGGCACATCGCGGCGATGTAGTCCATCCCCTGCGGGCGGAGCGGGTGACGCGCGATCCGCACGGTCTGCCAGGGCGACAGGTCGGCGTAGATCTTCTGAAGGAGGCTGGTGCGCGTCTCCTCGAGCTGGCGGAGTTCGTCCGCGTAGCGCGCGGCGTCGGCGCGCTCCTCGATCGCGTCGATCTGACGCTCGATCTCGAGGACGGGGTTCTCGAAGTCGAGCTGGTAGAGCGGGCTGTAGCCTGGGCGTGGCATTCCGGGAGTGTACCCGAGGTCGCGCGGCTCCCGCCTGCGGCCGCCGCGCGCGGGCGTGCGCGCCGAACCGGAAGGAGCGCGGGATGGCCACCGCCGCGGCTCGAACAAGGTAGGTTTCCGCCATGCGCCCCCGCCTCGTCATCGTCGGTTTCGGGAATCTCGGACAGGCCATCGTTCGCGGAGCGGTCCTCTCGGGGATCGCCGCGCCGAGCGAGATCGGCGCGATCGATGCGAACGCCGCGCGCCTCGCCGAAGCCGCGGAGATGGGCCTGCGGACGGGCGACGAGGTCTCGGTCGCGGAGGCGGAGGTCGTCGTGCTCGCCGTGAAGCCGCAGGTCTTCGCGGAGGCCGCCGCGGCGATCGCGCCGATCGGCCGCGACGGTCCGCTCGTCGCCTCGGTGATGGCGGGCGTGCGTTCGCAGGCGATCCGCGCCGCACTCGGTGGAAGCGCCCGCGTCGTCCGCACGATGCCGAACACCCCCGCCGCGATCCGGCGCGGAATCACGGCGATCGCCGCCGACGCCGAGGTCGCGGCCGAGGACCTCGCGCGCGTCGAGCAGCTCTTCGCGTCGGTCGGGCGCACGGTGCGCGTCCCCGAGGCGCACTTCGACGCGGTGACGGCGTCGAGCGGCTCGGGACCTGGCTTCGTCTACCGCTTCCTCGAGGCGTGGATCTACGCGGGCGAGCAGGCGGGACTCGACCCCGACACCGCGCGCGCGCTCGCGCGCCACACGCTCATCGGGGCAGCGGCGCTCCTCGAGGAGACGGGCGAGACCGCCGAGGTCCTCCGCGCGAAGGTGACGAGCAAGGGCGGCACCACCGCCGCGGGCGTCGCGCGGCTCGACGATGCGTCGGCGCGGGCGGGCGGAATCGACACGCTCATGATCGAGACGCTGCGCGCGGCGCGCGACCGCGGCGCCGAGCTCGGTGCGTGACGG
>JBJOHC010000279.1:0-3573 GCA_046047955.1 Planctomycetota bacterium
CGGGTCGCGGCGCGCAGGGCCTCGATCGCGTTCGCGGTCGCGCGCACGGCGAGCGCCGTGCTCGCCGACAGCGCGACGAGGTGGAACTGCGGCGTGCCCTCCTCGTCGAAGGTGTGCTCGACGAGATCCGAGGTCGGCATGTTCGCGCCGAGGCAGTCGACCTGCCATCCCTCGCTCTCGAGGAGGTCGGCGACCATGCGGATGCCGATGTCGTGCTGATCGCCGCCGACGCTCGCCGCGATCGCGCGGCGGCCGTTGGGCGTCGCCTGCGGAAGCCGCGTGCGCAGGACCGACATCGCCGACTGGGTGGCGGCGGTCACGTAGTGCTCGTCGGCGACGGTCGCCTCGCGCATGTGCCACATGCGGCCGACCTCGGCGAGCGCGGGCGCGATCACCGACTCGTAGACCTCGCCGACCGAGCGCCCCGTGCGCACCGCCTCGACGAGGACATCGACCGCCTTCGACTGGTGCCGCTCCATCAGGTGCTTGAGGTACGCGCGGGCGCGCACGGTGTCGGCCCCAGGCATCTCGACGGCGCACGCCGACACGCCCGCCTCGCCCGACGGCGGGCACTTCGCCACCGCAAGCCCGTCCTCGAGGAGCCGCGTCGCCCGCGCCGCGACCTGCGCGGGCAGTTCGGCGCGCACGGTCTCGTCGAGCGCGTGCAGCGCCTCCACGAGGTCGACGGGGTCCATCTCCCGCGCCATGAACGCCGCCTGCGCCCATTCGATCGAGTTCGTGAAGAGCGCCGGCCGGTCGGCCGCGATCGCCTCCGCGAGGTGCTGCAGCCGGTTGAGCATCTCGCCCTTCCAGAGCGCGCGGCCGTTCGGTCCGTAGCGCGTCTCGAAGCCCGGCTGGCGTTCGTAGAGAAGCCCGACGCTCCATTCGGAGAGCGCGCGGGAAACGCCGTCGATCGTCTCGGCAAGCTGTCGGTCGAGTGGTCGCATCGGAAGTCGGTCTTTCGGCGCGCGGGTCGGGTGGATTCGAATCCGCGCGGGGCGACAGACTACCGCGGACGGGTGAACGCGCGCTCGGCGAACGCGCCCGTCGACCGTCCCGTCAGTTGCGAGTGCTTCACGAGGTACTTGATCGTCGCGATCATCACCGTCGCGTGCGACCAGGTCAGGGGGCTGACCGAGATCGCGCCGCCCGTGTACGGGTCGAACTGTTCGGCGAGGACGCCCGATTCGTACGCCCGGTCGCAGGTCCACTCGAGGTACGGGAGCGCCTGCTCGAGCTCCGCGACGGTCTCCGCCTTCTCGATCAGCCACTGCGCGATCCAGAGGGTGCAGATAACCCACGGGTTTCCGGGCACATCCTCGAGGTTCACATGCTCGACGCGGTGGTAGTAGTCGTTCTCGTACCGCGCGACGCCACCGATGTGGGTCTTCACCCAGAGCCGCTCGCGCACCGCCTCCATCTGCGCGACCACCTTCGGGTCGCCCGCGGGCAGCGCGCCGAACGCGAACAGCGCGAACGCGCTCGCGTCGATCGTCATGTCGAGGCGGTAGCTGCCGTCGCCGAGCGGCGTCGCCATCCGCGCGAAGCGGTTCCGGTCGGGCTCCCACATGTGCCGGAGCATCGCGCCGCGCATCCGTTCGGCGCCCTCGTTGTACTCGGCCGCGCGGTCGTACGCGCCCATGTCCTGCGCGAAGCTCGCGGCGGCCTTCAGTGCGCCGATCGTCGACGCGACCGTGAAGAGGTGGACGCCGCGGCGCTCCTCCCAGAGATCCCAGCTCGGGAGCGGAAGTCCGTTGTGGTCGCGGTAGCGCAGGATCCAGTTCGCCGGCTCGACGACGAGCGTGTTGTAGGTCGTCTTGATGAACTCGACGTCGCGGAAGACCTGGAAGTGACGCCGCAGCGCCCAGATCACGAGCGAGGTCTCGTCCTGCTGGATCGGCAGCACGCGCTGTCCGTCGACGACCGACGGATGCCAGCTCGAGGCGAGCGTGCCCGACGGGTTGTACTTGTGGAGGAAGTAGCCCTCGCGCGTGATGACCCTCTCGCAGAAGCGGAAGAAGTTCCGCGAGAGTTCGCCGTGTCCCGCGAGGACGAGCGCGTGCGAGACGAGCGCCCCGTCGCGCGGCCACATGTACGAGTAGGTGTCGCCCGCGAAGTGCGTGATGTCGTAGTCGTTCGCGGCGATGATCGCGCCGTTGTTGTCGATCTGCGTGCGGCAGATGATCTGGCTGCGCACGTACATGTCGCGCAGGCGCTCGGGGAGCGGCGAGAGGTCGAGCGGCTCCTTCAGCGCCCAGAGCCGCCAGTACGCCTCGGTGCGGTCCATCATCCGCTGCGGCGTCTTCTCGCGGATCTTCTCGTTGAGCGCGAGCACCTGCTCGTGCGTGCGCCCGGCCGCGAGCCAGGTGTGCAGGCTGCCCGAGCCCCACGGCGCGAGCGTGAGCCCGAAGCCGATCGTCGAGTCGACCGATCCCTGCGCGATCGCGTGGCGCGAGAGGAGTCCGTCCTCGGCGTCGCGCCAGGTGCCCTCGGCGTCGCCGATCCGCTTCGCGCCCGTCGCCCAGTGGTCGACGCCGAAGCGCCCGCTCGACGCGCCGTTCAGGAGGAAGTAGACGCTGTCCTTGTAGTGGACGAGCCCCGCGGACTGCGGATCGAACATCACGGTGTCGCCGACGGGCGACTCGTTCACGCTGATGTCGTGGTGGAAGAAGACGCGCACGTCGCGCGCGCGGCCGAGCAGGTCGGTCACGACGACGCGGCGGAAGTAGACGGGGCTCCAGTAGTCGACCGCGTCGTTCGAGAGGATCTCGAGTCCGAGGCGCTCGTGGCGCAGGCGGACCTCCGTGACCATCGTGTCGGGCTTGTAGCGGAGTTCGCGCGTCCAGCCCGGCGCGTCGATCCACGCGAACTGCCCGTCGGCCCAGACGCCGAAGCGCTGCAGGTGACCACCCGTGTGGTTCGGCTGCCCGACGTGCGGCCAGTAGAGGTCGCGCATCTGGTAGTGGTCGTCGAACGCGACGAGCATCTCGCCGTTTCCGACGGGGATATTGCGGGGCATGGCGTGGTCTTCCTCGTCTCGGGCGCGGTCGGCGACTCGGGCGACGGCCCGAACGGTGCGTCGGTCGGCCGGTCAGGCCGGTCCCAGCGCCTGCACGCGCTCGGCCACCGGGCCGACGCTCGTGAGGCGGACGCCGAAGTTCTCCCCGACCTTCACGGCGCGGCCGCGACCGATCGGGGTCTCGTTGACATGGACCTCGAGTTCCTCGTCGATCTGCTTGGGCAGTTCGATGATCGACCCGTGGGTGAGCGCGGTGACCTCGGAGAGCGACATGCGCCGCTCGGCGATCAGGACCCTGAGCGGTACTTCAAGCCGCAGGATGCGCTGGAGATCGTTCGGCATGGCGCCTGTATCGGCGTAGGGCATCGGTCTGCTTTCGCGGGAGGCGGAACGAACCGAGAATACGCGTGGACCGCGCGGCCTTTGCACGGGAAGGGCGGAATGCGCGCGGGGGCGCCTGATCGCGCCTCGAGGCGCGCGTGCGGCGGCGCGGGCACGGCCGCGCCCCGCGGGGTCCTTTCCGCGATCGCCCTCCGCGGTGCCGCCACCGATCG
>JBJOHC010000280.1:0-6750 GCA_046047955.1 Planctomycetota bacterium
TTCTCCGCAAGTCCCCCGGAGGTGGCGTCGTGGCATTCGGCATGTTCAGGTCCTCCCATTCGCCCATCCTCGTCGACTTCGGCAACGCCGCCGTCAAGCTCCTGCAGGTCGGGCTCGGCGATCATCCGCAGGTCCTCGCGGCCGCGACGATCGAGTTCACCGACAGCCAGCGCGCCGCGCCGCTCGACGAGCGGCTCGCCGCGGTCGGCGCCGAACTCCCCGAAACGCTGCGCAGCCACGGATTCCGCGGAAACCGCGTCGTCGTCTCGCCGTTCGCCCAGCACATGCTCGTGCAGCACATGGGCGTGCCCGCGACCGAATCGGCGCGCGCGCCGGGCTACTGCGCGATGCAGGTCGCGATCACGCTCGGCTGCGATCCCGCGGGGCTCGTCGTCCGCACGACGCCCGTCTGCGAGACGCAGCGCGACGGGCAGGCGCGCGTCGAGACGATCGTCGTCGCCATGTCGCGCGAGGACGCGATGCGGTACGTCGAGATCTTCCGGAAGTGCCGCATGCAGGTCGTCGGCATGCACGGCGACATCTCCGCCGATGTCCACGCCTACGACCATGTGAACCGCCGCATGGAGGACGCGGGCGTCACCACGATGTACTGCGATCTCGGCTACGGCACGACGAAGGTCGCGATCGCGCACGGCGCGCAGCTCGTCTTCGCGAAGTCGGTGTCGATCGCGGGCCGCTCGTTCGACGCGCGTCTCGCCGAGTGCCGCCGCATCTCGCTCGCCGACGCGCGCGCCCTTCGCATCGCCGAAGGCGTGCGGCCCGCGCGCGCCGCGGCGCCCGCCGCCGCCGCCGGTTCCACCGCGAGCCCGTCCGCAGCCTCCGCCGACGGCGGCTTCGCCCTCCTCCGCGCCGCCGAGGCGCGCCTCGCCCGCGAAGCGCAGGATCCCGCGCTCGCGACCGCCGACGACCGTCGCGCGGGCGCGCCCGCACCCGCGATGGGAAGCGCGCTCCCGACGCGCCGCGCGGCGAGCGTCGCCATCGAGGTCCGCGAGGTCCTCGAGGGCCTCTCCGACGAACTCGGCATGTGCGCGCGCTACCACGCCGCCCTCTTCCGCGACCGCCGCATCGACCGCGTCGTCTTCCTCGGAGGCGAGGCGCGCGATGTCGGGCTCTGCCAGGCGCTCGCCGCGTCGCTGCGCCTGCCGGCGAAGGCGGGCGATCCGCTCGCGCGCTTCCTCGCCAACGGCCCCGCGCCCGCCGACCTTCCCGAACCCGACGCCGCCCATCCGGGCTGGGCCGCCGCCTGCGGCCTCGCTTCCTCGCCCACCGACCTCTGACCGGAGCGACCGAGACCGATGACGAACGGACCGAGCTTCCTTCCCGACGACTACGTGCGCGACGCCCGCGAGCGCCGCTCGAGCATCGTCGCCCTCGCGCTCTTCGTGGTGGTGATGGGCTCGGTGTTCGCCGCGTTCCTCGTCACCAACCGCCAGTGGAACGACGTGCGCGTCGCGCAGGCCAATGTGAACGAGGCCACCGAGAAGGCCGCGAAGGAGATCGAGGAGATGAAGTCCCTCGAGGCGATGCGCGCGCAGATGGTCGAGAAGGCCGAGCTCGCGCGCGGACTCCTCGAGCCCGTGCCGCGTTCGGTGCTCCTCGCGACCCTCGTCAACACGATGCCCGGCGACCTCTCGCTCCTCGAGTTCGACCTCAAGAGCGAGGAGATCAAGGCGCCGAAGCAGGAGGCGCCCGCGCGCAACGATCCGCGCGTCCGCCGCGCGGTCAAGAAGGAGCCCGAGGCGCCCGCGAAGCCCGAACCCGTGCGCCGCCGCGTGCTGCTCACCGCGACGGGCGTCGCGCCCGACGACCTCGACGTCAGCCGCTGGATGAGCGCCCTCTCGCGCGTGAGCTATCTCGAGGGAATCCGCCTCGAGGTCAGCGAGGAGAAGGAGATCCGCGGCCAGCGCATGCGCCAGTTCAAGATCTCGGCGCGCATCGAGCCCGGCGCCGATGTGCGCGGCTGGGACGGCCTGCAGGCCCTCCGCACGCCCGAGGACCCGATGAACCGCGGCGCGCTCGACGCGGGCCGCATCGAGGAGACGCCCGCGGCGGAACCCGCCGTGAATCTCGCCGAATCCGCGCCCGCGCTCGCCGACGATCCGCTCGACGAGACGCTCGGCGGCGGCTTCGGCGGTGGCACGGGCGGCAGCAACGGAGGTGACGAATGAGCCAGTCCCGCGGTGTCCGCGACCTCGCCTTCTTCGGCGTCCTGCTCGCCGTTCCCGTCGCGAGCTACTTCTTCGTCTTCGCGCCCCGCAACGCGGAGATCGCGAAGGCCCGCGCCGAGATCGTCGAGAAGGAGACGCGCCTCGTCGACCTCAAGCGCCTCACGAGCCGGATCGGCGACCTCGGCCGCGAGATCGCCGAACGCGAGGAGGAGCTCGACCGGCTCAACCAGAAGCTGCCCGACCGCGAGGGCGTCGACCGCATGCTCGAGCAGGTCACGCAGCTCGCGCAGCGGTCGGAGCTCGCGGTCCGCTCGATCAAGGGCGAGAAGCCCGTGCCCGCGGGGCTCGCGATGGAGCTTCCGCTCAAGACGGTCATCGAGGGCGAGTTCGAGGGCTTCTACCAGTTCCTGCTCGATCTCGAGGCGCTGCCGCGCATCACGCGCGTGCACGCGATGAAGATCACGAAGCTCGGCATGGGACCGCGCGACGATCCGGCCGAGGCCTCGTCGGGACTCATGCGCGCCGAATTCACGCTCAGCATCCACTTCAACGGCGGCGACGCGCAGCCCGCGCCCGCGTCGCGCACGACGGGAGGTCGCCAGTGACGGGAGGAACGGACTTCAACGCGAATCCCGAGCCGATGGGCGTCGAGGAGGAGGCGCGGCAGATGCCGCTCTCCTTCGATGACGGCGGCGAGAGCCTCAGTCTTCCGACGGCGACCCGCAGGCGCCGTCCCGGCGTCGGAGCGGTCGTCTTCGCGGTGGTCGCGGTCGGAGCGGCGGCGAGCCTCTTCTCGATGCGCGCGATCGGCCGCGCGGGCGCCGCGGAGAACGCCCCGTCCGAGGCGGGGAAGCTCGTCGAGACCTTCCTCAAGGAGCGCTCGCAGGCGAAGGCCGGGAAGGCCGACGCGAAGCTCGACCTCCTCGACACCGACGGCGTCACGGCGCTCCAGATCGCGAAGGAGGACCTGCGCAAGGATCCCTTCGTCCTCGCGGGCGAGATCGGACTCGTGGCCGGCGGAGTCGAGACGCCTCCGGTCGAGGGTGCGCCGACGGTCCCGAGCGAGCCCGCGCCCGACCGCACCGAGGCCCTCAAGCTCGCCTGGGAGTACTCGGTCGACGAGGGCGCGGCGGGCATCCTCGTCCAGTCGTGCCTCCTCTCGTCGAATCCCGCCAACTCGATGGCGCATGTGAACGGCCAGGTGCTCCGCATGGGCGACGCGATCGCGGTGCCGAACACCAGCGTGATTTATGAAATCACCGAGATCGACGCGGACGGAATCGTCCTGCGCGCCGAGAACGCCGATCTCTCGCATGAGCGCCTCGTCCGGGTGCTCGTGCGGCGCAACTAGTCCGCGGAGAGGAGCCCGATGGGCCGGATCAGCATCGACGACATCCTCCGCCAGCTCGGAGAGCCGCACCCCGCGGCGCCGATCGAACGCGTGCCGCAGCCGCCTGCGAAGGTCGGCCCGGCCGCGGGCGCGGCGGAGGACGCGAAGTCCGCAGCGGCGCCGCACGCGTCGATCGATGGTGCGTCGAAGGCGGGTGCGTCGATTCCCGAATCGCCCCGCGACTTTAGCTGGCCCGCCTCGGACGATGCCGTGCCGGCCGCCGAGTCGGCGGGCCATCCTGAGCCGCGTGCGTCGGTGGGGACGGACATCGCTTCTCCCGACGCGCCCGTTCACGACGACTCCCTCCAAGACGCGTCCGCGACGCCGGCGTCCGCGGCCACCGACGCGATCGCCCCCGATGCGGCCTTCGAGTCCGAGACGCCCGCGGAGGACCTCCACGCATCTCCCGCCCAGTCCGCCACGCCTTCGAACGCGACGGGCGCGGGCGGCGCCCGCTTCGGCGCCGACCTCACGGACGGACCGCGCGGCGCGTACGGCGGCGACCTCGACGATCTCTACATTCCCGACACCGACGAGGCGCCCGCCGCGCTCGACCTCGAGGGCGTCCTCGCCGAACGCGGTCTCGCGAACGCCGAGCAGATCCTCGCGGCGCGCAGGCTCCTCAAGCAGTCGCCCGGGCGGCGCGTGACCGACATCCTGCGCGAGCAGGGCTGCGACGAGAACGCCATGCAGGCGGTCGTCGCCGAGCTCTCGCGCATGCCGTTCGAGCGGATCGACGCGCGCACGGGCTTCGACCGCGCGCTCTGCGTGCGTCTCGGCGCCGACTTCTGCCGGTCGAACCTCGCGCTGCCGCTCCGCACCGAGGGAACGCGCGTCGTGGTCGCGACCGCGAGTCCCGAGGACGTCTTCCTCGTCGACGATGTGAAGCGCCGCCTCGGCGCGCCCGCGGCGCGGCATGTGCTCGCGTCGGCGTCCGACATCCTCGCCGCGCTCCAGCACGCCGACGAGGCGCACGCGGCGGCCGAGGAGGACGGCGTCGACTTCGACGCGCTCCTCTCGGGCGTCGAGGAGGAGGAGGTCGAGGTCGAGAAGGACGATGTCGTCGAGCGCGACCTCGAGGCCGAGGCCGAGAGCTCGCCCGTCGTCCGCTATGTGAACAGCATCATCGCGAACGCCCTCAAGGAGGGCGCGTCGGACATCCACATCGAGCCCGACGAGCGGACCTGCAAGGTGCGCTTCCGCATCGACGGCGTCCTCTTCGAGATGATGACGCCGCCGAAGAAGTACCACGCCGCGCTCACGAGCCGCATCAAGATCATGGCGAACCTCGACATCGCCGAGCGGCGGCTCCCGCAGGACGGCCGCATCCGCGCGCATGTCGCGGGGCGGCGGCTCGACCTGCGCGTCTCGACGGTCCCGACGCCGAAGGGCGAGAAGACCGTCATGCGTATCCTCGACAGCCGGTCGATCAGCGTCTCGCTCGACGACCTCGGCTTCAGCGAGGACGCGCTCACGATCTGGAAGAAGCAGATCGAGCAGCCGCACGGCATCATCCTGGTGACGGGACCGACGGGCTCGGGCAAGACGACGACGCTCTACGCGTCGATCCGCCAGATGGACACGCGGCGCATGAACGTGTCGACCGTCGAGGATCCGATCGAATACAACCTCGCGGGGATCACCCAGATCCAGACGCACGAGAAGATCGGCATGACCTTCGCGGCGGCGCTCAAGGCGCTCCTGCGACAGGACCCCGACGTCGTCATGCTCGGCGAGATCCGCGACCAGGAGACCGCGCAGACGGCGATCCAGGCCGCGCTCACGGGCCACCTCGTGCTGTCGACCCTGCACACGAACGACGCGCCGAGCTCGGTGACGCGCATGATCAACATCGGCATCGAGCCCTTCCTCGTGGGCGCCGCCCTCAACGGCGTGCTCGCGCAGCGGCTCGTGCGCCGGATCTGCCCGAAGTGCGTCGAGGACCGCCCGATTCCCGAGGACATGCGCGAGTTCGTCGCCATGCACGGCATCGAGGGCGAGACGCTCCGCGCGGGCCGCGGCTGCCCCGCGTGCCGCCAGACGGGCTACTCGGGCCGCGTCGGCCTCTACGAACTCCTCGTCCTCGACGACTTCCTCCGCGACAGGATCGCGGGCAACCCGAACGTCGTCGAGTTCCGCCGCCTCTGCATCGAGCGCGGCATGACCAGCCTCCGCGAGGACGGCTTCCTCAAGGTCCGCGCGGGCCGCACGACCGTCGAGGAGGTCCTCAGCGTGACCGAGGCGACGATCTGAACGAACGGACCCGCGCGGGGCGCCTGGCCTCGCGCGGGTCCGATCGAATTCAAGGCGAACGACTCAGTCGCAGGCGCCCCACTGGCTGAGGAGGATCGCAAGATCGGCTCCGCCGATCGAATCATCGCCGTTCAAATCGGCCGAGGGGAAGGTGCCGACAGGCCCCCAGAAGCTGAGCATGATTGAGAGATCGGCGCCGCCGACGCTCCCGTCGCCATTCAGGTCGGCGATGCACTGGCAGGAGTCCGGAACACCGTCGAGATTCTGATCGACCGCGCCTGCGGCGATGTCGCAGGAATCGAGAAGGGCGTCGCCGTCGCAATCGAAGTCGAGGCCCGACGCGATCTCGTAGGAATCTGGCAACCCGTCGGCATCGCAGTCCGGCTGGCAGCTGTCCGGAACCCCGTCGGCATCGACGTCGTTCGCACCTCGCTGAATGTCGCAGGAATCGGGGACACCGTTCGAGTTGCAGTCGGCGGCGTCGCCGATCTTGATCTCGAACCGATCCGGCACGCCGTTCCCATTGCAGTCGGACTCGCACTCGTCGGGGACACCATTGGTGTTGAAGTCGGTGCTGCTGCGGGCAGTGATGTCGCAGGAGTCGGGAAGCCCGTTCCCGTTGCAGTCTGGAGTGCCGCGCGCGATGTCGCACTCGTCGGGGACGCCGTTTCCTTCACAGTCGGTCGAGAATCCCGTCGCGATGTCGAAGTCGTCCGGGTCGTTGTTCCCGTTGCAGTCGAGTTGGCATTCGTCGGGTACTCCGTCGGTGTTGTCGTCCTCCGAAGCGCCGGTTGCCACATCGCAGGAATCGGGGATGCCATTGCCGTTACAGTCGAGGACCAGCTGGTTCTCGATCGCGTACTCGTCGGGGATCCCGTCGGAATCACAGTCGGTCTCGCACTGGTCGAGGACGCCGTC
>JBJOHC010000281.1:0-14124 GCA_046047955.1 Planctomycetota bacterium
GCGAATCACGTCGGCGAGGTCGGGGAGCGCGAGACGCTGCTCGAGTTTCGCGGGGCGTCCTTCGGCGTCGAAGAGCGGACCGCTCAGCGTGAGCCCGACCGTGAGCGAACGGAGGAGTTCGGGGCTCGCGGCCTCGATGGTGGCGACGACCGAACGCGCCTCGCTCGACCAGCTCGCGGCGTCCGAGAGCGGGATCGCGGTCGTGATCGCATTCGCCCGCAGCGCGACGAGATCGATGTCGCCCGAGAAGACGAGCGACTGGCGCCATGCGCCCTGCTGCGTGCGACCCGCGCGCAGCGTGAAGTCGCGGTAGCGGAGCCGCCCCCTCTCGACGGTCGCGACGAGCGGCTCGAGCCGCGCCTCGAATCCCGTCGTCCGCTGCGCTCCGAGGGCCCCGAGGAGGAAGCCGAGCGGACCCGAGTTCGTGAGGGCGACATCGCCGGTCTCGAGGCGGAACGAGGCGTCGAATCTCCGCCGGTCGCCGTCGAGCGGCCACGACAGTCCGTCGAGCGTGAAGCGCGCGGGCTCGGCGGTCGAGATGTCGGCGAAGACGGGGTTGATCGTCGCGAGGAGCTCCTCCTTGACGGCCGGAGACATCGCGAGCCGCGCGACGACCGGCTTGATCCCCACGCGCAGCGCGCCATCGGAGATCCCGAGCGCGGGCGCGTCGACCGACGCGTACGGCGAGCGGAGCGTCGCGGAGAGCTCGCCTCCGTTCGACGAGAGATCGCGCGCGCGGAGCGTGAGGTCGAGCGTCGCGCCGAGCCACGAGCCGATCGCCCCACCGGTCCCCGCGAGGACGTCGACGGCGGCCGCGGCGCACGACTTCGCGTCGATCGAAAGGTCAACCCGCGGTCCGGAAGATGCGCCCCCGACCTCGACTCCGCCCCCGCCCCCGACCGCCGACCCTGGCGCGGCGGCCTCCCTTCCACTGCTCTTCGACGAAGCGAGCAGCCCCGCGACGCGGCCGTCGATCGCGATGGTCCCGCTCGATGCGGCCGCGTCGCGCGCTCCGGGTTCCGACGCCGGCGTCGTCGGAACCACCGTGCCGCCGGCGATCGTGACGACCTCCGAGAGTCGGTCGGTCGCGATGCGCAACTCGAGCGGCGCGAGTCCGACGCTGCGCGCGGCGGGGATCGCCGCGCGCGCTCCCGCCGGCCGCTCGCCGACGCGCGAAGCCGCACCCTGCGGCGCACCAGGTCCTGGATCGCCCGGCGCAAGGCCGCCGATCTCGAGACCGCCCACCGTCGCGCGCGCGAGGCATGACAGCGCCGCGAGATCGGGCGCCAGCGCTTCGCCGAGTGGAACGCGCAGCCGCTCGAGCGTGAGTCCGACCGAGGTACCCGCGACGAACCGCGGGCGCGCGTCGGCGGCGCCGTTCCCCGCGCGCGAGACCGTGACGCCCGCCGACGGACGCTCGAAACCCGCGAGACGGTCGAGTTGCGCGGCGGGAAGTTCGAGGGCGAGTACGCCATTCGCGTCGGCGGACCGACCGGCCTGCGACTCGGTCACCGACAGCTGCAGATCGCCCGTCAACTGCGGACACCGCAGCACGACCCGCGCTTCGGGCGTCGTGCGCTCGATGAGCTCGACCGTCGCGCCACCCCGGGCGCCGAGCCATCCTGTCGCGGTCGCCGCCTCGACGCCGAACGCGGGCGCGAGCCGCGCGAGGTCGAGCGACTCGAGCGCGACGGTTCCTTCGAGTCCGCCGAACACCTTCGCCTCGACCGGCTTCCGCCACGCGAGGTCGAGATCGACGGTGCCTGCTCCGCCGCTTGCGCCGAGGACGACGCGTCCCTTCGCGACCGCCCGCTCGGAGTCGGGCGCGTAGCCGACCTCGGCGTCGATCGCCGCGTAGGGAAGGGCCGCTGCGAGGCCTGGCGCCTCGAGGACGCGCACCCGCGACGCCGACACGCGCGCGGCGAGTTCGCCATCGGGCCACCAGCCTCCGTCGCGCGACACCAGCGCGAGTGTGGCGATGGAGATCGCCGCGCTCGCGCCCGGCTCGAGGACGACGCCGTCACCGAACTCGATCGACGCGGTCGCTTCGGCGTCGAGCGCGAGCGTCGCCTCGAAATCCTCGAGCCCGATGCGCGCGGGCGAGCCACGCACGGTGCCGCGGGCATCGACCGCGCTCGCATCGAGCGTGAACCGCGCCTCGACCTGTCCATCCGTCGTGACCGTCGTGGCCTCGAGCGTCATCGCGCCACGCCCGAGGATCCCGATCGCCCCCGCGCCCGCAGGCGCGAGGCGCGCGATCATCGCGGGATCGATGCCGCGGACGCGGATCGTTCCCTCCGGCGCCGCCGCGGCAAGCCCGTCCCAATCGCCCGGAATGCCCGCGAACCGCTGCTCGATGCGCGTCTCGGCGCCATCGAGCAGGAAGCCCGCCTCGAGCGAGCCGCGCGCGGCATCCGTCGGCATCGCGAGGCGCGCCGCGAACTGCGAGAGCATCGCCTCGCCCGATCCGGCGTCGACCGCGAGCGCGCCCGCGAGCTCGGATTCGAAGGAGCCACGGAGCCCGGCGAGGATCCCGGCGTCCGACATCGGATCGATCACGACATCCGTGGCGCGGACGCGCAGCACGGCGGGCGCACCCTTGACCGCGAGCGCGCCGCGCGAGCCTTCGGAGAGAAGCGCGCCATCGACCCCGATGCGCGCGTCGAAGCCACCATCCGAGACGCGGAAGCCATCCGTCGCGACGCGCGCATCCGCGGCGAGCGCCAGCGTCCCCTCGCCCGCGAACCCGCCCGCGACCGCGAGTTCCACGACGATCGGCCGCCCCGCGTCCTTCGCGAGCGCGATGCGCGCCTCGCGCACCACGGCGTCCTTCGATGCGGGGGTGGCGGCGGAGACGGACTCCGCACCATCCGCGGCGATCGGCTCCGCGGGAATGAAGCGCTCGAGAAGCGCCGGCAGCGCGATCGGACGCGACAACCGCACTTCGGCCGTTCCCGCGGCACGGGCGAACGGATCGCCGACGCCGTCGGCCGCGCTCCAGGCGAGCGCCCGCGCGTCGAGCGTGATCGCCATCGGTCCATCGATCGCGATGCCCGCCGCAGCCATCCGCTCCGGGCGCACGCGCCAGGCACCCGAGACGGCCCCATCGGTGATCGCCGCACCGCCATCGACGAGTCGCGCCACCGCCTCGACCGTGCCCGCGTCGGCGGCGAACCGCACTTCCGCACGGTCGCCATCGCCCTTCACGACGCGCAGATCGATCGAGGAACCGAGATCGGCGACCGGATCGAACCGCTCGCGCGGCACGAACGCCGCGATGACGGGCGCGAGGACTTCGACGGGAAACGACCGGATGTCGACATCCGCTCGCAGCGCCGCAAGATCGAAGGCGGCAGGCTCGAACCACGCCTCGGCACCGGGGCGCGCCAGCGGACCCGTGGCGAGGTCGATCGAGATCGGCGCAGACGCGGCGCCTTGGGCATCCGCCTGGCCGTTCGCTGGGGCCTTCACTTGAGCCTCAACCTGGGCCTCAACCTGGTCCTCAGCTCGGGCACGGAACGCGCCACGAACCTTCGCGACGAGCGATTCGTCGCGCCACTCGAACTCGGCATCGAGGAGGTCGATCGCGCCATCGAGCGCGGCGCCGGCGATCGCGCCCCCTCCACCTTCGGAGGACGCAGCGCCATCCGACGACGGCACGGCCGTTCCACGAAAGAGCTCCGTCGGCGGAAGCGGCAGCGAATCCGCCTTCAACGACATCGTGCCTTCGATGCGCCGCACCGCGGGCGAACCGTCCTCGCCCATCGGTATCGAGAGCGACGAGGACACATCGAGCGCGCCCCGCCGCACGCGCCCCGCCTCGGTCACCTCGACGGGCGCGCGGCATGCGACCTCGATGTCGAGGCCCGCCGCACCGCCCTTCGAATCGGCGAGATCGATCGAACCCGCGACCCCCGGCAGTGCGACCATCCCACGCGCGCCACCGTCGAGCGCGATCGAGAGATCCTTCCATGCGAGGCGCACCGACCGGCCCGCAAGTGGCGAACCTGCCGCAGGCGCGCCGCCCGATGCCTTCGCTCCTGTCGCCGCTGCCGCCCCCTTCTCGCCAGGCGAAGGCGGAACCGCCAGCCCGAGGACCGTCGGCCGTCCATCCTCGCCGACGCGCGAGACCACGCGGCCCGAGACGACCGCCGTCACCTGCTCGCCCGTGGCGAGGGCCAGAAGTCCCTCCTCGACTTCGATCGCGAGATCGACGACATCGCCGTCCTCGCCTTCGAGACGAAGCACGCCGATCCGGAACGGCGAGAACCAGCCCAGCGAGACATCCTCGACCGTCACCCGGCCCGACACCGATGCCGCGGCCGCACGCGCGATCGCTCCGCCGACCCAGGGCGACGCGATCGTCGGCGCGAGCGCGACCAGCACGACGAGCGCGACGACCACCACGACGCTGGCGATGACGATCTTCCGACGCACGGCGACGAACCCTCCGCAACGATGACACGACGACGACACGACCACGACACGACCACGACACGACCACGACACGGCCACGACACGACGGCTGCCCGAACCCTGCATCGGGGCGGAGCAGGCGACACCGGCGAACGAGGAAGCCACGAAACCCGCGCGACTCCGCACGCCCCCACACGCCCGCACACGCCCTGCCGACGACCATCGCACGACCACAACCGCCACGCACTCCTCGAGAACGCCAACGATAGCGACCCCCTGAAGCGCTTCGCCGTTTCCGACACTTCTGCGGAAAGATCGCGAGATTGTCCCGCGGATCACCCGCGCGGGGTCGCGAACGCGTCGCGCGGGACGCGAAGCAGCCTTGAAGCGTCCTCGCACGAACGCTCGCGCTCGCGTCGCACGCCTCCCGCGCCGCACCCCCGCGTCAATCGACCGCCGACACCGCCTGCGCCGCCGACGGCGCAAGCCGCAGCATCCGCTCGAGCGCGAGCGTCGCGAGCCGCTTCGCCTCTGGATGGACCGCGATCCTGTTCACGACCTTCCCCGACGCGAGGTGATCGAGGCACCACGCGAGGTGCGCCTGGTCGATCCGGTACATCGTCGTGCAGAGGCACTGGCAATCGCTGAGGATGCGCGCATCGACGCCGCGCGCCGCGACCTCGGCCGCGATCCGGTTCACGAGGTGCACCTCGGTTCCGATCGCCCAGCGCGACCCCGGCTCCGCCTTCCGCAGCACCTCGAGGATGTGCTCGGTCGAACCCGACAGATCGGCGAGATCGACGACCTCCTGCGCGCACTCGGGGTGGACGAGCACCGTGCGCGCGTCCTGCCGCGCCGCCACGACATGCTCGGGCCGGAAGAGCTTGTGCACGCTGCAGTGCCCCGCCCAGAGGAGCACCTTCGCGTCGACGATCCGGTCGGGCGCGAGGCCGCCGTTCTCCCGCTTCGGATTCCAGAGCGCGGTCTCGGCGAGCCCGCCGTTCGCCTCGGCGTCGACCTCGGTCACGAGCCCGTGCGCCTTCGCGGTGTTGCGGCCGAGATGCTGGTCGGGGAGGAAGAGGATCTTGATCTCCTCGTTCGCCGCCCGCGGCGTGTCGCCACCCCGTATCGCCCACTCGAAGACGCGCGAGGCGTTCGAGCTCGTGCAGCAGGCGCCGCCATGCTCGCCGACGAACGCCTTGATCGCCGCGGTCGAGTTCACATAGGTGATCGGAACGACCCGCTGCCGCCGCCCCGACGCGCGGATCGCGGCGTGGATCGACTCCCAGGCATCGACCGTGTCGTCGTACGCGGCCATGTCGGCCATCGAGCAGCCGGCCGAGAGGTCGGGAAGG
Organism: Planctomycetota bacterium; assembly: GCA_046047955.1. Classification (GTDB taxonomy): domain Bacteria; phylum Planctomycetota; class Phycisphaerae; order Phycisphaerales; family SM1A02; genus QWPT01. The sequence continues at coordinate 5,772 of JBJOHC010000281.1, forward strand.
ATCACCTCGACCTCGTCCGAGGTCAGGATGTCGGCGGTCTCGGCCATGAAGTGGACGCCGCAGAAGACGATGAAGCGCGCCCCGCGGCGCGCCGCCTCGACCGAGGCCATCTGCGAGAGCTTCAGGCTGTCGCCGATCAGGTCGGCGTGGCGGATCACCTCGTCCTGCTGGTAGTGGTGCCCGAGGATCAGGAGCCGCGAACCGAGCTCCGCGCGGCGCGCGGCGATCGACTCGCCGAGCGCGTCTTCGGTGGCGTTGAGGTAGCGGTCGGGGAGCGAGGGCTGCCAGAGCATCGGGGCGACAGTCTACGCCCGCGGCGCGGCGATGGCGGGTTCAGCGCGTGGAACGGTCGTCGGTCGCGGCGCCCGGCGCCTTCGCGTCCCACGCCGCGTCGGCCCCGTCCTGCGGACTCGGCGCTGGCGGATCCGCCTCCACCACGCCCGCCTTCGTGAAGAACGCACCCGCCGCGCATGCGATCCCCACGAGAAGGAGAAGCGCGGGCGCGATCCAGAAGCGCACCGTCGTCGCGATCGCCGCGTCGGCGGGATTCGACGGCTGGTAGCGCACGGCGACCGTCTCGCCCTTCGCGTAGGGATGCGAACTGCCCATCGACTCGGTGAACTCGTGCTCGGTGCCGTCGGCGGCGGTGAAGCGGACGACCTCGCGGTAGGTCGAGCGCCCCTTGCGACCCTGGCTCCGCTCGACGGAAACGACCGTGCCCTCGACCGTCGCGCTCGACGCGATCCAGCGCTCCTTGAGCCAGAGCGCGTAGCCGCCGCCGCCCTGCAGTCCGATCGCGAGGACCGCGAACACGATGCGCATCGTGCGCGCGGCGCGCGGCGAGAGGGGGCGCCCGCGACCATCCAGCCGCCGCGACTTCCGACCATGCAGCCGCCGCGACTTCCGGCCGATGCGGATCCTCACGAGACCGCCCCCGCGCCCGCCTCGCCGTCGGCATCGGGGGCGCCTCGGTCGTCGTCGTTCTCGTCGTCGTCGTCGCCGATCGGCGGCATCGCGGTTCCGAACGGCCGCTCGACGCCATCGACCACCTCGTGCGGCGTGGCCGCCGTGACGGTCGCGACCGCGGGGAGCCCGAGCCGCATCTCGACCGCCCCCGCGAGCGCCTCGGCGTGGATCGACGAGTCGCACACGACGAAGAGGGTCGAGCCCGAGCCGCTCACATGGACGGGAAGTTCGGCGAGCGCCGCCACCTTCGCGGCGGTCTCCGCGAGAACGGGCGCGACCGCGAGCGCGGCGTCGGCGAGGTCGTTGAACGGTTCGTGCGCGCGCGGCGCTTCGGCCGCGAGGGCGCGGACGCGCGCCGCGTCGACGCGCGCATCGGGCCGGAGTCCGTCGAACGCGCGGTAGACCGCGCCCGTCGGGCACTGCGCCCCGGGGAAGACGAGGACGAGATGCACCTCGTGCGCGGGCGCCTGCTCGAGCCGCTCGCCGAGCCCCTCGACGAACGCGCTGCCGCCCCGGACGAGGAACGGGACATCGCTTCCGAGCCGCGCCGCGAGCACCTCGAGATAGGCGGGACGGAGCCGCAGCCCGAACAGCGCGTCGAGCGCGCGCAGCATCGCCCCCGCGTTCGACGATCCGCCACCGAGTCCGCCGCCGACGGGGATGCGCTTCTCGAGCCGCAGCTGGACGGGCAGCTCGCGCCCGAGCGCCTCCTCGAGGAGGAGATGCGCGCGCACCGCGAGGTCCTTCCGGATCGGCCAGTCGATGTCGGTTCGGACCCGCGCCTCGGCGTGCCAGTCGATCGAGTAGCGCGACGGCCGCCCCGCCTTCAGCCTCGTCACGGTCAGGCTGTCGCCGAACGAGGTGCCCGTCATCCAGGACGCGATCTCGTGCATGCCGTCGGCGCGCGGCGCGCCCACCGAGAGGGCGAGATTCACCTTGGCGGGAGCGAACGATTCGACGGACTCGTGCACGGGCGGAGCATATCCGTGCGACACCCCGCCGCGGCGGCGCCCCCGAAGACGCCTCCATCGCGAAACGCAGGGGGCTTCCGCTATCCTCGCCGCATGGCCACCCCCCGTCCCTACGCGCCAGCCGACCTCGACGCCTCCGACTTCGCCGCCCTCGAGCCCCACTACCGCGAGCTCGTCGGCCGCGCGATCGGCTCGGCGGACGACCTCGAGCAGCTCGTCCTCGACCGGAGCGACCTCGACGCCCTCGTCGCCGAGCGCGCCGCGAACCTCTACATCGCGACCACCCGCAGCACCGAGGACAAGGCCGCCGAGGCCGCGTACCTCGACTTCGTGCGCGAGGTCGAGCCGAAGCTGAAGCCGATCGCGAGCGAACTCGACCGCAAGATCGCGCTCGACCCGCACGCCGCGGGGCTGCCCGCCGCGCGCTACGAGGTCTACCTCCGCAATCTCAAGGTCGACATCGAGCTCTTCCGCGAGGAGAACATCCCGCTCGAGACCGAGCTGGCCGAACTCGAACAGAAGTACAACCAGACGATCGGCCGCATGACCGTCGAGTTCGACGGCCAGACGCGCACCATGCCCCAGATGGGCCGCTTCCTCGAGGAGAACGACCGCGCGCGGCGCGAGGCCGCGTGGCGCGCGACCGCCGAGCGCCGCCTCGCCGACCGCGACGCGATCGACGCGATCTTCGACCGCATGCTCGAGATCCGCCACCGCATGGCCGTGAACGCGGGCTTCGACAACTTCCGCGACTTCCAGCACCGCCGCTTCAAGCGATTCGACTACACGCCCGACGACTGCATGCGCATGCATGCGGCGATCGAGGAGCACCTCGTGCCGATCCAGCGCCGCCTCGACGCCGAGCGCGCGCGCGACCTCGCGATCTCGCCGCTCCGACCGTGGGATCTCTCGGTCGATGTGCACGGCCGCAGCCCGCTGCGCCCGTTCGACAGCGCCGACCGCCTCGTCGAGGGCTGCTCGCGCATGTTCCACGCGATGGGCGGCGGGCTCGGCGAGATGTTCGACACGCTGAAGGAGGGCGACTGCCTCGACCTCGACTCGCGGCCCGGGAAGGCGCCCGGCGGCTACCAGTACCAGCGCCAGCACTCGCGGCAGCCGTTCATCTTCATGAACGCCGCGGGCATGCACCGCGACCTCGTGACCATGGTCCACGAGGCGGGCCACGCGTTCCACTCGATCCTCTCGAAGGACGATCCGATCGTCGACTACCGGAACGCGCCCACCGAGTTCGCCGAGGTCGCGTCGATGTCGATGGAGCTCCTCACGCTCCCCTACCACGGCGAGTTCTACTCGGAGGACGAGTGCCGCCGCGCGCTCCGCGAGCGCCTCGAGAAATTCCCGACGATCATGACCTGGATCGCGACGATCGACGCGTTCCAGCACTGGCTCTACACGAATCCGGGGCACTCGCGCGCCGCGCGCACCGAGGCGTGGCGCGGGCTCGTCGCGCGCTTCGGAAACGAGGTGGCGTGGGACGGGCTCGAGGACGCGCGCGACGCGCAGTGGCAGCGCCAGCTCCACCTCTTCGGGATGCCGTTCTACTACATCGAGTACGGGATCGCCGAGACCGGCGCGATCCAGATGTGGCTCGCCGCGCGCCGCGACCAGGAGGCCGCGCTCACCGCGTACCGCAAGGGCCTCGCCCTCGGCGGCTCGCGGCCGCTTCCCGAACTCTTCGCGTCGGCGGGGCTCCGATTCGAGCTCTCGTCGGCGCTGATGAAGGAGCTCGCGACCGAGGTCGACCGCGAGCTCGTCGGCGCCTGAGCGGCGCGCGATCCGATCGAACCTTCCACGCCGCCCCTCGTGGGCGGCGTTTTTCTTGGGCGGCGTTCGCCTTTTTGGGCGGCGTTCTCCTGGGCGGCGAACGGCGCGGTCGGTGTTTTTCCCGCCGCGCTGAGAGGAACCGTCCAGAACCGCGGAACCCCTTGGGGGCGCACCGTTCCGCGCCCGAGGAGTCCGCCATGTCCACCGTCGCCGACCGTCCACTTCCGCCCGCCCCGCGTGCGCCCGACGCCGCGCGCGATCGCCTTCGCCAGCGCACCGCGCCGCCGCGGCGGCCGACCGCGCCCGACCCGCGGCTTCCCACCGATCGCGACCTTCTCGACGCCTTCCTCCGGCGCGGGATCCGCGACATCGTCTCCGTCCCCTGCTCGATCACCGACACCTGGCACGACCTCGCCTCCCGCGAGGCGCGCGCCGGGCGGCTCGACCTCGTGATGACGACGCACGAGGCGAACCTCGCGGGGATCGCGGGCGGCATCTGGTTCGGCACGGGTCGACCCGCGCTCGTCCACATGCAGAACTCGGGCCTCATGAACGCGGCCGACGGCTTCATCTCCTTCGCCGACCGCGAGGTCTTCGGCGTGCCGATGGCGGCGCTCGTCACCTTCCGCGGCGCGACGGCGGACGACCGCAGCGAGCCGCACCAGGCGATCGGCCGCCGTACCGACGCGCTCGTCGACGCGGTGTTCGGGGCGACCGCCACCATCGCGGGCGAGCGCTCGGGGCGCGGTCTCCTCGGTGCGGTCGCGCGCTCGATCGACGCCGCGCTCGGCGGTGGAATCGGCGTCGTGAAGGTCGCCGAGGCGGGCTTCCGCAAGGCCCACCGCGCGACGCTCGCGGAAGGTCCGCCTCCGACGCGCGCGATGCCGCGCGCGCAGCCTCCCGCCCTCCTCGCGGGCGGCGCGCGCCTCACGCGCGACGAGGCGATCCGCGCGATCGCCGCCCGCCATCCGCGCGCCGCGCTCCTCTTCTCGAACGGGTTCACCTCGCGCGCCGCGCGCGCGACCGTCGACGATGCCCGCTGCTTCTACAACATCGGATACATGGGCGGAACGCTCGCGATCGGCTGGGGACTCGCCCGCAGCCGGCCCGACCTCGAGGTCGTCGTCGTCGACGGCGACCAGAACGCGCTCATGAGCGCGATGAAGGACCAGTTCGCGACCGAACGCCCCGCCAATCTCCACTGGTACATCCTCGACAACGGGATCGGCGCGTCCGTGGGGACTTCGGAGAGCGTGCCGCTCGCCGCGTCGTACGGCGACCTCGCGCGCATCGTCCCGACGCACCCCGACGAGCCGGGCTCCTTCGCCCATCCACGCGTCGCCGCCGTCCGCGCGGGCGAACCGCTCGCCGCGCTCGCGACCCGCTTCCGCCGGCATCTCGCCAACCACTGATTCCGCCACGCGCATTCGAGGAGCCTCCCCGTGACGATCGCCCTCACCACCTGTACGACGACGAACGCCGTGCGCGCGCACGCCCCCCGCGACCCGCGCCGCGACATCGAGCCCTCGGAACCCCTGCCGCGCCTCGCGCCGCGGCCCGTCTCCGCCATGCGGCCCGAATGGCTCGCGACCCTCGCGCGCATCCCGGGCGACGGCCTGAAGGGCGCGGGCTTTCCGCGTCATGTCCTCGGGACGATCATGCGCAACCCCGCGACCTTCGGCCCCTTCCTCGAGTACTGGGTCACCGCGAAGAGCGCGATGACGCTCACCGTCCGCGAGCAGGAGCTCGTGATCCTCCGCATGGCCGTCCTCTACGGAAGCGACTACGTCTGGCGTCACCATGTCCCCGTGGGCCGCGAGTTCGGCGTCACCGAAGCGGAGTTCGACGCGATCGAGGCGGGCGACGCCTCGGCCTTCGCGTCGCCGCGCGAGCGCGCGCTCCTCACGCTCACCGACGAGATGGTCGAGGCGCGCACCGTCCGTCGCGAGGCGTGGGACGCGCACGCCGGCGCGCTCGATCCGACGGCGCTCGTCGACCTCGTCTCGCTCGTGTCGCAGTACGTCTTCTTCGCGCTCATGAACAACGCGTTCCAGGTCGAGATCGAGCCCGCGCTCGCATCGGTGCGCAGCCTGCGCGATCGGCCGCGGGACTGAGCGGAAGCCCGCCACCGCACGCTCTTCCGAAGTGCCTGCGACGCAGCCCGCACGGGTTCCCTTGAAGGGTCCTTTGAAGGGTCCATTGAAGCGTCCTTCGACGCACCACCGGAAGCGCTCCGAAGGACATCCGCGCATGACCCGCGCCGCGTCCCATCCGCGGCGACGGTCGCATTCCCCACCGCCTTCGCCTCGGCCGCAGGCTACGCTCCGCCCATGCACCCGACGACGACTCCTCCCCAAGCCGCACCCGAGACGGCCGTGAGTCCCGTCGGACGCCCGGGCGCGATCGACGCGGACACCTTCCGCCGCGCCGGTCACGCACTCGTCGACTGGATCGCCGACTACCGAGAGGGCATCGCGAAGCGGGCCGTCGCGCGCGTGCCGAAGCCGGGCCTCATCGCCGCGCAGCTCCCCGACGAGGCGCCCGAGCGCGGCGAGCCGATCGAGCGCATCCTCGGCGACCTCGACCGCGTGGTCGTCCCCGGGCTCGTCCACTGGCAGCATCCGGGCTGGTTCGCCTACTTCCCCGCGAACTCGAGCTACGAGTCGATCCTCGGCGAGCTCGCGAGCGCGGGCCTCGGCGTGCAGGGCATGATGTGGTCGACGAGCCCCGCCTGTACCGAGATCGAGACGAAGGTCCTCGACTGGCTCGTGCACGCGCTCGGCCTGCCCGAGCGCTTCCTCTCGACGGGCGCGGGCGGCGGCGTGATCCAGGACACCGCGAGTTCCGCCGTCCTCGTCGCGATGGTCGCCGCGCGCGAGCGCGCGACGCGCTTCACCAGCGACGCCGCGGGCCTCGCGAAGACGGGCGCGCAGATCGTCTGCTACACGAGCGATCAGGCGCATTCGTCGATCGAGAAGGCCGCGCGCATCGCGGGCATCGGCAAGGAGTTCGTCCATCTCGTCCCCGTCGACGACCGCGGCGCGATGCGACCCGACCACCTCGAGGACGCCATCGCGCGCGACCGCGTCCTCGGACGCGTGCCCGCGTTCGTCTCGGCGACGGTCGGCACGACCGGCGTGAACGGCATGGACCCCGTGCGCGAGATCGGCCGCATCTGCCGACGCCACGGCCTCTGGCTCCATGTCGACGCGGCGATGAGCGGCACCGCCGCGCTCTGCCCCGAGTTCCGCTTCGTCGTCGACGGCGCCGAACTCGCCGACAGCTGGTGCTTCAATCCGCACAAGTGGATGCCGGTCAACTTCGACTGCGACGCGCTCTGGGTCGCCGACCGCGCCGAACTCGTGCGCGCGCTCAGCATCCTGCCCGAGTACCTGCGCAACGGCGCGACCGACTCGGGCAAGGTCATCGACTACCGCGACTGGCAGGTGCCGCTCGGCCGGCGCTTCCGCGCGCTGAAGCTCTGGTTCGTGCTGCGCTCGTACGGGCTCGAGGGCCTGCGCACGCTCGTCCGCGCGCATGTCGCGATGGCGCACGCGCTCGCGGCGCGGCTTCGCCGCCATCCGCGCCTCGAACTCGTCGTCGAGCCCGTCCTCAACCTCGTCTGCCTCGCGCATGCCGCGGGCGACGAGGCGACGCAGCGCCTCCTCGAGGCGGTGAACCGCGACGGCCGCTTCTTCGCGAGCCACTGCCGCTTCCACGGACGGCTCGTCCTGCGCGTCTCGATCGGCGCGCTCGCGACGCGCGAGGAGCATGTCGCGGCGCTCGCCGAGCTGCTCGAGCGCGAAGCCGCGCGCGTCGAAGCGCCCGAGCGCGCGAATGCGCGCGTCGAAGCGCCCGAGCGCGCGACCGCGCGCGTCGAAACTCCCGAGCGCGCGAATGCGCGCGTCGAAACGACCGCGCGCGAGGCCGCGAAGGAGTGACCGCGTGAACGCCCCCGCCTCGGACGACGGCCTCCCGCGCCCGCCGCGCGGGCTCGGCTTCCGCACCGCGAGCGCACGCAACCTCGCGCTCACCGTGCTTCCCGACCGGCTCTCGGGCGGGCGCCTGCGCGCGCGCCACCTCGCCCAGCCGATCGAGCTCTCGACGATCGAACTCGCGAGTCCCGCCTGGCCGCGCGACTTCGACGGTCTCCGCATCGCGCACCTCTCCGACCTCCACTTCGGCCACCTCCTCGGCGAGGAGCGCCTCGTGCAGACGGTCGACGCGGTCGCCGCGCTGAAGGCCGACCTGATCGCGATCACCGGCGACCTCGTCGACCTCGGAAGCGAGGTGGCGCCGCTCCTCTTCGAGAGGCTCGCGGCCCTCTCGGCGCCGCTCGGCGTCTTCGTCGTCCTCGGAAACCACGACCATCTCGACCATCCGCGGCGGATCGTGCGCGGCGCGCGCGACGCGGGCCTCATCCCCCTCGTCGACGAGTCGCTTCGCGTCGGCGGCCGCGATGGGCTCCTCGTCGCGGGCATCGACTGGGCGAAGACGATCCCCGCGTGCGACGCGCGTCTCAGGCGCTGCGGCGTCGCGCGGCCCGATCTTCTCCTCGCCCACAATCCGAAGGCGTTCGTCGCCGCGGTCGAGCGCGGCGTGCCGCTCACCCTCTCGGGCCACACGCACGG
>JBJOHC010000282.1:0-7855 GCA_046047955.1 Planctomycetota bacterium
GCGCCGATCGTCGAGGTCAAGCCCGTCCCCGTGAGGCCCGTGCTCGTCGTTCGCGAGCCGGCCACCCCCGCCCCCGCACGCGAAACCCCGCGCTCGACCGAGCATTCCTTGGACGGCGGCGCTTCGCAGGAGCGCCGTGGCGAGGCCGACGACCGCGGCGAGTCCTCCGCGCCCGCGGCCGGCACCGACGGCTCGGAGCCCGGTGAAGGCGGACGCCGTCGTCGTCGTCGCCGCCGTCGCAGGCGGCGGCGCGGTGGTGGCGGCGGTGATCCGTCGCAGCCCGGCCAGCCGAACTCGGGCGGCCCCGCGACGGGCGCCCCGACGCCCGCGACGACGCGTGGAAGCGACGACGGCGACGAGGAGGACGGCGACGAGGACGAGAACGAAAACGAGAACGAGAACGAAAACGAGGAGGGTGACGGCGATGACTCCGATCGCGCCCCTCGGCACGGACATCGTGGCGGCGGAGGCCATCACGGCGACAGCTCGCCTCCACACTCGCCACCCTTCGAGGCGGCGGGCGTCCTCGAGTGGACGGGCAATCAGGACGGCCGGATCCGCCAGTTCGCCGACGGCATCGTCGAGTCGAGCGAGGATCCGTTCGTCCCGCTCGCGCTCGCCGAGCGCTACGCGCTCCGTCCATCGCAGCGGATCGTCGCCGAGGTCGTCGTCCGCAAGCCGAAGCGGAAGAAGCGCGGACCGCGCTTCCCGCGCCCGATCGTCGAGCGCATCCTCTCGATCGAAGGCATCCCGCCCGAGGAATACTCGGCGCGCAAGGCCTTCGCCGACTTCACGCCGCTCGATCCCTCGCCGCGCATCACGCTCGAATACAAGGGCTGCCCGCCCGCGTGCCGGTTGATCGACCTCTTCTGCCCGATCGGCTTCGGAACGCGCGGACTCATCGTCGCACCGCCGAAGGCGGGCAAGACGATGCTCCTCCAGAACATCGCCTACGGCATCAAGCACAACCATCCGCATGTCGAGCTCGTCGCGCTCCTGATCGACGAGCGCCCCGAGGAGGTCACCGACTTCAAGCGGAACGTGCCCGCGCACGTCCTCGCGAGTTCGAACGACCAGGATCTCGACCGCCACCTCTCGCTCGGCATCCTCGCGATCGAGCGCGCGAAGCGCATGGTCGAGGCGGGCCGCGACGTCGTGGTGCTCCTCGATTCGCTCACGCGTCTCGGCCGCGCGTTCAACAACAGCCGGAAGTACGGCTCGTCGGGGCGCACCATGTCGGGTGGCCTCGACTCGCGCGCGCTCGAGGTGCCGAAGCAGCTCTTCGGCGCCGCGCGCAAGTGCGAGGAGGGCGGGTCGCTGACGATCATCGCGACCTGCCTCGTCGACACGGGTTCGCGCGCCGACCAGATCATCTTCGAGGAGTTCAAGGGGACGGGCAACATGGAGCTCATCCTCGACCGCTCGATCGCGGAGAAGCGGCTCTTCCCCGCGATCAACCTCGCTGCGAGCGGCACGCGCAAGGAGCACCTCATGATGTCGGAGCGCGAGTTCAAGACGGTGACGGCGCTGCGCCGCCGCCTGCTCGCGGTGCCGCCGCACGCGCAGATCGAGCAGCTTCTCGCCGCGTGCCAGCGCTTCGAGACGAACGAGCAGATGGTGGGCGGCGCGTCGTGACGGGTGGCGTGCGATGAGCGCGGATGGACGGGATTCCTCGAAAAACGGGGCATCTCCGGTCGGGGCATCTCCGGTCGGGTCATCTCCGATCGATGTCGCGCCCGACGATCCGCGTCTCGACCGCTTTCGCGGGATCCGCGACCGCGATCTGCGCGGCACGCATCGCCTGCATGCGATCGAGAGCGAGCGCGTGGTGCGCCGCTTCCTGCGCGCCGCGCTGCGTCGCGTGAAGGAGCCGATGCCGCCTCGGCTCGAGCCGCACGCGCTCCTCGTCACGCCCGATGCGTGGGAGCGGCTCGCGCCACTCGTCGCCGAGGCGCGCGCGGAGTTCCCGGCCTTCACCGTCTTCCGCTGCGACGACGAGCGCGCCCTCACCGCGATCACGGGCTACACGATGCACTCGGGCGCGATCGCGCTCGGCGTCCGTCATGCGGACGGCACGGTCGCCGAACTCGGCGAGGCGCTCGCGCGCATCCCCTTCGCGGGCCGCGATGTCCTCGTCGCGTTCGACGGCGTGACGCAGACCGACAATGTCGGCGCGATCTTCCGGAACGCCGCGAGCTTCGGCGCGCGCGGCGCGATCCTTTCGCACCGCGCGAGCGATCCCTTCCTGCGGAAGACGCTGCGCGTCTCGATGGGTCGGGCGCTCAACATCCCCTGGGCGCGCGCCGAGTCGGACGACTGGCCCGCCTGCCTCGCGCGCCTGCGGGACGAGCACGGCTACGCCATCGTGGCCGCCGAGGACACGCCCGACGCGACGCCGCTCGCCTCGTTCCGTCCGCCCGCGAAATCGGTCGTCGTCTTCGGTGCCGAAGAGGACGGCGTCTCCCGCGCGGTCCTCGAGATCGCCGACCGCGTGGTGAAGATCCCGATGAGCGACCTCGCGGGCGCGCTCTCCGACGATCCTCCGAGCCTCAATGTCTCGATCGCGAGCGCGGTCGTGCTCCACGCGCTGACCGCGGGCTGAGCCGCGCGCTCACGCGTCGCTCGCGACCGGAACTCCCGCGGGCGCGGCGGGCGCCGCCGACGGCGCCTCCTTCACGCGCTCGATGCGCGCGCCGAGCGCGTTCAGCTGCTCCTCCATCCGGGTGTAGCCGCGGTCGAGGTGATAGATGCGCGACACCGTCGTCTCGCCTTCGGCGACGAGACCCGCGAGCACGAGGCTCGCGCTCGCGCGCAGGTCGCTCGCCATCACGGGTGCGCCCTTCAGCTGGTGCCCGCCGACGACGACGCAGGTCGGTCCCTGGCGGTGGATCTCGGCGCCCATCCGCGCGAGCTCCGCGACATGGCCGAACCGCTCGGGATAGATCTTCTCCGTGATGATCGAGTTCCCGTTGGCGAGGCAGAGGAGCGTCATGAACTGCGCCTGCAGGTCGGTCGGGAAGCCGGGATGCGGCTGGGTCGTGATGACGGTCGGACGGAGCTTCCGCTCGCTCGTGACGCGGACGGTCGCGTGCATCGGATCGTCGGCGTTCGCGACGGTCTCGACATGCACGCCCACCTGCTCGAAGCGGTCGAGGACCGCGAGCATGCAGTCGACGGGGAATTCCTCGAGGAAGACGTCGCCGTTGGTGACCGCCGCCGCGACGGCGTAGGTGCCCGCCACGATCCGGTCGGGCATGACGACATGCGTCGCCGAGCCGAGGCTCTCGACGCCCTCGATGACGACGCGCGGCCCGCCCGCACCCTCGATGCGCGCGCCCATCGCGTTGAGGAGCCGCGCAAGGTCGACGATCTCGGGCTCGCAGGCCGCGCTCTCGATGACCGTGCGCCCCTTCGCGAGGGTCGCGGCGGTCATCACGTTCGCGGTGCCGAGCACGGTCGAACCGTTCGGGCCGCCGAGGAAGATGGTGGCGCCCTTCAGTCCCTCGGGCGCGGTGGCGACGATGTCGCCGTTCTCGAGCTCGATGCGCGCCCCGAGCGCCTCCATGCCGCGGAGGTGAAGATCGATCGGCCGCGAGCCGAAGGCGCAGCCGCCCGGCATCGCGATGACCGCCCGACGGCGCCGCGCGAGCATCGGTCCGAGCACCGAGATCGACGCGCGCATCGTCTTCACGATGTCGTAGCGGGCGTGCACCTGGTTCTGGTCCATCACCTCGAACCGCACGGTGCCGCACTCGCCGTCGACCGCGACGCCGAGCTCGCGCAGGAGCCGCGCCATGTTCGAGATGTCCGAGAGGCACGGGACGTTCCGCAGCGTGACCGCGCCATCCGAGCAGAGCGCCGCCGCCATCAGCGGCAGGGTCGCGTTCTTCGACCCCTCGACCTGGATGCGACCTGCGAGACGACGGCTACCTTGAATGCGGAAGGAATCCATGTGCAGTCCTTTGCGGGCGCGGGACGGCGTCAACCGTCCGTGGCATCGTGCCTGACGCCCAGTTTCGAGTCGCAGGGTTGCGGGAGCGCGGAGAGTCCGGAGCCGCCCGCGGAGAACGCGGGACGGATTATGCCGTTTTCATCGGCTCGCGGAGGGCGCGTTCCGCAGTTCCGGCGCACAGCCCTGCGAGACCTCGCAGACGGAACGGGAAGCGGCTCCCGAACGGACGAAGCGCTGGACTTCGGGCGCCCCGCATTCGACGCTTGACCCTGTTCATGTCGGAGGCCGTCCCCTCTGCGAGGAAAACCATGCCGAAGCTCAGCCACACGATCGCCCGCGCCTCCCTGCTCGTCGCCGCCACCCCCGCCGCGATTCTCGCGATGGAGGCCGCCTCGATCACCGACGGCCCGTCGGCCGCCAACCCCGAGACCATCACCCTGGTCGGGACGGTCCGCGACTTCCGCGAGCGCACCGCCTCGGGCGGGCACCCCGACTTCGAGCGGCAGCCCGCGCGCGGCTTCGGCCACTACTGCGACAACGTCGACGCCCAGCTCGGCGCCGACGGGAAGCCCGTCTTCAAGGGCGGCGGCTTCAAGATCCGCAACGGCTACGAGTGGAAGAACTCGTCCGGCAAGAACATCTGCTGGCGCCTCTACGACAGTTCGCGCGGCGACATCCGCGGCCGCAAGGACGGCTCCTACACCGACACCGGCGGCATCCAGTCCGCGGAGACCTTCGCGAGCTGGTTCCGCGACGACCTCGCGTACAACGTCTCGGCGCCCCTCGCGCTGACGCTCGTCCGCCAGTCGAACGGCGTCTACGTCTTCGACTCGAACACCGACCCCGCGTGCGTCGCCCTCGGCGGGTTCTTCCCGCTCGAAGGCCAGCTCTTCGGAAATCCGGGCGGTTCGCCCGACCGGAACTTCCACTTCACCTACGAGCTGCACACGGAGTTCACCTACGACGCCGACGGCGCGCAGAACTTCACCTTCCGCGGCGACGACGACGTCTGGGTGTTCATCGACGGGAAGATGGTGATCGACCTCGGCGGCGTCCACGGCGCGATCGAGCAGCTCGTCGAACTCGACCGGCTCGGCCTCCAGGACGGCGAGACCTACGAGCTCGCCTTCTTCTTCGCCGAACGCCACCGCACGCAGTCGAACTTCAAGATCACGACGAATCTCGTCCTCGAGACGATCGAGCCGCCGACCGTCTCGGCCGCCTACGACTGACCGGATCCGCCGCGCGCGGAGGGGAGTGGGGAACGCGACGGGCGCCTTTCGGGGCGCCCGCCCGCGTTTCAGCGACCCGCCACGGCGCGCCCCGTCACGGCTACATTCGCGGCATGTCCGAACCGACCGCCGCGTCCGAGCCCGTCTTCCCCGAAGCCCGCATGCACGCCGTCCTGCCGACCGCGCCCGTCCGCGCGCGGATCGCGGGCACGCGCCTCTGCCTCAAGGGGAAGAGCGCCTCGTTCGTCCGCCATGTCGAGATCGATGTGTCGGGAACGCCGCTCGAGGGTGCGTTCCGCGCGGGGCAGAGTTTCGGCGTCGTCGCCGACGGCGTCGACGCCTTCGGCAAGCCCCACAAGGTGCGCCTCTACTCGCTCGCGAGCCCGACCTGGGGCGAGGACGGCTTCGGACGCGTGATCGCCACCACCCCGAAGCGCGTGATCGCCGAGCGGGAGCCGCAGAAGGCGGGCGACGATCCCGACGACCACTCGCTCTTCCTCGGCGTCTGCTCGAACTGGCTCTGCGACCGGAAGGCGGGCGACGCCGTCGATGTCTCGGGACCGAACGGGAAGCGCTTCCTGCTGCCGAGCGACCCGTCGGCGCACGACTACCTCTTCCTCGCGACCGGCACGGGCATCGCGCCCTTCCGCGGATTTCTCATGGAGCTCCTCGAGGGTCCGCCCGCGGGTTCGCCCGCGGCCGCGGGCTGGCGCCGCTGCGAACGGCGCATCGAACTCGTGATGGGCGCCCCCTACACGACCGACCTTCTCTACGACGACTTCCTGCGCGACCTCGCGAAGCGGCACCCGAACTTCCGCTACCACCCCGTGGTCTCGCGCGAGCTGCGCGTCGAGGGCGACCGCGTCGCCGGTCGCGGCGAGTACGTGCACCACTTCATCGACCGCCATCTCGCGGCGAAGTCGGGGGTCATGGACCTCCTGCACGGATCGCAGACGCTCATGTACATGTGCGGGCTCGCGGGCATGCAGACGGGCGTGTTCCACATGCTCGCGCGGCACGGCATCGGCGGCTACACGAAGATCGCCGAGGAGACCGCGGCCAAGCCCGTCGACGAATGGACGAGCGACGACCTCAAGCGCCGCGTGCGGCCGACGGAGCGGTGCATGCTGGAGGTCTACTGAGTTTGAGCGGTCGCGACCGTCTTCGGCACCGCTGCACGCGGCGCTGAATTCTTCGCTCCCTCTGAAGACATCGGCGCGCGGCGCGCTCAGCCGCCGCCGGGGCCCTTGCCGCCGGGCTTCGTCATCGAGGTCGCGTCGAGGAGCTTCGACAGGCGCTTCGGCTCGACGAGGCCGTTCCGGAGCGCGTACTCGCGCACGGTTTCGCCCGTCTTGAACGCCTCCTTCGCGACCTTCGCGGCGTTGTCGTAGCCGATCACGGGCGCGAGCGAGGTGCACATCATGAGGCTCTTCTCGACGGTGCCCGTCGCCTCGGCCTCGTTGAGGACGAGGCCATCGATGCACTTGTCGCAGAACATGCGGCACGCGCCCGACAGGATGCGGATCGACTCGACGAGCCGCTCCGCGATCATCGGCATCGCCACGTTCAGTTCGAGGAGCGAGCCGACGCCGCCGAGGCCGCCCGCCGTGATCGCCGCATCGTTGCCGATCACCTCGCAGGCGACCATCATCACGCTCTCGCAGATGACGGGATTCACCTTGCCCGGCATGATCGACGAGCCGGGCTGCGTCGCGGGAAGCGACAGCTCGAACAGGCCGCAGCGCGGTCCCGAGCCGAGCCAGCGGATGTCGTTGGCGACCTTCGTCAGGCTCACGGCGATGGTCTTGAGGTGCGCGTGCGCCTCGACGACGCAGTCGCGCGTCGCCTGCGCCTCGAAGTGGTTCGCCGCCTCGGTGAAGCGCACGCCCGTCGCCTTCGTGAGCTTCGCGCACACCGTGCGGCCGAAGCGCGGATGCGCGTTGATGCCCGTGCCGACCGCGGTGCCGCCGATCGGCATGTTGCCCGCGAGCGCGGCGCACGCGGCCTTCGCGCGCGCGACGCCGAGCCGGATCGCCGCCGCGTAGCCGGAGAACTCCTGTCCGACGCGGATCGGCGTCGCGTCCATCAGATGCGTGCGGCCGATCTTGACGACCTTGTCCCACGCCTTCGCCTTCGTCTCGAGCGCCTTCGCGAGCCGCTCGAGCGCCGGCACGAGGTCGCGCGCGACGCCGAGCGCGCCCGCGATCTGCATCGACGACGGATAGGTGTCGTTCGAGCTCTGCCCGTAGTTCACATGATCGTTCGGATGCACGGGATCCTTCGAGCCGATCGCCTTGCCCGCGCGCTGGCTCGCGACGTTCGCGACGACCTCGTTCACGTTCATGTTGGTCGAGGTGCCCGAACCGGTCTGGAAGACGTCGATCGGGAAGTGACGCATGAGCGGGTGACGCTCGCCCTCCGGCGCGGAACGCGCGAAGTCCGCGAGAATGTGCCGACAGGCGGCGACGATCGCGGCGGCCTTGTCCTTCGCGAGTTCGCCGAGCTCGGCGTTCGCCTCGGCGCAGCACTGCTTGAGGAGGACATGCGCCTCGATCTGCGCCTGGGGCACGGTGCGGCCCGACACCGGGAAGTTGAGGACCGCGCGCTGCGTGGTGGCACCGTAGAGGGCGTCGGCGGGCACGAACATCTCGCCCATCGAGTCGGTCTCGCG
>JBJOHC010000283.1:0-4543 GCA_046047955.1 Planctomycetota bacterium
GCGCGAACACCTTCAGCGTCCTCTCGCGGTTCGAGATCCTCGCCTGGCGCCTGAACCACGATTCCTGCCTCGACTGCTCGGGCGCCGCGAACGACGGCTGCGGCGACCCCTTCGCGGGCAACCCCTGGCTCGCGAACGGCGGCCCCTACTCGAACGACTCCGAGTGCTGCGCCCGCGTCTGCATCGCCGACAGCTACTGCTGCAACACCGAGTGGGACGAGATCTGCGCGCGGCGCGCCGTCACGACCTGCGCCTCGTGCGGCCCGGGCAACGGCAGTCCCTTCGTCGCGCGCACGACGCCCGGCTGCAGCGACGCGGACTGCTGCCTCGATGTCTGCGGCGCCGACACCTTCTGCTGCGACAACGAGTGGGACGCGCTCTGCGTCGCGCGCGCCGAGTGGATGTGCCGCTCGGGCGGCTCCTGCCAGGACGCGATCCCCTGGATCGAGGCCATTCCCGAGACGGTGCAGTTCTCGACCGCGACGGGCAGCCTCGACGGCGGCAGCTCCTGCGGAACCGGCGAGGGCCGCACCGCCTGGCGCAAGTGGACGGCGACCTGCGACGGCCTCGCGACCGCGTCGGTCTGCACCGAGTTCGCCGAGGGGCAGATGACGCTGACCGTCTACGAGGGCTGCACGGGCATCGAGGTGCAGTGCTCGGCCGAGGGTCCCGCGTGCCCGCTGGGCGGCACGGTGCGCGTCCAGTTCGGCGCGACCGCGGGCACCGAGTACCGGATCCGCATCTCGACGAACGGCGCCGGCGACAGCGCAGGCTCGCTCGCCATCTCCTGCGCCTCGGTATGCGGCTCGGGCGGTGCATGCACGGCCACGAATGCGGGCCCCGGCTGCAACGACGCCGACTGCTGCGTCGCGGTCTGCAATCTCGACCCCTTCTGCTGCACCACCCAGTGGGACTCGCTCTGCGTCGACGGCGCCAACACGACCTGCTACGCCATCGCCGGCGACTTCAACGGCGACGGCGTCGTCGACGCGGCGGACCTCAGCATCCTCTTGAGCAACTGGGGCGCCCCGGGCTCCACGGACCTCGACGGCGACGGCACCACGGGCGCCGCCGATCTCAGCGTCCTGCTCGGCAACTGGGGCTGAACGCGCCGGTACCACCCACCGTCTTCATTCGCATCGCGCGCCGCGAAGGGGTCCGCCCACCCCTTCGCGGCGCTGCTTTTTCGAGCGCGGCGCCCCGCGACACCCTTGCGACACCCTCGCGACACCCGTGCGACACCCCGGCGGCCCCCCGCCCGCCGCCGAAGCCTCGCGGCACGAACTTCGCGAATTCCGCCCGCGGCATGACAGGTTCGGCGCACGGATTCCGTATTCAGGTGTGACCACGACTCTCCCGCGCAGACGCGCGCCACAACCGGCGCCCCGCGCGACACGGACATTTCTCTCTCCCGCGAACGAGCCCGCCACAGCGGGCTTCTTCGTTTTTGCGCCCGAACCACCCTCGCGCCCCACGCGCGGTCGAGCACCGCTTTCTCCGCACCGATCGCTTGACTTGGGGGTTTTTGACCGCCCTTTGGGAAGTCGCCGCCTCCCCAGGCACCCCCCTCGCGAAGGTGAGGGACCGCCGCATCCCGCGTCGGCCGTCTTCCCACCCCCGCGCGCGCGTCCCGCGCCCGACCGACACCTGCGCCCACCCGACCCGGCGCCACGAGACCAGGCGCCCCCCGATCAGGCGCCCTTGCAACCCCGGAGAACCGCATGCTCGCGACCGCGCTCCTCTCGCTGCCGCTCCTGACCCTCTCGCCCGGCCTTCTCGCCGCGCCGCCCGCCGCCCCCTCGAAGCCGAAGTCCGACGGCCGGGCCTTCCTCCTCAACCAGAAGCCCTGGCAGCACGACGACGGCACGATCAGCTGGAACGGCCGCACCTTCCCGAACTGGGAGGCCTACCGCGCCGCCATCCCCGCCACCGAGTGGCGCTGCGGCACCGAGCTCGCGCCGATCGACGACGCCAACGGCGACATCCCCTACGAGGGCGGCATCGCGGGCAGCACCGCCGATTGCACCGCGAACTTCACGAATCCCGCCGCCGAGTACGACCCGTCGGTCGAGACCTACTGCGTGCAGGTGGTCGTCCACATCATCCGGAACTCGAGCGGCTCGCAGGGCAACGTGCCCATCTCGCGCATCCAGGAGCAGATCGATGTCCTGAACCGCGACTTCAACGCGCTCCTCGGCGGCTCGCAGACCGATGTGCGCATCCAGTTCGCGCTCGCGACCGTCGATCCGCAGGGGAACCCGACCGAGGGCTACACGCTCTCGAACAACACCACCTGGTACAACGACGGCGGCAGCTACTGGAACTCCCTCGCCTGGGACACCAACCGCTACCTCAACATCTACACGAACTCGGCGGGCGGCGCGCTCGGCTACGTGCCCGCGCTGCCGCAGAACGGCGGGCTCGTCGGCACCAACGCCGACCGCGTCGTCTGCTTCTGGCAGGCCTTCGGCGAGAACGCGGCGTACGCGCCCTTCGACATGGGCCGCACGGTCGTCCACGAGGTCGGCCACTACCTCGGCCTCTACCACACCTTCCAGAGCTGCGGCACGGCGAGCTGCTACTCGACGGGCGACCTCGTCTGCGACACGAACCGCCAGTCGTCGCCGAACTTCGGCTGCGGCACGCAGTCGACCTGCGGCGACGGTCCCGACCCGACCGACAACTTCATGGACTACTCCGACGACCCCTGCATGGTGCGCTTCTCGGCCGAGCAGGCCCGTCGCATGCGCTGCACGCTCCTCAACTGGCGGCCGAACCTCTACACGCTCTGCGACAACGGTGGTGGCGGCGGTGGCGGTGGCGGCGGCGGGAACGAGCCGAACCCCGATCTCAACAACGACGGCAAGGTGAACGGCGTCGACCTCGCGACGCTGCTCACGAACTGGGGCCTTTCGGGCGCCACCGGCGATGTGAACAACGACGGCCAGATCGACGGGCAGGATCTCGCGATCCTCCTGAGCGGCTGGACCGGCTGAGCGCAGGCCACATCCGATCCTCGCATCGCCGCGCCGCGCGTCTCCCGATCAGGAGGCGCGCGGCGCGGCGTCCTTCGCGAGATAGACCGTCTGCGAGGGGAAGGCGAAGCCCGTCCCGCGCCGCTCGACGATGCCGAGGATGTCGAGATTGAGGCGCTCGACGGCGTTCCTGTACTCGAGCGCGTCGGTCGTGCGGAAGTTCGCCTTGAGGTCGATGTCGAGCGACGACGAGTTGAACGCGAGGAAGTGGACGCGGATCGAGTCGGGATCGACGAGCGCGTCGGCCGCGAGGCGCGCGCGGAGGTCGGCGACGACCGCCTCCATCGTCGCGGCGGGCGTCTCGTAGCGGAGTCCGAGCACGGTCGAGAGGCGGAAGGCGTCGCGCGCGCTCATCTTCTCGATGCGCGACTGCGCGAGGTCGCCGTTCGCGACGACGAGGAGCGTGCGATCGGCGGTCCTCAGCTGCGTCGAGCGGATGCCGATCTTCTCGACGGTCGCGACGACGCCTCCGATCTGGCAGGTGTCGCCCGGAACGAGCACGCGGTCGGCGAGCACCGACGCGCCGCCGAAGAGGTTGCCGAGCGTCTGCTGCGAGGCGAGCGCGATCGCCGCGGTGCCGATGCCGAGCCCCGCGACGACCGCCGAGAGATCGAGCCCGAACACCTGGAGCGCCGCCGACACGCCGAGGAGGTAGACGAGCGCCACCGCGACGACGCGGCCGACGCGCACGATCGAGGTCGCGTCGCCGATCCCGCGCGCCTCGAGCCGCGCCTCGAGGACGACCGACATCGCGCGCAGCCAGCGCGCGACCGCCCACGCGACGACGAAGACCATCGCCGCGCGCGTCCCGAGCCCGACGCTCGCGCGCGCGGGAACGCTCAGGGCGAGCGCGGGCTGCGCGAGGCGCATCGCGAGCAGCGAGAGCAGGAACCCCGCGGGCGCCGCGAACGCCGCCACCGACGCCGCGACCGCGCCGAACCCGCGCGCGCTTCCGAGCTCGGCGCCGCGACGCACGATCCGCGAGACGAGGACGCCGAGGACGACGCCGACGATCGCGATCGCCGCGAGCGCGATCCACTGCCAGAGCTGGATCTCCGCGAACTGCGTGTCGGTGAGGAAGCCCGGCAGCCCCGCCACCCACCAGACGCCGAGCGCGCGCGCCATCGCGGGCGTGCCCTCGAGCGCGCGCGCCGCGAAGCGCCACTCGCCGTCCGTGCGGACGAGTTCGACGGGCAGCTCGAGCTCGCCCTCGACGACCGTTCCGAGGAGCCACGGCGACCGCTCGTCGACCGCATCGGGGATCGCGCCGAGATCGACCCAGAGCCGCTCGTCGAGGACGAGCTTGAACGCGCGCGCGAGGCGCTCCTCGCCGCCGAGCGCGGCCCATCCCGCGGCGGGCTCCTCGATGCACCGCGCCGCCTCGCTCCATCGACCCTCGCGCGCGAGCGAGAGGAAGAGGAACACCGCGTTCCGCGGCGTGCGCTGGTCGCGCACGGCGGACGGGGACTTCGTCTCGGTGGACGCGGTCGGCGCGGCGACGGCGACGG
>JBJOHC010000284.1:0-4170 GCA_046047955.1 Planctomycetota bacterium
GGAACGCGGGACGCCAGCATGGCGCCTCGACCCTGAAGGCGGTCGACCGCCCCGCCGCGCGTTCAGTTCCGCACGCGGATCCGGAGATCGGGACAGAGCTCGACCGAAGTGCGCACCGTGAGTTCGAACGAGCGCCAGCGGCGCCCGCTGCCCGCCGTCTCGATCCACTCGAACGCGGGGTCGTCGCGCGACTCGGGCCGCGCCGCGAGCGCGTCGATCGCGGCGTAGTCGATCTCGATCGCGCCGTGGCCGTCGCCGAGGGACGGCAGGATCATCGCGACGGGCGGCAGCACCGCGATCACCTCGAAGGGCTCCGCGAGGAACTCCCCGTCGGGTCCGACCCGCTCGATGTCGACGAACGCCGGCGTCTTCCCGACCGGCCGCACGACCGCCCCAGGCCGCGTGCGAACGGCGCCACCGACCGCGTAGTCGACCCGCAGCCGCGCCCCGAGCGCGTTCGACGCGCCCGACTCGTCGAGCACGCGGAAGTCGATCCGCTGGCTCTTCCCGCCGAACCCCCACGGCTCGACGCGCACGGTGACCGTGCGCTCGCCGCCAGGCTCGATCGCAAATCCGGGCTCCTCCTCGACCGTCACGCATCCGCAGGTCGAGCGCCACCCCGCGACCTCGAGCCTCCCGCGTCCCGTGTTCCGGATCGTCGCCTCGAAGCGGCGCGCGTCGCCGCACGGCGTCACGGCGCCGAGTTCGACCTTCGCGGGCAGGATCTCGACCGACGGCTTCTCGCCCTTCGGCGTCCGCGCGCGCTCGCGCGGCGTGACCGGATCGTCCTCCTCCGCCGCGCGGCCGGCCGACGCGCCGCCCGCGCCTTCGCTTCCGCCACCGAGATTCGAGTAGATCCCGACGGCGACCAGTCCGATCGCGGCGAGGGCGAGAAGCGGGGTGATCGATCCGCGGTCCTTCACGGGGGCCATGCTACCCGCCCCGCCGGGGACGACGGCCGACTCCGCGCCACCGCCCCGCCACCGCGCACGCGACCCCGCATCCGCCGCGCCACCGACAGGTACGCTGCGCCCCATGCGCATCCTGATCCTCGGCGGCACCGGTTTCCTCGGCCCCCACCTCGTCGACCAGGCCCTCGAGAAGGGCTGGGAGGTCACGACCTTCAACCGCGGCAAGACCGACCCCGCGCGCCTCTCGGGCGAGCGCTACGCGAAGGTCCGCCAGCTGCGCGGCGACCGCGACCCGGCGAAGGGCGACGGCCTGAAGAGCCTCGAGGAGCTCGTCACCGCGATGAAGGCCGAGGGCGCCCGCTTCGACGCCGTGATCGACAACTCGTCGTACGTCCCGCGCATCACGAAGGCGTCGGCCGAACTCCTCGCGCCCGTCGCGATGATGTACCAGCTCGTCTCGACGATCTCGGTGTTCACCGACAACTCGGTCGCGCCCGACGAATCGACCCCCGTCGGCACCCTCGAGGATCCGACCGTCGAGCAGGTCACGGGCCTCACCTACGGCCCGCTCAAGGCGCTCTGCGAGCAGGCGGCCGAGGCGGCGTGCCCGGGCAAGGCGTGCATCGTGCGCCCGGGCCTCATCGTCGGCCCCGGCGACGACAGCCTGCGCTTCAGCTACTGGCCCGTGCGGATCGCCGAGGGCGGCGCGGTGCTCGCGCCGCGCGCGCCGAAGCCCGCCGAGCAGCGCGTCCAGTTCATCGATGTCCGCGACCTCGCCGCGTTCCAGCTCAAGCTCGCCGAGGACGGCCACGCGGGCACCTACCTCGCGAACGGCCCCGAGGGCGCGCTCACGATGGAGGAGATGCTCGCGGGCATCAAGGCGACCGTCTCGGTGCCCGTCGAGTTCGTCTGGGCCGACGAGGCGTGGCTCCTCGAGCAGGGCGTGCAGCCCTGGATGGGCCTGCCGCTCTGGATCCCGCAGGGCCCCGAGTACGCGGGCTCGGGTCGGGCGAACTGCGCGAAGGCCTTCGCCCACGGCCTCGAGTGCCGCCCCCTCGCCGACACCGCCCGCGACACCGTCGCCGACTTCCGCCGCGAGCACGGCGCGAAGGAGGGCTTCGCGTGGGGTTCGGGCCGCGTCCCCGGCATTCCGCGCGAGCGCGAGGCGGAGCTCGTCGCCGCCTGGCGCGCGCGCCCGAGTGCGGGCTGAGCGAGGACTGAGCGCCGCACGACATTCCCCTCGCATGAAACGACGCGGCCCCGGCGATCTCGCCGGGGCCGCGTCTCATTCGTTCGACCGGATGCGCACGGATGCGCACGCCGCTCAGTAGCGGTAGTGCTCGGGCTTGTACGGACCCTCGACCGGCACGCCGATGTACTCGGCCTGCTTCTTCGTGAGCTTCGTGAGCTTCGCGCCGAGCTTCGCGAGGTGGAGCCGCGCGACCTTCTCGTCGAGGTGCTTCGGGAGCGTGGTGACGGTCTTCCCGTAGTGCTTCGAGTTCTTGAAGAGCTCGATCTGCGCCATCACCTGGTTGGTGAAGCTCGCGCTCATCACGAAGCTCGGGTGACCCGTCGCGCAGCCGAGGTTGAGGAGACGGCCCTCGGCGAGCACGATGATCGAGTTGCCGTTGGGGAGGACCCACTCGTCGACCTGCGGCTTGATGTTCACGCGGCGCACGCCCTTCGACCTGGCGAGGCCCGACATGTCGATCTCGTTGTCGAAGTGGCCGATGTTGCCGACGATCGCCTTGTCCTTCATCCCCTTCATGTGCTCGGCGGTGATGATGTCGCAGTTGCCGGTCGTGGTGACGAAGAGGTCGGTCGTGTCGAGGACGTCCTCGATGGTGACGACCTCGTAGCCCTCCATGCACGCCTGCAGCGCGCAGATCGGGTCGATCTCGGCGATCTTCACGCGGCAGCCCTGGCCGCGCAGGCTCTGCGCGCAGCCCTTGCCCACGTCGCCGTAGCCGATCACGAGCGCGACCTTGCCCGAGAGCATGACGTCGGTCGCGCGCATGATGCCGTCGACGAGCGAGTGGCGGCAGCCGTAGAGGTTGTCGAACTTGCTCTTGGTGACCGCGTCGTTCACGTTGATCGCGGGGAAGAGGAGCTGGCCGAGCTCCTGCATCTGGTAGAGGCGGTGGACGCCCGTCGTCGTCTCCTCGCTGACGCCCTTGATGTTCGGGACGATCTTCGTGAAGTAGCCGCGGTGGTTCGCGAAGAGGTCGCCGAGCAGGCCGAGGACGACCTTGAACTCGTCGCTGTCCGACGGCTTCGCGGTCTGCGTCTTGCCGGCCTTCTCGAACTGGAAGCCCTTGTGGACGAGGAGCGTGAGGTCGCCGCCGTCGTCGAGGATGAGGTTCGGACCCTGTCCATCCGGCCAGTTGAGCGCCTGGAAGGTGCACCACCAGTACTCGGGAAGCGTCTCGCCCTTCCACGCGAAGACGGGCACGCCCTTCGGATTCTCGGGGGTGCCGGTCTTGCCGACCGCGACGGCGGCGGCCGCGTGATCCTGCGTCGAGAAGATGTTGCACGACGCCCAGCGAACCTCGGCGCCGAGCTCGACGAGCGTCTCGATGAGGACGGCCGTCTGGATCGTCATGTGGAGCGAGCCCGAGATGCGCGCGCCCTTGAGCGGCTTGCGGCCCTTGAACTCGGCGCGGAGCGCCATGAGGCCGGGCATCTCGTGCTCGGCGAGCTCGATCTCCTTGCGGCCGAAGCGGATCGTGTCCGCCGAGGTGCAGGCGACCTTGTAGGGAAGGTCGGTGAAGAGCGGCAGGCCGGTGTCGAGGAAGGTCGCGGGCGCGGCGGCGGACTTGGCTGCCGGGGACTTGGCTGCGGGGGACTTCTTCTTCATGGTCTTCGGGGCGGAGGGTGTGACGGTGGGCATGGGTGTCTCGCGTGTGTCTCTGGCGGGTGCTCGCGCGCGGCTGCGCGCGAGTGGTGATCGGGTGTCGATCGCCTGGGTCGGAGTCGAAGGGCGGGACGCCCCGTGGCGCCCCTTTCATCCTTTCATGCGGATGAACGGCAGAATAGGCGCTGGGGATCGTCAGGGCAAGCCCCCGCGTCCGATGCGGGTTACCATCGCGCCTGCGGTATCGAAGCCGCCGACATCGAACCCTCTCTCTCTCAGGAACTCACGCATGAGCCTCATCCTCTCGACCCTCGTCGCCGGCGTCCTCGCCTTCGGCGCCGCCGCCCCCGCCCCGACCGCCGCCGACAGCTTCGGCGGCGATCCCTTCCCGCTCGACACCTGCCC
>JBJOHC010000285.1:0-6074 GCA_046047955.1 Planctomycetota bacterium
CGTCGGGCCCGTCCCCGATCCCCTCCGCCACGAGCCGCGCCGCGACATCGGGATGGCGGACGAATGCGGCGAAGGCCTCGAGCGAGGGCGCACCGCTCGCCCGGGCCTCGAGGAGCCGCTCGAGTCGGGCGAGGAGCTGGCCGATCCGCGTCTCGCCGAACGGCCGCTCGGCGGCGGACGCGAGGGCGACTCCGCGTCCGAGGAGCTCGCACTCGAGGCGGCGCCTCGTCGGACCGTCGCCCGACACGAAGGCGATTCGGTCGCTCCGACGCGGGACTGCGATCCGTTCGAGCGCGCGGACCGCCTGCGCGGCCTGCTCTTCGGGCGCTCCCGCGCAGAAGATCGACTCGGCCCGAAGGATGGACTCCGGGAAGGGACGACGGATCCACCGTTCGACGACGGGGAAGCCTTCGCCGTCGAGATCGGGCCCCCCCGCCTCGAACGGACGATGAACGCAGACCTCGACCGAGACCCCCCGCGTCTCGAGCGCGCGAAGCACCGCCCGGTGAAGCGGTTCCGGATCGGCGAGGAGGACGACGACGCGTCGGAATCCCCCCGTGAGCACCGAACCTGCCGCGAGCGCGCGCACGACGGCGGCCGCATGCGTCGCGCGCGCGGTCTCGCCCCGCGATGCCTCGCGCGCGAATCGCGCCTCGATCCTCGCGAGCGTGCGCCATGCGTCGGCGAGCCGCGCGGCCATGACGCGCGCCGCCTCGCCCGGCGGAACATCCGGGACCGCGGCGCGACCGCCCCCTCGACCGTCGAACGAACCGGCACGCTCATCCGCCGCGATGGCGTCGACCGCCCCCGCGATCGTCGCGAAGTCCGCGCACGCTCCGAGCGTCTCCCGTGAAAGGCGCATGAGCCGTTCGACGAGAATGGGCACGACGCGCGGTTCGATCGTCGAGGAGGACTCCGACGGCCCGTCCTCCCCCTTCATCGCGAGCCCCAGCCCGAACACCGCCTCGATGGCGGCGGGATCCTCGGCGTACACCGACTCGAGCGCGCGGCGCCAGACGAGCCGCTCGGCGGTCTCGGAGAGAAGGGCGCCCACCGCGGGCGCCGCATCCGCCGCGGAACCGAAGGGATCGACCACGAGCGATGCGAGCCGCGCAGGCGTCACGAAGGTCGGAGACACGAGCGGCGCCCCGACCGCCCGGCTCCGTTCGAGAAGCGCGTGCTCGAGCGACCGCACCAGCTTCCGGCCGGGGACGAGGACGAGCACATCGGCGAGATCGAACCGACGGACACGCTCCGCGGAACCGGCCGCCGTCGCCCGACGCGAGCCCTCCTGCGGATCGTCGAGCAGGAGATCGCACATCGCCGCCGAGAGCGGCTTCGTCGCATCGAGGACCCGGACGACCCTCCCCTGTGCCGCCGCGGAAGTCGCGGCATGCATGCGGCCACCCTGCCCCACTGGTTCCGGCGCGTCACCTCGATGCTGCGATTCGATCTGCACGATGGCTCCTCCCCATTCTTCCGTCGATCCTTCCGTCGATCCTTCCGTCGATCCTTCCGCCGGTCCTTCCGCCGGTCCTTCCGCCGATCCGTGCGTCGGCCCCTCCGCCGGTCGTTCCGTCGATCCCCGAACCCACCGACCTCCATTCCATGACTGCCCGGAACGAGCGCGCCCCCGATTGATCACGATCGGATGTGCCTGTCGTCCTCCGCTCGCGTCCGCCCGACACCCCCCACAGCCCCCGCAAACGAGTCGCAATCCCCCGCGTTTTCACGCCCCCGCTGCGACGCACGCGATTGAACCACGCGTTTTCCCATGGACGCGCCAGTCCGACGGTTTCGCGGAGAAATCGTCGGATTTCTGCGAGATCGTTCCCTTCCGCGCGGAACCCGTCGGTCGCCCCGCCTCCGTCCTCGCCGTCCCGAGGTCGCCGCGCTGCGGGGCGCGCCACGAGGAGCACGCGGCATGCATTCGATCATCGTCGGTGGCGGCATCGCCGGACTCGCCCTCGCCGCGTCGCTCGCGAAGACCGACGCGGGCGCCACGCGCACGCTTCTCGAGCGTCGCGAGCTCGCGAGCCCCGCGGGGCTCGGGTTCCTGCTCCTCGAGAACGGTCTCGACGCGCTCGCGCGGATCGTTCCCGACTTCGACCCCGCGCGCCTCGGGCGGGAGGTCTCGGCGGTCGCGCTCCTCGACCGCGATGGCCGCCCGCTCGCCGAGCACCCGACCGCCCCCGCGCGCTGCGTCGAACGGCGCGACCTCCTCGATCTCCTCCGCGCAGCCGCGGCGGGCACCACGATCCGCGACATGCGCGCGGCATGCGACCTCGCGTTCGACGGCGCGAGCGATCGCGCACCGTGCGGCGGCATCGCGAACGATCCCTCCGAACGCCGCGTCCGCGCCGTCCGACTCGAAGACGGCACCGAAGTCGCCGGCGACCTCTTCTTCGCCTGCGACGGCGCACGCTCGCGCCTGCGGACGGTCCTCGAACCCGCGAGCCGTCTCTCCGACGCGTCCGTCCTCGAGATCGTCTCGTCGATCGAGTCCGCGCCGCTCGCCGCGCGCCTCGGCACCACCTTCCACAAGTACCACGACCCCGAAGGCGGACTCGCCGCGGGACTCCTCGCGACGGGGCCGTCGCGCGTCGTCTGGTTCATGCAGGTCGACGGCCGCCGCTGGCGCCCCCGCGACCGCTCGGCCGACGCGCTTCACGCCTTCACGGCCGAACGGCTCGCGGGCTGGGCGCCCGAGGTCGCCGCCGCGATCGCCGCGACCGACTTCGCACGCTCGCATCTCTGGGCGACGCGCGATCTCCCGCCGCTCCCGCGACTCGCGTGGGGAAACATCGCCCTCGTTGGCGACGCCGCGCACGCGTGCCTCCCCTTCACGAGCCAGGGCGCGAACGGCGCGCTCGTCGACGCCGCGCTGCTCGGCGCGCTCCTCGCCGATGCCCGCGACCACTCCGCGGCCACGGCCGCGCTCGCGCGCTACTCGGAGATCCGCCGCCCGCACCACGCGCACATGTACCGCGAGGGGCGCCGCCTGCACGACCTCTTCCTCGCGCCGCTCGGCGGGCGCGGTCCCGTCGTCCCGATCGCGGCCTGAAGGAGCCCTCCATGCCCGACGCACGACACGACCGAAGCGACCGGCGGCGGGACCACCGCGGACTCGACGGAGACGGCGGGCGTCCCGAACCGTCCCTCCCCGCCACGCGGTTCGCCTCCGCGCGCGAAACGGGTCATGATTCCACGGCTGGCGCGCACCCGTGCGGCGCTGTTCGACACCGCATCGACGACCACCTCCCGTCGGACGACCTCGCTCTCACACCCCGCCATCGGGAACGCATGACCGACGATTCCCCACCGCCGCGCCACCCACTGGCGCCGATCCCGACCGACGAGGCCACGCGCGAGCCCGAACTCGGCGAACCCGATCTCGCGATCCTCCGCGAACGCGCGTTCAACCTGCGCTGGGCGACCGTCGCACCCGGCGTCATCCCGCTGACCGCGGCCGACCCCGATCTTCCCGCGGCGCCGTGCGTGCGCGGCGCGATCGCCGCGTACGCCGACAGCGGCCACTTCTCCTACGGCCCCGCGGCGGGAATCGACGAGTTCCGCTCGGCGGTCGCCGCGCACTTCCTCCTCGAGAAGTCCGCGCCGATCGAACGAGACCGCGTCGTCGCGACCAACGCGGCGGCGAGCGCCATCACGCTCGTCGCGCGACACCTTCTCACCGCGGGCGACGAGGTCGTCGTCCAGGATCCCGTCGACTTCCTCGTCGCCGAGTCCGCGCGCCGCGCGGGCGCGCGCACGGTCGCATGGCGAGCGGCGGGCGGCCGCTTCACGCTCGACGGGCTGCGCGCGGCGGTCACGCCGCGGACGCGCGCGATCTTCGTCTGCCATCCGCACAACCCGCTGGGCACGCTGCTCGCGCCGAACGAGGTGCGCGCGATCGCCGCATTCGCCGCGGAACGCGGCATCGCAATCGTCAGCGACGAGGTCTGGAGCGATGTCGTCCTCGACGGCCGGCCGTTCCGCTCGTTCGCCGCGCACGGTGGCGACGCGTGCACGCCCTGGGTCGTCTACGGATTGTCGAAGGGCTACGCGCTCGCGGGTCTGCGGATCGGCGCGGTCATCGCGCCGGATGTCGACGCGGCGGCGCGCTTCGTCGCGAGCGAGGGATTCGAGCGGACGACCGAAGGCGCCTCGACGCTCTCGCAAATCGCGGCCGCGGCGGCGCTCGGCGAGGGCGGCGCGTGGCGGCGCGCGTTCCTCCGCCACGCGGCCTCGATGCGCGATCGCGCGATCGGCGTCCTCGCGTCGCTCGACGGCGTGCGCCTCTCGCGCGCGCCCGAGGCGACCTTCGTCCTCTTCCCCGACATCTCGGGCACGGGCCTCCCCGCCGAGGTCCTCGCGGAACGGCTCGAGTCGATCGCCCGCGTGAAGGTCGTGCCCGGCGCGCCGCGCTGGTTCGGCGAGGGCGCGCGCGGACACCTCCGCCTCAGCCTCGCGACGAGTACGGAGATCCTCGACGAGGCGCTCGCGCGCATCGCGCGCGCGTGGCCCGCCGTGATCGCGCGGCCGACCGCGGGTTCCTGAGATCCTGCGCGCGAAGATCCCGTGAAGACATCGTGTTCACGGCGCGAAGTCGACGATGTACGAGCGCCGCCAGCGCGGCCGCCACTTCGCGACGAGCTCCTCGTGCAGTGGATCCGCGAGATACGCGCGGTAGTCCTCGACCGAATCGAAGGTCACGACGAGACCGAGGTCGTAGTCGCGCGCGACATTGCCGCGACCGATGTCGACGGGCGTCCCGCAGGCGTAGGTGCGCACGGTCGCGATGCGGGGGATGAGTCGATCGCTGTCGGCGCGCATCGCCGCGAGATCGGCCTTGTCCGCGAGTTCGACGAGAACGACATGCTGCAGCCGCGCGGCCGGCACCGGCGATTCCGACGCCGTCGGACGGCCCTCCCAGGGCGCCTGCGACGCGGAACAGCCCGCGATCGCGGCGAGGGCGAGCCCCGCGGCACCGGCGAAGACCGATCCGAGCGCCACGACGCGGGCGACGCGGATCGGGGCGTTCGGACGGCGGCGCAGCGGATCGGACCTCGGTGTCATGGTGCGAAAGCGTATCCCGATCGGCGGACTCCGCGCGTCCGTGTAACGACTCGCGACCCGCGCGACCCGTCGACACGCACCCGATTCGCACCCATCGCGAAGGTTCCACTACGATCGCGCCGACAATCTCGGGCGGTCACGGCGAAACGCACCAGGACCGGGGCCCCCTGCGAGACTTCCATGGCGATCGAGACGAAGATCCAGACCCGGCAGACCTTCCAGAACATCGGCTACGCCGTGATCTGTCTCGCCCTCGGTCTGTGGGGCTGGTACGACTACGCGGTGACGATTCCCGAGATGGAGGCGGCCTACGCGGAGTACGTCGCGCTCGAGGAGACGATCACGACCCTTGAAGCGCAGAAGAAGGTCGCGCCGCTCAATGCCGACCAGGTCGCCCGCCTGAGGGAGGCATGGGCCCTCAAGGCGAAGTCCACCGAGAAGCCCGACCTGCCCGCCGCCTACGACCGCCCGGTCCAGCTCTGGCTCTACGTGATCGGATGCGGCGTTCTCGGCGTGCCCTGGTTCGCCTACGCGCAATGGCAGCTCACCCGCCGCCGCTTCCGCCTCGACGACGACGGCACCTTCACCGCCGACGGGCGCACCTACGCGGCGTCCGACCTCACGGGCATCGACATGTCGCGCTGGATGTCGAAGTCGATCGCCGAGGTCCTCACCGCCGACGGCGGCCGCATCGCGCTCGACGACTACAAGTTCAAGGGCGTCGAGGACATCGTGGCCGCGCTCGCGGCACGCTTCCATCCCGGCGAGTGGACGAGCGACGCGCGCCCGATCGGCGACCCGAAGTCGCGCGACACGAAGGCGAAGCTCGCCGCCGAGGCGGATGGCGAACCCAGCGCCGCGACCGATGCGGCCGCCACGGCCGGATCCGACGGCGACGCACGGGCCTGAGCGGCCCGTCGGCCCGATTCCGCGTGAAAGGTCCGCGTTCGGACGCCTCCGCGCGCGCCCCGATGCCGTCCCTCCGCATGCATTTGGGC
>JBJOHC010000286.1:0-9010 GCA_046047955.1 Planctomycetota bacterium
CGAAACGAAACGCGGTCGACCCTGGAAAGGTCGACCGCGTTCGAAATGGCGGGTGGTGTCCGAGTCCCGTCGGACGCAGGGCGTCAGCCGCTGCAGCAGGAACCCGTCTCGCACTTGGGAACGCGGTTCCAGGGCGCCATCGCGAGGAGCGTCGCGAGGCCGCAGGTCCCGGTCGCGCCCGCGAAGATCATCCCGAGCCCCATGAACGCGGGCATCGCGAGGAAGCCGGGGTGGACGAAGAAGCCGAGCGCCGCACCCGCGGTCACGAGGGTGCCGATCGTGATCTGCGTCTGCTGCATGACGCCGAGCTTCGGACGCGTGGCGTTGACCTCGGTGCCGAAACCCGCGCCGCGCCAGGCCTCGATGCCGCCCGCCATGCTGAGCACCTCGACGCCGCAGTTCGAGAGGCCCGAGCAGCGGGTCGCCGCGTCGAGCGAGCGACGCCCCGAGCGGCAGTGGATGATGACGCGCTTCGCGCCGAGCTCGCCGATCTCCTTCGCGGTCAGGCCCGAGAGGGGAATGAGCTTCGCGCCCGCGATGCGCTCGCGGGCGTGCTCGTCGGCCTCGCGGCAGTCGACGAGGATGGTGCCGGGCTGCGCGAGCAGCCGCTTCGCCTCGGCGGTGTCGATCTCGATGCCGGCCGAGGTGCGGGGGGTGACGGGGGTGGCGTCGATGGCGGTCATGTCGGTTTCCTTGGTGGAGGGGTCGTCGGAGGTCGCTTCGGTCCCATTCGCACGCGGCGCGTCTTCAGGCAGGAGGCGCTCGTCCGCCCGAAGGACCGTTCGACGCGTGGTGTCGAGCGGGCGGTGGGGGCGGAGTCGCGCGGCCTGAACGGGGTGAAGAACGGGACGGTCCTGCATGCGGCTCTCCGAGAGGCGGTTCGAAGGGGCCGATCGGAGCGCGAGGTGCGGCGACGGGTTTCGGGGAAATGCCGCCGACCGACGATTTTCCTCCCCAAGGATCCGAAATCCATGCGAAAACATGAGCCTCCTGCGCCCGCACGAGGCTCCCACGCCGCCACTCCCGCAGGCTTCCGAGGAATTCTCCATGCAGCATGACTCCCGTCCGTCCGGCCCGAAGCGCGTCGTCATCGTCGGAGGCGGCTCGGCCGGCATCTCGGTCGCCGCGCGCCTCGCCCGCAAGGGGCACTCGATCCAGGTCGTCGATCCCTCCGAGACCCACGACTACCAGCCGCTCTGGACGCTCGTCGGAGCGGGCGTCCTTCCGAAGGAATCCGCCCGCCGCCGCGAGGGCGACCTCATTCCGAAGGGCGTCGAGTGGGTGCGCGACGCGGTCGCCGAGTTCGACCCCGACCAGGACGCGGTCGTCACCGCGGGCGGCCGCCGCCTCGGCTACGACGCGCTCGTCGTCTGCGCGGGGCTCCAGCTCGACTGGTCGAAGGTGAAGGGGCTCGAGGGGAACATCGGCCGCCACGGCATCTGCTCGAACTACTCCTACGAGACGGTCTCGACCACCTGGGACGCCATCCGCTCGTTCCAGGGTGGCGACGCCGTCTTCACCCACCCCGCGACGCCGATCAAGTGCGGCGGCGCCCCGCAGAAGATCATGTACCTCGCCGAGGACGCCTTCCGCAGGCAGGGCGTCCGCGAGCGGTCGCGGGTCCACTTCTACTCGGGCGAGCCGTCGATCTTCAAGGTCGAGAAGTACGCGGCGACGCTGCGGAAGGTCATCGAGCGCAAGGGCATCGAGCCGCCGCACTTCCGCCACAACCTCGTCGAGGTGCGCGCCGACGCGCGCGAGGCCGTCTTCGAGGACCTCGAGGCGAAGAAGGAGGTCGTCCAGCGCTTCGACCTTCTCCATGTCACGCCTCCGATGTCGGCGCCCGACTTCATCAAGCGCAGTCCGCTCGCCGCCGCGACCGGCTGGGTCGAGGTCGACAAGCACACCTGCCGCCATGTCCGCTTCCCGCGCGTCTTCGCACTCGGCGACTGCTCGAACCTGCCCACGAGCAAGACCGGCGCCGCGATCCGCAAGCAGGCGCCCACGGTCGCGGCGAATGTCCTCGATGTCCTCGCGGGCCGCGAGCCGAGCGCGAAGTACGACGGCTACACCTCGTGCCCGCTCGTCACGGGCTACGGATCGCTCGTCCTCGCCGAGTTCGACTACGACGCGAAGCCGCAGGAGACCTTCCCCTTCGACCAGTCGAAGGAGCGCTGGAGCATGTACATGCTGAAGCGCTGGATGCTTCCCGCGATGTACTGGCACGGGATGCTGAAGGGACGCGCGTGATGCTCGGGCGCCGCGCGTGATGCCCATTCGCCGCGCGTGAAACCCGTTCGTCACGCGTGATGCGCCGCGGCGCCCGCGCCGCGGTGATGCGGAATCATCCGTTCAGGGCGACGGCGCGTCCGCGGTGGGCGCCTCGACGCGCGCGTCCCGCGCCACCGGATCGGCGTCGGGCGCCACCAGATCGGCGTCGGGCGCCGCCGGCTCCTGCGCGACACCCTCGCCGAAGAACGCGGGAAACGCGCGCGGCGCCTGTCGCCAGCCGATGTAGCCCGCCATCACGACGAGGAACACCGCGAAGACGCGGCGCAGCGTGTCCTGGTAGATGCGCCCCGCGAGCACGTTTCCGACGAGGCTTCCCGCGACCCCGAGCCCGATGAACATCCCGACGATCCGCCAGTCGAGGGCGAGGCCATCGCCGCCCGCGTACTTGACGAGCCCCGTCGCCGAGTTGACGGAGATGATCGCGAGGCTCGTTCCGATCGCGGTCGGCATCGGAAGCCGGCGCAGGAGGACGAGGACGGGCACGATGAGAAAGCCGCCGCCCACGCCGACGAGCCCCGTCGCGAATCCAAGCCCGACGCCCTGCGCCGCGATGATCGCGGTGCCGCAGGCGGGCGCGCGCTCGCCCGGCTTCATGGCGCAGGCGGGGGCGTCGCCCACGCGGGGCTTGCGGAACATGAGGGCCGACGCCGTGAGCATGAGCCCCGCCAGGAGAAGGAGCTGCACCGCGCCGGGCACCCACTGCGCGACATGCGCGCCGAGCCAGGTGCCCGCGATGCCGGGGATCGCGAGGAGGAGCGCGCTCGTCCAGTCGATCCGCCGCTGGGTGCCCGCGCGCAGGACGCCGACGAGCGCGATCGCGCCCACGATCGCGAGCGACTCGGCGATCGCCGTCTTCTCGGCGTGTCCGACGAGGTAGACGAGGATCGGCACGGTCAGGATCGCCCCGCCCGAACCGAGCAGGCCGAGCGAGAGCCCGACGGCGACCGCACCGAACCACGCCCAGATCATGCGGAGGCTCCTCGAGGGGGAATGGTGGTCGGGTCGGACGGCATGGGGGTACGGCGTCGACAGGGCGGAGAAGGCGTCGCCCGCCCCGCGCGGCGCGGAGCGGGCGACGGATGGTTCGCGGAGGCCGTCAGTGCGCGACCGGCGCCTTCGACTCCTGCCACGCGAGCATGCCGCCCGCGAGGTTCGTCACGGTGTAGCCATGCTTCTGGAGCAGCGAGCAGGCGCGCGCCGAGCGGGCGCCCGAGCGGCAGTTCACGAGGATCGGGCGGTCCTTCGGCACCTCGGCGACGCGCGCGAGAAGCCGCGTGTGCGCGATGTTGTGCGCGCCGGCGATGTGCCCCTCGGCGAACTCGACCTTGCGCCGCGCGTCGAGGACGAACGGCTTCACCTCGGCGAGCATCGACTGCGCGGCGGCGACATCGATCTCGGGCGTCGTCTCGACGGCGCCGCCCGCGGCGGCGACCTCGCCCATCCGCGAGGCGTCGAGCCAACCCTCGATCCGGTCGAGGCCGACGCGGATCAGGTCGCGCACGGCCTCGTCGAGCCGCGACGGCTCGACGACGAGGTAGATCGCCTCGTCCTCGCCGATCATCGAGCCCGCGTCGGTGTTGAAGCTGTTCCCGAGCGGAAGCGTCAGCGCGCCCTTCGCGTGGCCCGCCTTGAACGCGGCCCACGCGCGCGTGTCGACGATCGCGCACGCCGTGCCGTCGAGCTTCGCGAACTCGGCGGGGGAGAGCTCCTTCGGCTGCGGCACGCCGCCGAGGACCTTCGGCCCCATCTTGTTGTCGCGCTTCATGCGCGCGAAGTAGAGCGGCGGCTCGGGCTGGCCGTCGAGGATGAAGTTCACGAAGTTCTCCTCGCTCGTCGCCGCGTTGAGGGCCGCGTTCATGCGGCGCTCGTAGCCGACGGTCGACTGCGGCACCGCGCCGAGCGCCTTGCCGCACGCGCTACCCGCGCCGTGGCCCGGCCAGACCTGCAGGTACTCGGCCCAGTCGCGGGTCTTGAGGACGGTCTGGTAGAGGCGGTGCGCCGAGGGATCGGCGACGCCCGACTGGCCCGCCGCGCTCTCGAGGAGGTCGGGGCGGCCGAGATCGCCGACGAAGATGAAGTCGCCGGTCGCGATTCCCATCGGTTCGGTCGCGCCGCCACCGAGGTCGGTCACCTCGTAGCAGAGGTGTTCGGGCGTGTGGCCCGGCGTGTGGATCGCGCGGAAGCGGATGTTCCCGACCTTGAAGGTGTCGCCGTCCTTGAGGAGGACCGCGTCGTAGCGCCCGCCGCCCGTCTTCCCGTCGATCCACTGGTACTTCCAGTCGGCGTCGCCCTCGTCGGAGAGGTAGACGCGCGCGCCCTTCTCGGCGAACTCGCGGGCGCCCGTCAGGTAGTCGGCGTGGATGTGGGTGTCGGCGACGGCGACGATGCGCAGTCCGTTCGCCTTCGCGACCTTCTCGTAGCGGTCGATGTCGCGCTCGGGGTCGATGATGATCGCCTCGCCCGTCTTCTGGCAGCCGATCAGGTAGGCGGCTTCGGCAAGCTTCTCGTCGTAGATCTGGCGGAAGAACATGGTGGATGTCTCCTGTTTCGGCGGTCGGTGCCGACGGTTCGGGCCGGCGTTTTGGCCGGCGGTTGGTGTCGGCGGTTGGGGAAGCGCCCGTTCGGGCGGGGCGCGGTCTGAGGCATGGCGGCTTCGGCGGGTTTCGCCGCGCGCGCAAAAGAGCGTGAGAAGAGGGGGCTAGAGGAGGGACGGCGCGTCGCGGAGCTCGAGGTCGACCGCGAAGTTGAACCCCTTCTGGACGGCGAACGCGCCGACGCGCCCCCGATGATCGAGGGCGAGCATGCCGACCTGGAAGGTGGAGGGATCCCCGTTTCGGGCGGCGATCCGGCGGACGGCGGCCTCGCACGCCTCCTGCGGAGACGCGCCGCGGCGCATCTCGTCGACCGCGGCGTAGGCCCCGAGGGTCCGCAGGACGGTCTCGCCGAGGCCCGTGCAGACGGCGCCACCGAAGGGGCTCTCGGCGTAGATCCCCGCGCCGATGATCGGCGAGTCGCCCACGCGGCCGTGCATCTTGTAGGCGAGCCCGCTCGTCGTCGAGCCCGCGGTGAGGCGGCCGTCGCGGTCGAGGGCGAGCATCGAGATGGTGTCGTGATTCTCGATGTTGACGACGGGTTCGTATCGCCGTTCCTCGAGCCACTTTCGCCACTCGCGCTCGAGGTCGGGCGCGAGCGGGCGCGGCGCGACCTCGATACCCGACTCGCGCGCGAAGCGCTCGGCGCCCGCGCCGACGAGGAGGACATGCGGCGTCCGTTCCATCACGAGTCGCGCGAGCGAGATCGGATGCGCGACGCCCTCGACGAACGCGACGGCGCCCGCGCGGCCATCGCCCGTCATGATCGAGGCGTCGAGCGTCACATGACCGTCGCGGTCGGGGCGCGAATCGAGACCGACGGTCCGATCCGGGCACTCCGACTCCACCGCACGGCAGCCCGCCTCGACGGCATCGAGGCTCGATCGCCCCTCCGCGAGCAACGGCAGGGCGACCCGGTTGGCGGTCAGGCCGTGGGTCCAGGTCGAGACCGCGATCGGTCCGCTCGGGGGAGGTCCCTCGAAGGGGACAGGTCCCGCGTGCGGCCGCGCCCCATGCTCGCTGGGTCTCGCCGCCCGGCAGCCGAATGCGGCGGACGCCGTTCCCGCAAGCAGGGCGGCGCCTGCCGCCCGTCGTGTAAGTCTCGTTTCGGCAGTCGTTTGTGGAAGGGGAGGCTGCATCCTGCGCAGTATCCGCGATTTTCCCGCCGAACGGGGTCTTCGCGTTCCGAACGGACGACCGCTGCGGCATTTTCATCTCGTCGACGCAAAAGATTTGACGGAGCCGCGGATCGGGTCAAAGTAGCCCTGTTCCGATCTCCATCGTCGCGACCGCCGGGTCACCTGTCAGGCCCGGGCACTCCCCTCAGGGTGCAGTTCGGGCTCGATCGCGGGAAGGTGATCACCTCGTAGAAAGGTAGAGAGAGAATGCTTTCGAATCGTCTTGCGAAGCACTTCGGTGCCGCGGCCGCCGCCGCCGTCGTCGTTGGTTCGGCCAACGCCGCGATCGTCCACTGGGCCGACGCGAACCTCACCATCCCGAACACCATCGACGGTCTCTACATCAACGTCGAGACGCGCGCGACCGGTTCGTCGGGCGGCTCGACCGCGGGTTGGGACATCAATCCCTACTCGGCGACCGCGCTCACCTTCTTCAACGCCACGGGCTCGGGCATCTTCCGCCTTCCCGGCGCGACCACGCCGTCGAACGTGCCCGTTGGCACGATGATCTCCAGCGCGGGCACCTACGGCGCGGGCTCGGCCTCGACCTCGTCGGCCGTCGGCGCGTGGGTCCTCAATGGTGAGAACTACTTCGGCTTCCGCTTCGTCGCTGCGGACGGTGGCACGAAGTACGGCTTCGGCCGCTTCGTGATCGGCGCCGCGCTCAACGGCGCGGACCGCATGATCTCCGACCTCTGGTACGAGGATTCGGGCGCGGGCATCATGGTTCCCGCTCCGGGCGCGGTGGCCCTCCTCGGCCTCGCCGGCCTCGCCGGCCGTCGCCGTCGCTGAGTCGACCACCTGAGCCGACCACCACAGGTGCCGCGGTTCGCCGCAGCCCCTCGAAGTGATCCGATTCAAAGCACGCACGGGCGCCTCCTCTGGGGGCGCCCGTCGTGCTTTTGGCATTCGGCGCGCGCGGGCTCGCGCAATCGCTCGCGGTACGATCGGTCGAATGCCCGCCCGCCTCGCCTCTCGCCTCCTGATCGTCGGCTGGGACGCGGCCGACTGGATCGTCCTCGACCAGCTCTTCGCCGCGGGCCGCATGCCGAACCTGCGCCGCCTCGTCGATGCGGGCGCGCGCTGCGACCTCGGCACGCTCGAGCCGAAGCTGTCGCCGCTCCTCTGGTCGTCGATCGCCACGGGGAAGACGGCCGACAGGCACGGGATCCACAACTTCGTCGAGCCGAAGCCCGAGGGCGACGGGCTGCGCGTGTCGCAATCGACCTCGCGGCGGACGAAGGCGCTCTGGAACATCCTCTCGCAGGCGGGTCTCCGCGTGAACGCGGTGGGGTGGTACGCGTCGCATCCTGCGGAGCCGGTGCGGGGCGCGGTCGTCTCGAACCTCGTCCAGGAAGGCGAGCCCGCGCGCGACGCCGATCCGTGGCCACTCGTTCCGGGTGCCGTGCATCCCGCGTCGCTCGCCGAGGCCGTCGCGGCGGCGCGCGTGCGGGCGCAGGCCTTTCCACGCGAGACGCTGCGCGCCCTCTGTTCGAAGGTCGATGAGATCGGTGCGTCGGATCCGCGCGTCGCGACGCTCGCGAAGCTGATGGCCCATGCCGCCACCATCGAAGGCGCGGCGCACGCCGCGATGTCGTCGGGCGCGTGGGACGCGACGATGGTCTTCTTCGACGCGATCGACACCGTCGGGCACCACTTCATGCAGTACCGCCCGCCGCGGATGGCGCATGTCTCGTCGCGCGAGGAGAAGGCGTTCGGCGAGGTGATGGACCGCGTCTACGAGTGGCACGACGCGGCGCTCGGGCGACTCCTCGAGCGCGCGGGGCCGGGGACGACGGTGCTCCTCCTCTCCGACCACGGCTTCCACAGCGACGCGATGCGGCCGAACCTCAAGGACCTGCCGCCCGAGCGCCGCATGGAGCTCGAGTCGAGCTGGCATCGGGCGTTCGGCGTCCTCGTCGCCTCGGGGCCGGGCGTCGTGCGCGGGGCGGCGTTCGCGCCCGCGACGATCCTCGATCTCGCGCCGACGGCGCTCGCGCTCCTCGGGGTCGCGGTCGGCGAGGACATGGATGGGCGCGTGACGAGCGAGGTGCTCGATCCCGCGCTCGAGGTGACGCGGATCCCGTCCTGGGACGCGGTCGAAGGCGAGTCGGGCGAGCATCCCGCGGATCTCAGGCAGGACCCGTACGAGGCCGCCGACGCGATCCGGCAACTCGTCGATCTCGGGTACATGGCGGCGCTTCCCGAGGATGCGCAGGGGCAGGTCGACCTCGTGCGGCGCGAGAGCCGCTTCAACCTCGCGGTGTCCCTGATGTCGCGCGGGCGCTTCGCCGAGGCGGCGCCGCTCTTCGAGGCGCTCGCGGCCGAACGGCCCGCCGAGGCGCGCTACGCGACCTGCCTGTGGCAGTCGCGGTCGGGGCTTGGCGCGCACGCCGAGGCCGCGGCGATCGCGCGCGCCTTCCTCGCGCACGATGCGGGGCACCTCGAGAGCCGGCTCATGCTCGCGCTGTCGCTCGCGCGCGCGGGCGACCGCGCGGCGGCCGAGGCGGAGTACGCGCGGCTCGATCGCGAGGCGGGCGGGCGCGCGGAGTTCGGCGTCGGGCTCGCGGAGGTCGCCCTGCGGCTCGGACGCACCGCGGACGCCACGCGCCATGCGGCGCGCGCGAAGTCGCGCGACCCGCGCAACATCGGAGCGCACCTCGCCCTCGCGCGCGCGGCGCTCGCCGAGTCGCGTCTCGAGCCTGCGGCCGATCACGCGCTCGACGCGCTCGAGATCTCGCAGGCCGTTCCCGAGGCGCACATGCTGCTCGCGGCGGCGCTCGCGTGGCACGGCGACCTCGACAACGCGAAGGCGAGCATCGGCTTCGCCCTCGGCTTCGATCCGAAGTCGCCCGAGGCGCAGCGTTGGGCCGCGGTGATCGCGTCCGCGCGCGGCGATCGGGCGGGAGCGGAGGCGCATCGCGCGACGCTCGCCGCACTGCGCGCCGA
>JBJOHC010000287.1:0-4830 GCA_046047955.1 Planctomycetota bacterium
CCGATCGCCTCGGCGTAGCGGCCGAGCGGGCGCTCGTCGTCGCAGTTTCCGAAGCAGACGGTCGCGGGGACGCCCGCGAGAAGATCGAGCACCGCGTCGGATCCGACGTCGCCGAGGTGGATGAGCCGCGTCGCTCCGCGCGCGAGCAGGAGATCGATCGCGGCGCGTGCCGTGGAGGTCCGGCCGTGGGTGTCGGAGAGGATGCCGAGGAGGTCGCGCACGCAGTGTGTGGGGGCGTTGAGACTCGTTCGAAGGGGCGCGGTCGGAGGAGTGCGGTCGGAGGGGTGCGTCCCGATGGGTGTGGCGGAAGGGGGACGCCCGGTCGAGGGACGGATGTCGCGCGCGCTCCACCGGGCGGGCCCGGCGGACGCGGCGCCCACCCACGCGATTCTCGCAGACACCCGCGCGGAGTCAACGATTCCCCGTCGAATCCCGCGATTCCCGAGTCGGGTACCCTTCCCGATTCCCGTTCCAACCGCACGGTCGCGCCCGCCGCAGCCGCGCACGACACCACGAACACCATGCCCCACGACGCGAACTCCACCTCGCCGACCACCGCGCCCGTCACGCGATTCGCCCCCTCGCCCTCGGGCCA
Organism: Planctomycetota bacterium; assembly: GCA_046047955.1. Classification (GTDB taxonomy): domain Bacteria; phylum Planctomycetota; class Phycisphaerae; order Phycisphaerales; family SM1A02; genus QWPT01. The sequence continues at coordinate 596 of JBJOHC010000287.1, forward strand.
CCTCCATGTCGGTGGCGCGCGCACGGCGCTCTTCTCCTGGGCGTTCGCGAAGGGGCGCGGCGGCCGGTTCGTGATCCGCATCGAGGACACCGACCAGAAGCGTTCGTCGGACGCCGCGAGCGTCGGGTTCCTCAAGGACCTGGAGTGGCTCGGGATCCGCTGGGACGAGGGCCCCGAGTTCACCGCGCCCGACGGGACCACGGTCGGCGGCGGCCCGAACGGACCGTACTTCCAGAGCGAGCGCCTCGCGATCTACAACGGCCACATCGAGCGGCTCCTCGCCGACAGGAAGGCCTACGAGGCGTGGGACACCCCCGAGGAGCTCGACGCGATGCGCCGCGAGGCGATGGCGCGCAAGGAGGCCTTCCGCTACCGCCGTCGCGCCGCCGTCTCGCCCGAGGAGCGCGCGCGCTTCGTCGCCGAGGGCCGCGAGCCCGTCGTGCGCTTCATGTCCCCCGACGCGCCCGTCGTCATTCCCGACGAGGTCCTCGGCCACACGACGCTGCCCGCGGGCGAGGTCGACGACTTCGTCATCCGGAAGAAGGACGGCTTCCCGACCTACCACTTCGCGGTCGTGGTCGACGACGAACTCATGGGCGTGACGCACGTCCTCCGCGCGCAGGAGCACTTCACGAACACGGCGAAGCACGTCGTGCTGCAGGACGCGCTCGGATTCCGCCGACCGGTCTACGGCCATCTCTCGATCATCAAGAACCCCGACGATTCGAAGATGTCGAAGCGCGACAAGGACAAGGTCCTGCGCAAGGCCGTCGCCGAGCGCGGGCTCGCCTCGCCGCCCGAGGGGACCGTCGACCAGGCGACCTTCGACGCGTGGCTCGCCGACTCCAACACGCAGCTCGACCTCGACGCGGCGATCCGGCTCGCCGAGGCGCTCGCGGTGGCGCTGCCCGAGATCAACGTCGACGACTTCCGCCGCTCGGGCTACCTGCCCGAGGTCCTCTGCAACTTCCTCGCGCTGAACGGATGGAGCCCGGGCGGCGATGTCGAGAAGTTCGACAACGCGTTCCTCTGCGAGCGCTTCGGGCTCGACCGGGTGATGAAGACGCCGGCGAAGTTCGATCGCGTGAAGCTCCTCGCGTTCAACACCGACGCGATCGTCTCCATGGATCCGGCCGAGTTCGCGCGCCGCTGCCGCGCGCACGCCGCGCAGTACCGCCCCGAGTTCCTCGCGCGGCTCGACGAGGCGGGATTCGCCGTCCTCATGCAGGCGAGCCAGGAGCGCTCGAAGACGCTCGACGACCCGTTCCGCAACAACCTCTTCCTCGTGACCGACGACGCCGCGCTCGCCTTCTCCGACGAGAAGCCGGTCCGGAAGGCGCTCGGGATCGGCGCGGCGAAGGCCGACGGCGCGCGCAATGGACTCGATCACCTGCGCGCGCTGCGCACGCTGCTCGGCGACGCGCCCGAGTGGACGCAGGCGGCGCTCGAGTCGCTCGCGACGGCGTACGCCGAAACGCACGCCGGCGGCAAGATCGGCGCGGTGGCGCAGCCGCTGCGCGTGGGCGTCACGGGCGGAACCGTGAGTCCGCCGATCTGGGACACGCTCGTCCTCGTCGGACGGGGGTCGAGCCTCGCGCGGATCGATCGCTGCATCGCGTGGGCCGAGGGTCTCGGCGCCGGCTGACCCGCTCGCGGCGCGTTCGACGCCCGCGTCTTCCGCGGCGAAGTAGGATCCGCCGCATGAAGCTCCTCGCGCTTGCCGTCGCGGCGTTCGCCGCATGCCAGTCGCCCGCGGCCGCCGTTCCCGCGCCTCCGTCCGCGGCGACCGCAACCCGCTGGCTCGGCCCCGAGTGGTACGCGAACCGCGTGCAGGACTGGCGTCTCGAGACGACGGCAGGCGACGGCGGCGCCGTCCGCATCGTGTGCGACGACTCGCGCCTTCCCGTGCGCACCGCGCACCGGCTCGTCGAACGGCTCGAACCCGCCACGGGCGCGGCGGGCGTCGCGCTCATCGAGATCACGGTCATGCCCGTGGGCTCCGTCGAAGGCGTGCGGGACGGCTTCGCGGGCGTCCTTCTCGGGGCGGGCGGCGAAGGCACCGACCACCGTCTGACGGCGCTCGTCCAGCAGGCGCCCGCGCCGGACGGCGGACTGCTCGCGGTCCTCGACGGAACGGGCACGCCCCGCATCCTCGACTTCTCGACGCCGTCCGAGCGCGGCTTCTCGTGGACGCTGCCGACCGACGCGACGCTCGCCTCGCTCGCGCCCGTCGCGGGAACCACCGTCAACATCGAGGGCCGCGCGACCGCGTACGACGCGACGCGACCCGCGCGGCTTTCGATCGCGGTGAGCCCGTCGCGCGGCGGTGCGGGCTACGACATCGGCGTGCGCGCGACGCAGGACAACGGACAGGGCCCGAAGGAACTCGGCTTCGCCTTCGCGCGCGGGCTGCCCCGCGAGGCGGTCGACGGCGGCATCGCGCTCGTCTCGCACGGCGCACGGCGCAGGCGCGCCGAGGGCTGGGCGTTCGAGGGCTTCCGCACGCTCGTCCGGAACGCGCCGCGCGCCGCCTGGTTCGCCGATCATCCCGAGCGCGCGTGGGGGCCCGTTCTCGCGGCGAACTACACGCTCGATCGCGACGAGGGCGGGCGGCACGCGCTGCGGCTCCTCGCGCATGTGGCGGCGGCGTCGGGCGTCGAACGCGTCGCACTCGAACTTCGGCCGGGCGCCGACGCCGCGTGGCTCCCGATCGGCGAGGCCGAGGTCGACGCGGCGAGCGCCACGGCCCGCTTCGACATCGCCGACGCCGACCGCTACCTCGGCGGCGGCTATCGCCTGCGCGCCACGCACGGCGGGCGCGAGCACGCCTTCGAGGGCTCGATCCGAACCGCGCCCGAGGGCGAGACCGTGATCGCCGCGCTCAACTGCGTGAAGCACATCGTCGCGATGCGCGCATGGAACCGCGAGGGCGTGTGGTTCCCGCACGAGGATCTCGTCGCGCGCGTCGCGGCGACGGATCCCGACCTCGTGTTCTTCGCCGGCGACCAGCTCTACGAGGGCGATGTCAGCGGCGTCGACGGACAGGAGACGCTCCTCGACTACCACACGAAGTTCGGACGGTGGCTCTGGGCGTTCGGCGAACTCTGCCGCGATCGCCCGTCGGTCGTCATCCCCGACGATCACGACGTCTTCCACGGGAATCTGTGGGGCGCGGGCGGCATCGCCGCGGTCGCGCGCGACGGGCTCTCCGCGCAGGACGCGGGCGGCTACAAGCTCTCCGCCGACATCGTGAACGCGGTGCACCGCTCGCAGACGGGGAACCTCCCGCCGCGCGCGCGCGAGGTCGACGCGCCGATCGGAATCGGCATCGAACCGTACTCCTGCCGGCTTCGCTTCGGCTCGGCCGACTTCCTCGTCCTCTCCGACCGCATGTGGAAGGACTCCGCGAGCGTGCTCGTTCCCGAAGGGAAGTGCGTGAACGGGTTCTTCACCGCCGAGGGATTCGACCCAAAGGAGGCGGACCGTGCGGAGGCGCGGCTCCTCGGCGAAGCGCAGGAGCGGCTGCTCGCCCGATGGGCGGCGGAGCGCGACGCGGGGAGTCCGCGCAAGGTGCTCCTCTCGCAGAGTCCGTTCGCCGCGGTGCACACGCTTCCCCGCGGGAAGTCCGACGCGGTCGTGCCGTCGCTCCCGATCTACGACGAGGGCGGGTTCGCGCCCGATGATGCGCCGTCGGCCGACACCGACACGAACGGATGGCCGCAGTCGGCGCGGGGCAGGGCGGTCGCGCTTCTCGCGAAGGCGGACGCACTCCATCTCGCGGGCGACCAGCACCTCGGCACGCTGGTCCAGTACGGCGTCGACGGTTGGCGCGACGGGACCTTCGCCTTCACGCCTCCCGCGATCGCGAACACCTGGCCGCGCCGCTGGATGCCCGCCGAAGCTGGCGCGAATCCCCGCCCCGAGGCGCCGCGCACGACCGGCGACTTCACCGACGCCTTCGGCAACAGGATCACGGTCTGGGGCGTCACGAACCCGCGTCGGCACGGCGTCGCGCCCGAGCGTCTCCACGATCTTTCACCCGGCTTCGGCCTCGTTCGGATCGCCGCCGACGGCACGGTCCGCCTCGAGGCGCGTCCGCGCTCGGCGGCACTCGGCGAGAACTACCCGGGCTGGCCGTTCGAGCTCCCGTCGCGGAAGACCCCCTGATCGACACGCGACTTGCAGCGGCCGCGAACGCGGCTATACTCCCCGCCCACGGACCATTGGCGCAGTTG
>JBJOHC010000288.1:0-4698 GCA_046047955.1 Planctomycetota bacterium
GGCTGCGACGGGCGCCCGCGCGATCCGCAAGCGCGGCGCGCCTGCAGCCGAGGCCGCCCAACCCGCCTCGATCCCCGCTGTGTCGATCCCCGCCGTCTTGAGGGAGGGAGGCGCGAGAGGCACGGCGATCGGGCGGGATCGCGACGAGCCGGCCTCCGCCACGGCGGGGCGATCGGGGCGGCGATGGACGAGGCGCGCCGTCGGTGTCTCGGGAACACCTCTCTTTCGGCGAGGAATTCTCTCGTCGCGTGATGGACGGCGCGGACGGGTTGCGTCCACGGGGTGCAGCCGCTTCTCGACGGCCCGACGCGTCGTCGGGCGGGGAGCGGTGAAGGGGCGCGACTGAGGAGTTCGCCCCTTCCCAACTCCGGGATCGGTTGACCTCGATCACAGGACAAGAAACCAGCGCGGCGGCGAAGTGTGCCGCCACGCATCGACCAGCAAGGAACAGGACCAGACCCATGACCAAGACCCGACTCATCTCCACGCTCGCCTCGCTCGCTCTCGCGACCCCCGCCTTCTCGCAGTTCGCCGAGCTCGCGGACGGCACCATCGTCGTTCCCAAGGTGCCCGCCCAGATCTGGGGCTGCGAAGGCCCGATCTTCAACATCGACTTCACCGGCTACACCATCGAGGTGACCGGCCGCAAGGTGACCATCCCCGCGACCTTCAATGGCGAGGAGTTCGGCCTCCTCGGCACCGAGATCGTCGACTCCGACGGTCAGAACCTCGGCACCATCACGGTCGCGGAGTTCGATCGCCTGAGCGACCTGAACGCCCTGGTGCGCGATGTCGTCGTCGCGAGCAACTGCGACGCGTGCGGCCCGCTCCGCATGGGCCCGGTCCGCTCGATCTACAGCTCGTCGGAGGCGCGTTCGGCGTCGGTCGCCGGCTCGGACCGCAATCCCGAGATCCAGCGCATCATCGAGGACAACTACTTCAACCTCGGCATCAACCTCTACGCCCGCTACATGGATGTGCTCCCGCCCTCGTGGCTCGGCTGCCTCGGCGTCCGCAACGCCCAGGGCCAGTACCCGACGAGCCCGTTCCAGCTCCCGCCGCGCGCCTACTGGAAGTACCCCGCGTCCACGGGCGGCACGCTGAAGGCGGCGGGCTCGGTGTACGTCGACCTCAAGGGCAACGAGTACCTCATCCCCGATCCGGCCGAGTGCTTCATCGAGTTCGCGGAGAATGGCGCGATCGGTACGGTGACCGCGGTCCGTCGCGGCGACGCTCTGACGCCCGACTCCCTCCTGATGGGTGACATGATCGTCACCATCAACCCCGATCCCCGCGTCGAGGTCGCCTTCCTCGGAATCGGCGGCGCGCCGATGTCGCAGGAAGCCATGTTCGAGCTCCTCGAGTCGGGGGCCGTCACCGAGATCAGTGTGGGCGGCTACCAGGTCGGCGAGCACATGCTCTTCGCGTCGACCTTCGAGGGCGACGAGCTCTACCACCCCTCGATGGGCATCGTCGTGACGGCCGACCGGTTCGACGCCCGGGTGGATCGCGGTGAGCTCCAGTTCCGTGGCGTCTTCGGCCCCGTCGGAACCAACACCCTCTGGGCGGAGGTCGCGGGCCAGACGATCCAGATCCCCGTCGTCGCCGATCCCCTCACCGGCTTCGCGAACTACGACGCCGACTTCGGCGGCCTGAATCTCAACAAGTCGACGCTCATCGACCTCTTCGTCCGCAACGCCAAGGGCGCCGAGATCCACCGCGTCACCTTCGACTTCTCCGAAGGCATCCGCTGATGCCTCGGGACTGATCCTCTGGTCGAGGTCCTCGGCCGCCCCGCGGGTTTCCGCGGGGCGGCCTTTTGCGTGGTGCGGTGCCTTATCGGGCGAGTGAGGCCGGGTCGGCGCTCCGCTCCAGTCCTTCGGCGACTTCGAAGACGGACACCCGATGCGCATTTCAGGTGTTTGCCCCAGACGGGCTTGACTGAAGGCGCGTGTCGGGCACCTTCGTTCGCCGCGCCGCTCTTCCGGGGGTGACGCGGCGCCGCAGGCAACTGCTTCCCCCGATTCCGCGCGCGTGGCCGGAGGCGGGGGCGGGCAGGCGACCTGGAGGGTCCGATGTCCGCACTTCCGACGCCCGGCGCCGAGGTTCCGTCGCTCCCCGAGCTCTTCGAGCGCATCTATGCGCGCCTCAAGGAGTTGTCGTCGCTCTACATGCGCCAGCAGCCCGCGGGGCACACGCTGCAGCCGACCGCGATCGTCCATGAGGCGTTCGTGAAGCTCGCCGACCGCGACCCGTCGGAGTTCGAGGGCGAGGAGCACTTCCTCGCGACCGCGGCGACCGTCCTGCGCAGCGTGCTGATCGACCATGCGCGGAAGCGCCGCAGCCGGAAGCGCGGCGCGGGTCGGCGCGGGGTTTCGATGGAGGGGATCGATCCCGCCGCGGCGGGCGAGGAGGTCGGCGGCGTCCTCGAGCTCGAGGATGCGCTGCGCGCGCTCGCCGAGGTCGACGAGCGCTCGGCGAAGGTCGCCAACCTGCGCATCTTCGGCGGGCTCGGCATGGAGCACATCGCGCGCCTCGTCGGAACGAGCGTCCCCACGATCGAACGCGACTGGCGCTTCGCGCGGGCGTTCCTCGAGCGGCAGTACGCGCTCGTCGTCGCCGACCGCGGGTCTGAGGGCGGGCCTGAGGGGCGGGCGCGATGAAGCCCGCGACGGCCGTCGACTGGGTGAAGATCCGGCGCCTCTTCGAGGAGGGGATCGATCTCCCGTCCACGGATCGCGCCGCGTTCGTCGAGTCGCATGGCCTCCGTGACGACGATCGCGCGGCCCTCGAGGCGCTCCTCGCCGCCGACGAGACCGCGATCGATCTGCCCGCCGACCGCGCCCGTTCGCTCGAGCGCGACGCGGCGGAACCGCTTCCCGAGGTGCTCGGATTCCGCGTGCTGCGGCGCATCGCGCGCGGCTCGCTCAGCGATGTCCTCGAGGCGGAGAGCACCGAGACGGGCCGCCGATGCGCGCTCAAGCTCGTCGACGCCGACGCCACCCGCTCGACCATCGAGCGTTTCCGTCAGGAGTGCCGCGTGCTCGCGCGGCTCGACCATCCGGGGATCGCGCGGCTCGACGAGACGGGCCAGACGCCCGACGGCCGCATCTACCTCGCGATGGAGTTCATCGACGGCGCGTGCCTCGATACCTGGCGGCGCGAGGCGCGGCCGGGCGTCCGCGAGTCGGTCGCCCTCGCGTGCGAGGTGCTCGACGCGCTCTCGCATGCGCACGCGGCGGGCGTCGTCCACCGCGACCTCAAGCCGCGCAACATCCTCGTCGACCGCGCGGGGCGCGCGCGGCTCGTCGACTTCGGCGTCGCCCGCATCGCGCGGCTCGACGGCCGGCGCACGGGCTTCCGCACCGCGACGGGGCACATCGTGGGCACCTTCACCTACATGAGCCCCGAGCAGGCCGACGGAAAGCCCGAGCGGATCGGCCCCGCGACCGATGTCTACCAGGTCGCGGTCGTCCTCTACGAACTGCTCTCGGGCGCGCTGCCCTACGAGGCCGACGACCGCAGCACGATGGCGCTCCTGCGCGCGATCCTGCTCGATCCGCGCGTGCTGCTCGCCGAGCGTGCGCCGACCGTGCCCGCGCGGCTCGCCCGCGTCGTCGATGGAGCGCTCGCGCGCGAGATGCGCGATCGACCGCAGACCGCGGCGCAGTTCGCCGAGCGCCTGCGTGCGGCCGTCGCGTGAGCGAAGGCCGTTCGTCGCGAGACGGTGGCGCTCGGCTTGCGAATCGCTGGTGGTGAAAGTGCGGGTGGTGAAAGTGCGGGCGGTGAAAGTGCGGGCGGTGAAAGTGGCGGTGCACGCCGACAGCGGCGGTCGACGCCGCGGCGGGCGCCGTCAGAGTTCCGACGCCATGCGCACGATGCACGGTCCACCCGTCGTCGACGCGCGCAGCAGGTAGCGGCCGGGCGCGAGCGTGAGCGCGGGCATCGACGGGTCGCGCGCGCAGAGGTCGGGCACGACCGCGCGGCCGAAGTTGTCGAGCAGTTCGACGACCGATCGCGACGACGGGCACACGGCCCAGATCTCGATCTCGCTCGGGGCGGGGCCCTCGGCGATGCAGTCGACCTCGACCGAGGCCTCGTCCGAACCCGTGAGCGTCGCGAGGATGCTGGTGTCGCTCACATCGAGCGTGATCGAGCCGCGGACCTCGCCCGCCGCGAGCAGCATGCGCCGCCGCGACGGCTCGATCCGAAGCAGCTCGCGCCGCAGGATCGTCTCGCCCCCACGGGCGAGCGACGCCTCGAGCGCAAGGAAGACCAGCCCGCGTCGCGCGGGCATCGTCCTTGGTTCGGAGTGCGGGAGGGCGCTCATGTCTTTCTAGACGCGGTTGCGCATCGCCCGCCATCAGCGAGTCCGAGATATTCGGTCGTTCCGCGAACGCGGGAGGCTTCGGGTGCGATGTCCGCAGGTGGACGCAAGGAGTGCCGGTGATCGATCCGCGCAAACTTCAGGAAGGGATGATGGCTGTGCGTTCGCACCTGCGTCTCCACTGGTGAGCAGGCTTCGCTCTCTCCCCTCGCTCATACGCCCCCCCCTTCGCGCTTTCGAGCGACGAAGAACCAGACGCCCCCCAGGGACCACGCCCCTGGGGGGCTCTCTTTGTTCGGCGGTTCCGAAGGTCGAGCGGCCAGGCGCAGGCGGCGCCCCCATGCACGCACGGGGCGCCCGTCGGAAGGCGC
>JBJOHC010000289.1:0-4221 GCA_046047955.1 Planctomycetota bacterium
TCACGGTGCGCACTTCGGTCGAGCTCTGTCCCGATCTCCGGATCCGCGTGCGGAACTGAACGCGCGGCGGGGCGGTCGACCGCCTTCAGGGTCGAGGCGCCATGCTGGCGTCCCGCGTTCCAACGTCTGAAGACGCCGGGCACCCACGCGGAGTGAGGATGTCCTTCTCGAGGATGTCCGGATCGAGGGTGTCCGGGTCGAGGATGCCCGGGTCGAGGGTGTCCTGGTCGAGGATGTATTGGTCGAGGATGTCTTGGCCGAGGATGTCCTGGCACCGAAGGCGCGCACGGAGAGGTGCGCCGCGCACGAAGCCGCCGCGCACGCGCGCCGCGACCGCCCGAGCGCTTCTAAGCACCAAAGGGAGCCGCCGCCGCGGCGACCGCTCAGGCACGCGGCGACCGCTCAGACGCCCGGCGACCGCCCAATTCACGCGGCGACCACACCAACGCGTCCAAGCACCAGAGGGAGCCGCCGCAGCGGCGACCGCTTAGGGACGCGGCGACCGCTCAAACACGCGGCGACCGCTCAGGCATGCCTCAGCACATCTCGACGAGCATCGTCACCGCATTGCCGCCGCCGAGGCAGAGCGAGCAGATGCCGCGCTTGCCGCCCGTGCGCTTGAGCTGGTGGACGAGCGTCACGAGGACGCGCGCGCCGCTCGCGCCGATCGGGTGACCGAGGGCGATGCCGCCGCCGCAGATGTTGAGCTTCTCCTCGGGGATCCCGAGGGGCTTGATGTCGGCGAGGATCTGCGCGGCGAACGCCTCGTTGATCTCGAAGAGGTCGATGTCGGCGACGGTGAGGCCGTTCTTCTCGAGGATCCGCTCGATGCCGAGCTTCGGCGCGAAGAAGAGCGCCTTCGGCGCGACGCCCGCGGTGTTCGCGTCGACGATGCGGGCGAGCGGCTTCGCGCCCGTCTTCGCGAGGCCCGCGTCGCTCATCACGAGGACGGCGGCGGCGCCATCGGAGATCTGGCTCGCGTTGCCCGCGGTCGCGGTGCCTTCCTTGCCGAAGGCGGGGCGGAGCTTCGCGAGGCCCTCGGCGGTCGAGTCGCCGCGGATGCCCTCGTCGGCGTCGACGCCGGCCTTCGCGAGGCACTGCTCGGCGGAGAGGGGCACGATCTCGGCCTTGAAGTGGCCCGCCGCGGTCGCCGCGGCCGCGCGCTGGTGGCTCTGCGCGGCGAAGCGGTCCTGCTCGGCGCGCGAGACGCCGTGCTCGCCCGCGATCCAGTCGGCGGCGCAGCCCATCGCCCACTTCTCGAAGGCGCAGGTGAGGCCGTCGGCGGCCATGTGGTCCTGCATCGTCGCGGGGCCGTACTTCACGCCGCCGCGCATCTGCATCATGTGGGGGGCGAGATCCATGTTCTCGATGCCGCCCGCGAGGACGACGTCGTTGTCGCCGGCGCGGATCGAGCGGGCGGCCTGCATGACCGCCTCGAGACCCGAGCCGCAGACCTTGTTCACGGTGACGGCGCTGATCGAGTCGGGAAGCCCCGCCTGCAGCGCGACCTGGCGCGCGGGGTTCTGGCCGACGCCCGCCTGGAGGACGTTGCCCATGATGCACTCGTCGACATGCGCCGCGGCGCCCGGGACCTCCTCGAAGAGGGTCTTCGCCACGATCGCGCCGAGGGTGGGGGCGGGGACCTTCGCGAGGCCTCCCATGAACTTCCCGATCGGGGTGCGGCGGGCGGCGACGATGTAGGCGGCGGGGCGGGCGGTGGTCATGGATCTCGGTCCGGCTGGGAGGGGTGGCGGGTGGCCACCCGCGAATCGACTCGTGACTGTCTGTGGGAAGCGGGGAACCGTGACTCAACCGGTTCCCGACGGGGCGCCGATGATAGCCGCGTCCCGCGCGACGCCGCGCGGCCCGTGATTCCCGCGCGTTCCGCGCATTCCGCCCGTGCGGCCGCCCCCCGACGACCCGAGATCCCCGATGCCGATCCGCCACCAGCTCGACGAGAACCTGATGAGCCTCCAGAGCCACATCCTGCTCGAGGAGGCGAAGCATCCGAACGCGAGCGGCGACTTCACCTGGATCATCAGCGCGATCTCGCTCGCCGCGAAGTCGATCTCGAACCACGTGCGGCGCGCGCGCCTCTCGGGCGCGATCGGGCGGTTCGGCGACACGAACGTGCAGGGCGAGGACCAGCAGAAGCTCGATGTGATCGCGAACGAGGCGCTCATGCGCTGCCTCGGCACGCGCGCGTCGGTGGCGGTCCTCGCGAGCGAGGAGGACGATGTCCCGACGATCCTCAAGCGCGGCGACGACGGCGGCAAGTACTGCGTCCTCTTCGATCCGCTCGACGGGAGCTCGAACCTCGACACGGGCGTCGGCGTCGGGACGATCTTCTCGATCCTGCGCAACGATCCCGCGATTCCCGACGCGCAGGAGACCGTCTGCCAGCCGGGCACGCAGCAGGTCGCGGCGGGGTACGTCCTCTACGGATCGTCGACGATCTTCGTGATCACGACGGGGAACGGCGTCGCGCTCTTCGAGCTCGACCCCTTCATCGGGAGCTTCCTCCTCGTGAAGGACAAGGTGCGGATTCCCGAGACGAACCCCGTCTACTCGGTGAACGAGGCGTACGCGGAGACCTTCCCCGACGGCTACCGGCGCTACCTCGACTGGGCGCACGCGAACGGCTACTCGTCGCGCTACATCGGGTCGATGGTCGCCGACGTCCACCGCACGCTCCTGACGGGCGGCGTCTTCATGTACCCGCCGACGAAGAAGAACCCCGAGGGGAAGCTGCGCTACCTCTACGAGGCGAGCCCGATGGCCTTCATCGTCGAACAGGCGGGCGGGCTCGCCTACTCGGGCGCGGGGCGCACGCTCGACCACCAGCCGCGGCGGGTCCACGAGCGGGTGCCCGTCCTGCTCGGGTCGCGCGGCGAGGTCGAGCGGGTGCGGGCGTTCGGGGGGTAGGCGGGGGCGGCGTCGGGAGTGCGCGGAAGCCGGGACGACGAAGTACACGAGCGGGGCGTTTCTGCGTGCGGGACTGGCGCGCGATGTCGCATGACGAAGGGCCGGCGGCGCAGCGGCGCACCGGTTGGGCTTCGCCACGCGTCGAGGTGACGCCGCGGCGTCGGCCCCGACGCTCCCGCAGCGGCCCCGCACTCGTTCGGAATGACGTGCCGGGCGCGGTCGCCATCGTTCAAGGCGAGCGAGAGGTCGACTGTTCGAGGAGCTCGCGGCCATGCGCAGGTCACATAACACGGATGCGTCCGTCGACGACGATCTCAGGCATCGCGTCGGCCTCATCATCAAGTCGGATTCCGACTCCACGGACGACGACGCGCCGGTCTCATCCTCCCGATCGATGGGCAGGGGTGGCGGCGCCGGTCGACCTCCGGCCTCCGCACGCATCTCCTGGGATGACGAGGACGTTGACGAGGACCACGCGGGGCCCGGAGGGCGGTCGGTCACGAAGCGGCGCGGATCCGTGCGCCAATGGGTGCACGACGACGGGAACGCTGGAGTGTGGGGCGCTGCGATGATGCTGCCGTGCGTGCTTGCGGTCATGGTCGGGTGGTTCGCGGCGTCGGTGCCGTCGCGGGAGTCGGGGGCGCTCGACTGGGTGCTCGCGGCGGTCGGGCTCGCGGGTGCGGCCGGCGCGGCCTGGTGCCTCGTGGTGCTTGCGCGGGCGCGTCGCGTGCGGGAGGCGGATTGGTCGGCGCGGCTTCGGCTCCTCGCGGGCGTCGGGTTCGGTGCGGGTGCGCTCGCGTTCGTCGCGCCGCTCGCGGGGCTCGAGGAGCCCGTCGCGACGGTCGCGCGGTTCGCATGGATCGGGCCTTCGCTGCTCGTGGCCGGCTGCGGGATGACCGTCGTGCGGATCGCTCGGGGGAAGCACGGTTCGGCCGTGGCACGGCCCGGAATCGCGCTGGCGATCGTGGCGGGAGTCGCGCCGTTCGTCGTCGATTCGCGCGTCCTGCCGCCGCTCGTCTTCGCCGTGGCGGTGTCGGCGATCGGGGTCGGCGGCGTGCGGCTCTGGCGCCGCTACGAACTCGCGCTCATCCAGGGTGAGAGGCGGGCGGGCGGAGCGCAGGCGCGCGTTCGGTAGAATCGCCCGCGTGCCGGGGCGCTCCGCCAGCCCGAGTTCCACCATCCATGTCGTCGGCTCGATGATGATCGACCGCGTGGTGCGCGTGCGTGCGGTGCCGCGGGCGGGTGAGACGGTGGCGGCGTCGTCGGCGGCGGTCCATCCCGGCGGAAAGGGCGCGA
>JBJOHC010000290.1:0-2984 GCA_046047955.1 Planctomycetota bacterium
AAGGCGGTACACTCCGACGCCCGGGACCACAATCCGCTGTATCTCGCGGCCGCCCGACCACAACAGAGGGGACTCCATGAAGCTCGTCTGCGACCGTCTCTCCCTGTCCGACGCCCTCACCATGGCGAGCGGCGTCGTCGCCTCGCGCACGCCGTCGCCCGTCCTCGGCTGCCTCAAGCTCGTCGCCCGCAAGGGGAAGGCGGGCGGGGCGCTCGAGATCAGCGCGACCGACTCCGAGATCGGGCTCGTCATCAGCGTGCCCAACGTCGACATCCACGAGGAGGGCGACGCGCTCATCCCCGCCGACAAGCTCAACCAGATCGTCCGCGCCTGCGACGACTCCTCGGTGACGCTCTCGGTCGAACGGAACCTCGCGACGATCTCGACCGAGAGCTCGACCTTCAAGGTCTACGGCTACGAGCCGCGCGAATTCCCCGGCGTCCGCAAGCCCGGCGACCGCACCGACTTCACGATCGACGCGGGCTCGCTGCGCCGCCTCATCCACCGCACCACCTTCGCGACCGCCCGCGACGATTCGCGCTACGCGATCAGCGGCGTCCTCGTCGAGCGGAAGAAGAACGTGCTGCGCCTCGTCGCCACCGACGGCCGCCGCCTCGCGGTCGCCCGCGGCGCCTGCTCGGGCGGCGACGGCGAGCAGACCTTCATCGTCCCCACGAAGGCCCTCAGCGCCCTCCTCAAGCTGATGAGCGATCCCGACGCCGAAGTGCGCGTCGCACGCGACGGCAACCTCGTCGTCTTCGCGGTCGGCGACGCCGATGCGGGCGCCGTCCTCGTCTCGAGCGTCGACGAGCGCGCCTTCCCGCCCTTCGAGGATGTCATCCCCAAGGAGCACGACCGCAAGGCGACCTGCGACGCCACCGAGCTCGGCGGCGCGATCCGCCGCGCGAGCCTCCTCACGAACGAGGAGTCGAAGGGCGTGCGCCTCTCGTTCGCCGGCCAGCAGCTCACCCTCACGAGCCGCGCGCCCGAGATGGGCGAATCCGAGGTCCGCATCGACGGCATCAGCTACCAGGGCGACCCGCTCGACATCGCGTTCAACCCGAGCTTCATCGTCGATGTCCTCAAGGTCATCGACAGCGAGCAGGTCGTGATCGAGATGAAGGCTCCGAACCGTCCGGGCGTCATCAAGTCGGGCGCCGACTTCCTCTATGTCGTGATGCCCGTCAGCCTGCAGTGACGCCGAGCCGCGCGCGCCGTCGCGCGACCGGAACCCCGCGACGCGCCCCCTGCGGAACGCGCGAAACCAGGCACCCGAAATGAAAGGCGGCCCCGCACGCGGGGCCGCCTTCTTTCTGTCTGCTCATGTCCGAACGGCGTGCGCCGCTCAGTACTTCACGCTGCATCCGTACGGACGCGTCGAGCTCGGCGATACCGCCTCGCCCTTCTTGAGCGCGGTCACGGCGTTCACGACGTGGTTCTTCTTGCCGTCGCCGTCCTGGGCGTCGTCGATCGCGCCCTGGTAGACGAGGACGCCGTTCGCGTCGATGACGTAGCAGTGCGGCGTCGTGCGGGCGCCGTACATCTTGCCGACCTTGCCGTCCTCGTCGAGGAGCGCGGGGATCTCGATCTTGTTGGTCTTGAGGTAGCTCTCGGTCGCCTTGAGGCTCGCGGGACGCGAGGCGCTCGAGTTGATCGCGACATAGACCACATCGCCGAACTGCGCCTTGCACTCCTTGAGCGTGTTCGCGACCGTGCCGTCCTTCATGACGCGCACGCAGACGGGGCACTCGGGGTTGACCCACTCGAGGACCACGACCTTGCCCTTCGCGTCGCTCAGGCTCCACTCCTTGCCGTCGGTCGTCTTGAGGGTGAAGTTCGGCGCGGCCTCGCCGACCTTCGCCTCGCCCGAGGCAGCCTTCTCGGCGCCCTTCTCGGCGCGCGGCCCGCGGCGCTGGGCCTTCGCACCCTTGACGGGCGCATCGTTCTGGACGCCCGCGGGCTGCGACGGCGCCTTGTCATCGGCCGAGACGAATCCGGTGAACCCCGCCGCGAGGGTCGCGGTGAGGACGAGCGTGAGCATGTTCTTCATGTGAGAGATCTCCAGTCTGAGAGAGGTGTTCCGGAACCCGATCCATCGTCCGCCCGCGGGCGGCGGGAGCGACCGACGCCCTTCGCCGCGCGAAGGTCCGCCGATGCGCCATCCCGTTCAACGCGCCTTCACCATCGGCACGGGAAGGTCGAACGCGTGCGCCGCCTTCCCATTGCCGACCGCGATCACGCCCGAGACGCGGATTTCAGCGTCCGAGGCGGCATCGCGCGAGATGGTAAGCGGGACGCGCAGCGTCGGTCCGACGCCCTCGGCGACATATCCCTCGGCGAGCGCGACACCTGCGTGGTCGTGGGGCAGGAACACCACGGGTGCATTCGCGGTCTCGGGGGGCAGCGTGACCACGAGCGTCACATCGAGCGTCGCCTCCGACTCGCCGACCATCTCGAGCGCCGCCTTCCACGACTTCGGGAACGGGGCTGGAACCGCCTTCAGGCTCGCCGCGAGCCGCTCGACCGCGGGATCCGCCGCGGCGACCGGCTTCGCGAGATCGACCTCCGCCGCGTTCTTCCCGAGCAGGCAGCTCTCGCGGCAGACGAGCCAGTCGGCCGTCACCTTCGCGGGCAGCCCACCCTCGGGCAGCGTCTCGGGCAGCCGTACCGCGAAGCTGAGCGTGACCTCGCCCTCGTACCCGATCGTGGTGTCGCCGTGGCGGATCACCTCGGGAAGCGGGAAGTCGACGGCGGGCCGTCCGCCCCGCCCATCGACGAGACGGCATCCCTCGGGAAGCTCGATCGAGAGCCGCGTGGGCGCGCCCGACTCGCCCGGATTCGACCAGTAGATGTGCCACTTCGGATGGATCGTGAAGCTCGCCGCCACGCGCACGGTGCCCCCTGGCTTCGCCTCGCCGACGACGGCCCAGCGGACGCGGACCGCCTCCTCGCCCGTGGTCGGCTCCGCCTTCGCGGCAGGGCGC
>JBJOHC010000291.1:0-8233 GCA_046047955.1 Planctomycetota bacterium
TCCTCGGTCCAGACGGTCTGGCGCTCGTCGCGCGCCTCGATCGCACGCCGCGCGACGAGCCGTCTCGGCAGCGCGTCGCCCGACGAACCCTCGGCGAGCGAGAGTTCGAGCCGTTCGGCGCGCAGGCCTCCTTCGGCGCCAAGCCGGCGCACGACGGTGCCGCCGTCCGCGATGATCGTCTCGATGCGGTCGCGGCCGCCGGGCGCGAACGCGACCTCGAGCACCGCCGATCCGAGTTCGAACTGCCGACCCTCGACGCGCACGGCCTTCTCGAACCGCGCGCTCGAGAGCCGCGCGTCGTCCTCCTCGCCCGCGAAGCGCAGGTCGACCCCGCCCTCCCAGGTGATCTCGAGCTGCTGCGCCGCGGGATCGAAACGGATCGGCGGCGGATCGTCGCCTGCGAACGGCGACATGGCCGGAGAGACGAGCGCCCGCGGATCCGCCGACACCAGTGCGCGCGCGAGATGCGGCGGCAGGAGCGGCACGGTCTCGAGCATCGACACCGACCGCGCCGCGCCGCGCGAGAAGGCGATGCGACCAGGTCCCTCGAGCCTGCCTTCGCCCGAACGGAGCGACGCGCGGAAGCGGCCGCCCTCGAGCGACATGCGCGCGTTGACGACCGACATCGGCCGCCGTTCGGAACCCTCGACCTCGATCGATTCATCGAGGACGCCATAGCGGAGCCGCGTTCCGACGATCCGCGAGGCGCTGCGTCCGTCGATCACCTCGACGCGCTCGCCGAGGACATCGAAGTGGATGTCGTCCTTCGACTTCGGCCACTCCGCGGGATCGACGATCGGAAGCATCACGAGACGCCCGCCGAACGAAACGGTCACGACATCGCCATCGGCGGCGGCCTCGGCCCCCGCGCCAGCCGTCTCGCCCGTAGTCCCCGCCGCCTGCGCGTGGAGAAGCGGCACGATCGCGCGCGCCGACTGCGCCGCACCGGTCCCCGCGGCGGCGAGCGGCGCCCCCGCGCCTTGCGCGGCGAAGAGGATCGACGGCGCGCGCGGCGCGCTCGCCACCTCGTCCATGCCCTCGCCATCGAGGCTGAACACCGCGTGCAGCTCGTCGCCGCGGACGATGCTCAGCACGCCGTCCCGGACGCGCACGATCTCGACGCCGCCGTCGAGGACGAGCCGGTAGAAGCGTGGCGCGCGCGGCGCGCGATCGGCGGCATCCGTCGCGGCATCCGCCGAGCCGCCCGTCGCATCGCCCGCGTCCTTCCCACCGCTTCCCGCGCCCGGACCCACGGCACCGTCGACACCCGCCGACGCGCCGCGCCGCGCGGCCATCGCGCGCGCCGCGCGGTCGATGCGGATCGGCTCGAGCGCGCGCTCGACGACGAGCCGCTCGACGCCATCGCCCTCGCCATCGAGGAAGAGCGACAGGCCCTCGCCCGCGAAGCTGCCGATGTCGGTCGCGACGCGCACCGCGCGGTCGCAGCGGACTTCGCCGAGGACGCCGTCGAAGCGCGCCTCGTCGGCGGTGACGACGACCGCGGGCGCGTCGCGCTCGAGGTCGACCGCGCGCCCGCCATCGGGCCGGTAGAGCCGCACGACGACATCCTCCTCGAGCGTGCCCGACTCGAGCGCGCGGCGCGGCACGTAGGTCACGCCCTTCCGCGCCGAGAGGACGAGCACGCGACCGTCGCGGAGATAGACCATCGCACGCGGCTCGGTCATCGCGAGCTGGCTGCCCGCGAGCGGCTCGAGCCGCGTCGCGCTGTACTGCTGCGCGAGGCGCCCGTTTCCGTCGGCGACCTGGATCCACGCGCCGCTCTCGAGGGAGACCGCCGTCTGATCGGCGATCCCCGACGACGCGCGCGCGAGCTCCTCGGCGTTCGCCTTGCGCGGCGCGAGGAGCTCCTCGGCGTCGGCGAGCCGGCTCGGCGCGCGCTCCCGTGCGCCGCCGCGATCCATGTTGAACGCAGCGACCACGACGAGCAGCGCGAGCGCGCCCGCCGGAACCGCGAAGACGACGCCGCGCCGGTCGCGCAGCAGTTCCGCCCACTTCATGCCCCGCCTCCGCGGACTTCACCGCCGGGCGCGCCGCCCGCGAACGCCGGATCGAAGGTGCGCACCGCCTCGGTCCAGCGCCCCTGCGCCTTCAGGATGTGCTCGACGGTCTCGCGCACCGCGCCCGATCCGCCGGGCCGCGCCGTCACGAAGCGCGCGATGTCGAGGACCTCCTGCGACGCGTCGCGCACCGCGACCGCGAAGCCGCATCGGCGCAGGATGGGGAGATCGGGCAGGTCGTCGCCGATCATCGCGACCTCGTCGGGCGCGACCGCGAGTTCGGCGAGGAGCGCGTCGAACGCCGCGCCCTTCTCCCTCGATCCCGACACCACGTGCCGCACGCCGAGCTCGCGCAGCCGGTGGCGCAGCGCCATGCCGTCGCGCCCCGTGATGACCGCGATCGCGAGCCCGAGCCGCGACCACATGCGCAGCGCCGCGCCGTCGCGGACATGGAAGCGCTTGGTCTCGTGGCCCGCGTCGTCGATGGCGATGCCGCCGTCGGTGAGGACGCCGTCGACATCGAGGCAGAGGAGTCGGATGCGGTCGAGGTTCACGCGGAGCGAGTGTACGCGAAGCGGGCGCCGCGCCTACGCCGAGGGCATCAGGAACGCGAGCCCGAGCCCGAAGTAGATCGCCGTCGCCGAGACGTCGGCGAAGACGAGCGCGATCGGTCCCGCCGCGACCTGCGGATCGAGCCTCCGCGCATGGAGGACGATCGGGATCACGGCGCCCATGATCGCCGCGCCGAGCATGCTCGCGAGGACCGCCGCCGCCATCGTCGCCGCACCCGCGGCCCCGCCGCCACCGATCCCGCCGACGACGCCCACCGCGGTCCCGCAGGCGATGCCGAGGAGGATCGCCGCCGCCGCCTCGCCGCGCAGCCGCCGGAGCGCGCGGGCGAGGAGCGGCCCGTCGCCGTCGAGCGTCCCCTCTCCGACGGTGATCGTCAGCGACTGCATCGCCACCGACTCCGCGAGCGTGAGGACGAGCGGGAGGAAGAAGGCGAGCATCACGACCTTCGCGAGGAGATCCTCGAAGAGCCACGCCACCAGCGCGCAGAGGATGCCGCCGCCGATGTTGCAGAAGAGCCACGGCACGCGCATCCGGAAGCTCTCGGCCGGCGTGAGCGGATCGCGCGCGTCGACCGCGAGGCCGAGCGTCTGGAAGACCTGCCGCACGCGCTCGCGCTCGCTGCGCGCGAGCGTCTCGCTCGCGTAGCGCTCGACGTCGAGCGCGCCGACGAGCCGCCCCTCGGCGTCGACCACGGGAAGCGCGAGGAGCTTCGTCCTCCCGAAGATCTCCAGCGCGTCGTCGAAGCTCGTGTCGAGCGGAATCGTGACGAGGTCCGCGCGCAGGACGTCGCGCACGCGCGTCGACGGCGGCGAGAAGAGGAGGGCGCGCGTCGGCACCTGCCCGACGAGCCGGTCGTCGTCGTCGACCGCGTAGACGTAGATCGCGGGCGAATCGATCGAGCGCGCGCGAAGGTCGTCGAGCGCCTCGCCGAGCGTCTGGTTCACGTTCACGGCGGTCTGCACCGCGCGGATCCCGTGGAGGACCTCGGAGTCGAGCGGCGACGACGCCGCGCGCGCGCGGCTCCGGCGACTGGATGGTTCCGAGGAGGATCCCTGCATCCCGCGCAGCGTACTCAGGGCGCGGCATCCGTCGGCGCGCCGACGAGGAATGCGGTCGCGATGTCGTAGAGCGCGTGCGTCGCGACCACGACGCCGAACCCGCGCTGCAGGTAGACGACGCCGAAGTAGACCCCCGCGCCGAGGTAGAACACCGCGCGCTGGGCGATGATGGCCCCCTGCGCGTCGTGCAGCGGGTGGTAGCCCGCGAACGCGATCGCCCCGAGTCCGACCGCGCACGCGACCGCGGCGCGCGGCGGGAGCCCGAGGACATCGCCGAGGAGCCCCTGGAGAAGCGCGAGGAGCGCCATCCGGAAGACGAGTTCCTCGTAGAGCCCCGCGCCGATCGAGACGGCGATGCGCGCGTCGAGCGGCAGCGCGCCGAAGTCGGCGACCCCCGCCGCGGGCAGGGCGCGCACCGCGATCTGCGAGAAGACGAGGAGCGGAACCGCGAGCCCGAGGCTCTCCCCGAACATCCGCGCCACGACCGAGAGGTCGACGATCCACGGCCGCCGTTCGAGCGCGTGCCAGACGAGGAGGATCACGACGATCAGGATCCCCGGCACCGAGAGCGCGCCCTCGCCGAGCCCGAGTGCCGCGAAGACGCGCAGGATCCCGAGATGCGCGCCGTTCGTGACGAGTCCGTCCGCCGAGCGGAGGACGCGCGCGAGTTCGTACTCGTAGAGCGCGATGAAGGGCAGCAGGAAGAAGAGGATCTCGAGCGGCCGCCGCGAGTCGGCGAAGTACCCCCGCGCGTCGGACGCCGCGCCGCCCCGCAGGAGCGGCGCGAGCATCGGTCGGTTCGTCGAGCGCGGTCGGGTCGCCATGGCGGGTGCGGCGAGGATAGGGGCGGGAGCGTCGCCTCGCCCCGTCCGGCAGGCGCGCCCGCGCGACGCCTTCGGCACGCCTGCGACGAAAGAGAAACGACCGGCGCAGGTCCCGTGGCGTCCGCGCGGGGCGGAACGAGGCGGAACGGCGTCGGCCGAAGTGGGGTTCGGATGAAGCACGCGGCGACGGAGCGCGCACCCGAGGTGCGCGCGGCCGTCAGCTCACGGCGCTCACTTCGTCTTGAGCGCGGCGACCTTCGCCGCCATGCGGCTCTTGCGGCGCGCGGCGGTGTTCTTGTGGATCGTGCCCGTGGCGGCGACCTTGTCGAGCGTGCGCGCGGCCTTGCGCATCTCGGTCTCGGCGACGACGGCGTCGCCGCTCGCGACGGCCTTGAGGAAGGCGGTCATGTCGTTCTTCACGCGACGCTTGCGCCAGAGGTTGCGCGAGTGGCGCTTGACGTCCTGACGCATGCGCTTCTTGGCGGATTCGATGTTCGGCACGGTGGTTCCTGTCCTGCGTTTCGTCTTCGGTCGATCCGACCGGACGATCGTCCGGTCAGCGTTCCAACCGACGCGTCGTCCGCGCCGGTCCTCGAGATCCCCCGCCCTGCGGACAGCGCCGCGCGGAGTGGGGAATCGGGGATTGTGCAGGGACTCGCGATGGAATGCAAGTCCCTTTCCGCGCGGAACCCGCGCACCCCTTGGAGCGGGGAAAATCCGAAACGCCCCCCACCCGTGGCGCTTCTCGCGGTCATACTCGCGATGACCGTGAAGACGCGCCACGCACCAGCCGGTTGGGACGCCGCCTCGGAGCGGCTCGGGTCGCGCGACGCCGCCCGCGAGGTGCTCGAGCATCTGCGCCCGAAGGTTCTCGGACGACCGGACCTCCTCGTCGTCTTCGCGAGCTTCCACCACCGCGCGCTGCTGCCCGAGATCCTCGACATGCTGCGGGCGGACCTGCATCCCGCGCATCTCCTCGCGACGACCGCCGAGGCGACCGCCTGCGGAGGCCTCGAGTTCGAGCGCGGCCCCTCGCTCTCGGTGCTCGCGCTGCGGCTCCCGGGGCTCGAGGCGCACCCCTTCTCCTTCGATCCCGCCGACGGTCCGCCGTCGATCTGGTCGACGCGCTTCGTGCGCGACCGCGTCGCGCTCCCGGTCGAGGGCGGTCCCGCACCCGGCACGGTCCGCCATCGCGCGACGCTCCTCCTCGCCGACCCCTTCTCGATCCACGCGGGGCAGGCCTGCGCGCGCATCGACGCCGCGGCGGGACCCGAAGGCGCGCGGATCCACGGCGGCGTCGCGAGCGGCGCGTCGCATCCGGGACTCAATGTCCTCGCGGTCGACCGCCGCCTCGCGAGCGCGGGGATCGTCGGGCTCTCCCTCTTCGGCGACTTCGAGGTCGACGCATTCGTGAGCGAGGGCTGCGCTCCGCTCGGGGAGCCGCTGGTGGTGACCCGCGCGCGGGACTTCGTGATCCACGAACTCGGCGGCGTGCGCGCGCTCGACGCCGCGCGGCGGATGGCGGAGACGATTCCACCCGAGCGGCGCGACCTCCTCTCGCGCGGACTCCTCGTCGGCGTCGCACTCGACGCGGGCAAGCCGCGACTCGGTCGCGGCGACTACCTCGTGCGCGAGGTCGCGGCGGTCGATCCCGAGCGCGGCTCGATCACGCTCAGCGAGCGCGTTCCCGTCGGCGCGACGGTCTGCTTCCACCTCCGCGATCCGGGCACGGCGCACGAGGACCTCGAGCTCCTCCTCGACCGCGAGGTCCTGCGCGGCGATCCCGCGGCCGCGCTCCTCTTCACCTGCAACCGTCGCGGCTCGCGGCTCTTCGGCGACGGCGAGCACGACGCGGCGACGATCGCGCGCCGCCTCTCGGGCGTGCCGCTCGCGGGTTTCCACACCGCGGGCGAACTCGCGCCCGTCGCGGCCCGCACGCATCTCCACACGCTGACCGCGGCGCTCGCGGTGTTCCGCGCCACGGCGCCCGCGCCCGACGCGCCGTGACCGGCGCGCGCCGCCGAGGCGCCCCGCCCGTTCCCGCATCCACTTGGAGAAGGCGCCCGCGAAGCGCTACCCTCCGCGCATGGCACTCGGCGCGATCCTCGTCTCACAGGGCGTCCTGAGCGCCGACCGCCTCGAGGAGATCCGCGCCGAACAGGCCCGCACGGGCGAGCGGCTCGAGCAGACCGTCGCGCGCCTCGGGATCGCGAGCGCCGAGGACGCGATGCGGGCGGTCGCCGCCGAACTCTCCCTTCCCTTCGTCCGGCTCGACGAAACGCCGATCGACGAGGACGCCGTCCGCCTCGTGCCGCCGCGGATCGTCTTCCGCCTGCGCGCGCTCCCCATCCGCCGCGAGGGCGCGAGGCTCCTCGTCGCGACGAGCGACCCGCTCCGGCTCGACGGCTTCGAGCAGCTCCGCCTCGCCGCGGGCATGCCGATCACGCTCGCGGTCGCCGAGGACGGCGACCTCGGCGCGCAGATCCGCGCGCGCTTCGGCGTCGCGGGCGACGTGCTCGAGGCGCTCGGCGCGGGCGACGCGCCCTCCGACGCGCGCGCCGAGGCGGGCGAGTCGGCCGACGGCGACGACGCGAGCGAAGCGAGCGTCGTGCGCCTCGTGAACGACCTCCTCTTCGAGGCGATCCAGGAGCGCGCGACCGACATCCACATCGAGCCCTACGAGCGCGAGCTCCACGTGCGCTACCGGATCGACGGCGTGATGACCGACGCGGGCGTCCCCCAGACGATCCACCGCTTCCGGAACGCGATCACGAGCCGCCTGAAGATCATGGCGAACCTGAACATCGCCGAGAAGCGCCGCCCGCAGGACGGCCGCATCACGTTGCGACACAAGGGCCAGGAGTACGACCTCCGCCTCTCGATCATCCCCATGCTCTACGGCGAGGGCGTGGTGCTGCGCATCCTCGCGAAGAACGCGGTGATGTCGGGCCTCGACGAACTGGGGATGCCCGCGGCGATCCACGATCCGTGGGTCTCGCTCGTGACGCGCCCGCACGGCATCGTCCTCGTCACGGGGCCGACCGGAAGCGGCAAGTCGACGACGCTCTACGCGTCGCTCGGGAAGATCGTCTCGGGCGAGGTGAAGGCGATCACGGTCGAGGATCCCGTCGAGTACCACGTCCCCGGCGTGAACCAGATCCAGGTGAACCACCAGGTCGGTCTCGACTTCGCCGCAGGCCTGCGCGCGATCCTCCGCCACGATCCCGACATCATCATGATCGGCGAGATCCGCGACGCCGAGACCGCGAACGCCGCGGTGCAGGCGTCGCTCACGGGCCACCTCGTCCTCTCGACCCTCCACACGAACGACGCCGCGGGCGCCGCGACGCGCCTCCTCGACATGGGCGTCGAGCCGTTCCTCGTCGCGAGCACGCTCGAGGGCGTCCTCGCGCAGCGGCTCCTCCGCCGCGTCTGCCGGAGCTGCACGGTCGCGCGGCCGCCCCACGGGGATGAACTTCCGCCCGGGTTCCATGCGGGCGCCGACGGGCTCGTCGCCGAGGCCGTCGGCTGCCGCGACTGCCGCAACTCGGGCTACCGCGGCCGGATCGGCTGCTACGAACTTCTCGAGGTCGCCGAGCCCGTGCGCGCCGAGATCATGCGCCGCGCGAGTTCGGACGCGATCGTGCAGGCCGCCCGCTCGACGGGATCGCTCACGACGCTGCGGGACTCGGCGGCCGAACTCGTCGCGCGCCGCGTGACGACGGCGGCCGAGGCGCTCGCGGCGGTCAAGATCTGAGCG
>JBJOHC010000292.1:0-2774 GCA_046047955.1 Planctomycetota bacterium
GCGCTTCATGCGGCGCGCGCTCCGGCAACCGGCCGCGAGGCACGGTGCCAAATCGATGCGGGCGACGCGCGGGAAACGCGTCGCCAACCTCGCGAGCGCGATGCGCGCACGCTGTCCGATCCGGCGGCGCGCGCGTCGCCGGGATGCGCTTCGTGCCCGAGATGGGCGAGGAGTGCAGACGATGGCGATCCTGAATGTGAATGACCAGCCCGACCCGGGGATTCGCGAGGGTGTTCGAACGGGGCTCGACGCCGATGCCGCACGGGCGTCGTGCGTCCGGGTCGATCCGGCGACCGCCTTCCAGCTCGCGCTGTTCGCCGAGGACGAGCGTGTGCGCGACGCCGCCGCGGAGTCGCTCTGGCCGCGCGAGTGCGTGGACCGCTGCGAGATGGAGGTGAGTGGCCGTGAGTTCGCGTCGATCCCGTTCGCCGAGCGTGTCGCGGCGCTGATCATTGCGTGCGCGATCTGCATCCATCCAGAGCGCGCGACGCGGCACCGCTGCGTTCCGCTGCACGAGTTCCTCGTTCCCGAACGCAGGGAGGACGCCCGCGTCCACGCGTACCGGTTCGGCGCGAGAAGTCGCTTCGATCGGCTGGTGCTGCCGCACGGAGGCGAGCGGCGCTGGTCGCATTCCGCCATGTTCCGACTGCCGAGGGATCTCCACGACACCACGGCACAGCGAAGGACCTGGAAGGACTATCTCGGCAGCGGCGCCTATCGGGACTGCTGCTGGTGCATCGACTTCCGGAAGCTCCGACTCGATGTCCCTTCCGAGATCGGGATGCGGATCAGCCGTCATCACGGGCGCATGCAGCTCGTCGATCACGACGGCCACGCCTTGCCGCAGTTCGGGAATCTCGCAAACTTCTCATCGTCGGACCACTGGATCGAGTTCGATCCTTCGTTCCTGATGCGGCTCGAGTCGGGTCGGGTCGCGGGTGGGTTCTTCAGCTACGAGACCGAGGTGCCGCCATGTGTCTCCTCGAGGCGCACCGCGGCCACCCTCTCGATCGAGATCGGCCCGAGTTCTCAGGCTCCCGTCGTGATGCGAACGCTCGTGGGCAATCTGACGCCGCGCTACGACGTGGACGCCGTGGTTGGACGGCACATGCGCTCGATTCCCGCGTTCGAAGGCGCGACGATCGACGACCTCGACCGGATTGCGCGGACGGTCGGCGTGTGGCAGGGCGGGTTCCTCCGGGCCTCGTTCGAACATCACCCCTTGCGTCGGAGAGATCCCGCATCGCGTTCGCACGGTGCAGTCGCGGTCGCGGCCGCGAACCGGGAGGTGGCCTGACATGAACGACGGCACCGACTTCCGATCGTTCGAGTTCCACGAATCCGCCCACGGATGGACGCCAGGTCACATCGCGACCGCGCCGCCCGACGGATGGATCGACGCGGGGCTTCTCGCCTTCGCCGAAGGTCTTGGTGACGCGCTCGCGCGCTGCCTCGTCTCGGCGCGCGCAATGGTGCTCGAATCGGGCGACGACGAGTCGCGCGCGCGGCTCGAGGCGCTTGCGAAGGTGCGCAATCCCGCGGCGATCGTCGCTCGGCTGCGCGCCATCCTCTCGCGGCAGCCGAAGTGCGGCGAGTGCGACGCTCCCGCGCTGGTTCACTTCACGGAGGGCGAACTCTTCCTCGCGCTCGCCCACGAGGTGCCCGGCGCGGGCGCGCGCGCGACGATCCGGATCGCCACCCGCGAGCGGATCGAGCGCGGGTTCGCGGGCGCGCGCCGGATCTCGGCGCTTCCCGAGCACGTCGAGGCGCGCTGGCGCAGGCTCGGGCACGCGAAGGCGCCCGTCTCGATGTGGCGCTGCGAACTCCCCGCGTGCTTCGAGGGCGAGCACGACATCGCGCTCGAGATCGCGCCGAATCCGTCGAGCTTCAACGAGGCGATGTTCGTCGCGCATCACGGAGCGGGGCGCACGATCGTCGCGCTCGTCCATCCCTTCCTGACGGGCGCGCTGGCCACGCCGACGACCGGACAGGTCCTGCCGTCGGGCTGGTCCTACCTCGCAGGCGAGGAGCCCTACGAGGGACACGTCCAATTCCCGAACGGCGCACCCTTGCCGCGCGCCTTCGTCCGTGTGCCCGATCTCGACCTCTTCGCGCTGTGCGCCGCGCGCACTTGGACGGGCTCGCTCGCCGATGCGATCTGGCTGCGCCGTCGCGACGACCATCGCGCGCTCCGATGAGCGCCCGCGCGCGCATCACATGCGCTCCACGCGGCTTCCGATTCCTTCTCGACACGCGATTCCCGCCGCGTGCGGCGACTCGCCACGGAGCATCGAACCATGACACCCTCGCAGATCCGACAGACCCTCGACAACCTCTGGAAGACCCCCTGGCCCGCGTTCATCTGGGGACCGCCCGGCGTCGGCAAGTCCGCCGTCGTCGCGCAGCTCGCGGCCGAGCGTGGCCTGCCCGTCATCGACATCCGCGCACCGCTGCTCGATCCGACCGATCTCCGCGGCATTCCCGCGGTGGTCGGCGACCGTGCCGAGTGGTTCGCGCCGTCGTTCCTGCCGCGCGCCGACGCGACGCCAGGCATCCTCTTCTTCGACGAGCTCAACGCCGCGCCGCCGATCGTGCAGGCGAGCCTCTACCAGCTCGTCCTCGACCGGAAGGTCGGCGAGTACACGCTGCCCGACGGCTGGCGCATCGTCGCCGCGGGTAATCGCGAGGAGGACCGGTCGGTCGTGCACCGCATGCCCGACGCGCTCTCGAACCGATTCGTGCATCTCGAGTTCGAGCCTGCGTTCGAGGACTGG
>JBJOHC010000293.1:0-14495 GCA_046047955.1 Planctomycetota bacterium
CCGATGGAGATGCCGCCGAGGACGCGCCGCAGGATGACACCGCGCCGGCATCGACCGACGAGCCCGCGACCGAACCCGCCACCGACGCACCCGCCAAGCGCACCCGCCGCCCGCGCCGCACCTCCACCGCGACCACCGACGGCGAAGCCGCCGACGCGTCCGAACCCGCGATCACGATCGATCTCGCCGACGAGTCGCTTCCCGCCGCCGCGATGCCCTTCGCGCAGCGCGTCGAGGCGGCGATCCTCCTCGCCGACCGACCGATCGCCGACGCGCGCCTCGCCGAGGTCCTCGGCCTGGTGCCGCCCTCGGCCCGCGGCGCGCGCGACGAGGACGACGACACCCAGGCGAACGCCGGCGATTCGGCCGCCATCGCGGCCCGCCGCCGCGAGGCCGTACGCCTCGTCCGCGAGGCGATCGACGAGTTGAACCGCCAGTACGCCGAGACGAACCGCACCTTCCGCATCGAGAGCGTCTCGGGCGGCCGGCAGATGCTCACGATCTCGGCCTACGGCGCGATCATGGCGCGCATGAAGGGCGCCCGCGCGCAGACCCGCCTCTCGCAGGCCGCGCTCGAGACCCTCGCGATCGTCGCCTACCGCCAGCCGATCCTGCGCGCCCAGCTCGAGGCGATCCGCGGCGTCGCCTGCGGCGAGGTCCTCAAGAGCCTCATGGAGCGGCGCCTCGTCAAGATCGTCGGCCGCGCCGAGGAGGTCGGCCGCCCGATGCTCTACGGCACGACGCCCGAGTTCCTCCGCGTCTTCGGCCTCGCGAACCTCAGCGATCTTCCGCAGGCGAAGGACCTGCGCTGAGCGCACCGCCCGGCGACCCCCCCTCCGCGCCCGCGCGCCGCGCGAGCGCGTAGTTCCGGTACGAGGGATCCTCGCTCACCTCGCGCTCGACGAGCGGCGCCAGCCACGCGGGCATCGCGCACGGCGCGTCCTCGGCGGGCAATTCGACCTCGGCCATCGCGAACGGAAACGCATCGAAGCGATCGATCTCCCAGACGAGTCCGCCCTCGCGCACGCGATGGCGGGTCTTCGAGAGGCGCCGCCCCGCGGTGCGCGGCCAGCCCGCCGCGAACTCCGCCGCCGTGATCTCGCGCTCGCGCTCGATGCGCACGACGCCCGATCCCGACTTCACCGTGTGGAGGAAGCGCTCGCGCCCCGACGGTTCGACGATCCGACGCAGCCGCCCCTCGGGAAACCCGAGCCGCGCGAGCTCGGCCTCGTCGTCGCTCCCCGGATTGAGGTCGTTCGGGTCGAGGTCGTTCGGGCCGAGGTCGTTCGGGCCGAGGTCGTTCGGGTCGAGGTAGCCCTGCTCGATGCGCCAGACCTCGGCACCATCGGGAATCGCGGGCATGCCGCGCAGGAGCCAGACGCGCTCGATCTCGCGCGGCGCGTCCGAGTCGGCCGACGCGCCACCGCCGGCGACGCCGTCACCCGCCGCCCCGCTCACGCCATCCCCCACTGCGCGACGAGGTCGGCGAGCGCGTGCTTCAGGTTCACGTTCGCCCGCATCTCGCGCTCGAGTTCGCCGATCAGATCGACGCGCCGCGTCGCGCGCGCGAGCGCATCCATGTCGCCCGCCTGCGCCGCCCGCGCGATCTGCCGCCGCACCCGCGACGCGACCGTCAGCAGGAGGCAGCGCGTCCCGAGCCGGTTCGCCGCCTCCTTCGACGCCTTCGGATTCTCCTTGACGACCTTCTCCGCGAACTCGCCCACGAGCTCGGCGAGCCGGTCGGCGAGCGTCGCGTCGAAGCGTCCGCCCTCGACGAGATCGAGCCGCGGCAGGAGCTCCTCGCTCCACGCGCGCAGCCCGTGCGCGTGCGCGAGCGCGGCCATGCCGGGCGAACCCTCGCTGAACTCCGCGAGCCACGCGCGCGCATCCTCGGCGACCGCGTGCCGCTCGAACCACGCGCCCATCGCGGGCCCGTCGAGCGCCGCGAATCCGACGCGCTGGCAGCGGCTGCGAATCGTCGGCAGCAGCCGCTCCTCCTGCGTCGTCACCAGGAAGATGTAGGTCCCTGGCGGCGGCTCCTCGAGCGTCTTGAGAAGCGCGTTCTGTCCGTACGGATCGAGGAGCTCGGCCTCGTCGACGATGAACACCTTGTGGTGCCCGAGATAGGCGCCGCGCCATACGGGCGAGTCGAAGTTCTTCCCGTCCGAAGTCGTGCCGCCGAGCATGAGCTCGCGCAGGAGGTCGAGCGGGATGTTCGTCTGCTTCCGGTCGCGAAGCTCCTTGATCGACGACTCCTCGGCGCGCTCCTTGCTCACGATGTGGAGGTCGGGATGCGAACCCGCGTCGACGAGCTCCGCGACGCGCGTGTCGCGCGGTGCCTTGAACGCCTCGATGTGCGAGGGCCGCGTCTCGGGATCGAGGAGAAGCCGCGCGCATTCGAGCGCCGCCGTCGCCTTCCCGACGCCCGCGGGGCCATGCAGGATCCACGCGTGATGGAGCTGACCCGACCCGATCGCGCGCGAGAGCTGGGCCGTCGCGGTCTCCTGCCCGAAGAGGACCGCGCCCTCGTGATGAACGGGACGCGCGCGCTCGGGCGGCGGCGCATCGCCCGCGCGTCCGCGGGGCGCGCGGGGAGCCGCCTTCGCGGCGCTGGTCGACGAGGCTCGCTTCGCCATGCGCCCATCCTACGGGAGCGGCACGGTGTGATCGTCGCCCCTTCCGAACCGACCCGTCAGCGGATGAACCGCAGTCGACCGAAGTCGGGCAGGACGGACGGACCCTTCCCGAAGAGCCGCGCGGGCGCGGGGAAGTAGACGCTCCACGCCTTCCCGAGGAGGAGCGGCCTCGGCACGACGAACGGCGCGTCCTCGCCGAAGATCTCGGTGACGAGCTTCGACGGACGGCCCCAGAGGCGCGAGTCGCGGCTCGCGGCGCTGTTGTCGCCGCACATCACGAACTGGTCGGCGCCGATCTGCGCGGGATTCAGGAAGTCGGTCGCGAAGGCGAGCCCCTTCACCGCGGGCCCGTTCTCGTCGGGCTGGTTGAACTCGTCCTCGCGGAGCACCGCGGGGCGGTAGTAGAGGTCGCGGTCGACGGACACGCGTTCGAGGGCGACCGGCGACCCCTCGAACGAGAGCGCGAGCGTCGGCGGCGTCGGCTGCTGGAAGACGGGATTGCGCGCGTAGTCGTCGACCGTGCGCCCGTAGTAGCTCGCGAGGAGCCGCTCCTCGAGCGTGCCGAACTCGTAGTCGAGCGACACGATCTCGCGGCCGTTCACGAAGATCGAGAGCCGCTGGTCGACATGCCAGAACTCGACCGCGAAGGGCGCGCCCGCCGCGGGCGCGTCGAACGGCGCCGACGCCTCCGCGAGAACGGGCCCCTCCTCGGTCGAACCCTCGCCCATCGCGCGGATCGCGAGCGTCGCCTTGCCGCCCGCGAGCGAGAACGACATGTTCCGCCGCCGCGCGCCGAGCTCGAACGCCGTCGAGAGCGCGGCGGGATCGTCGGCGTCGATCGCGAGCGAGACGCGCAGGTCGCTCATCGCGTAGCGCTGCGACACGGGGATGCCGCGCCAGAGGTTGTAGTCGGTCCAGTCGGTGATCGGCATGCGCTCCCACGCCCACTCGAGGCGCGCGGGCGAGGCGGCGGCGTGCGTCCAGCGGCGCGCGTTCCCCTGCGCACCGAAGTCGAACTCGCGCGATTCCCAGGGAACGCCCGCCCACGCGCGGCCCCAGGCGCGCGCGAGCGTCATCGGCTCGACCGGCACGAACTCCGAGTCGTGCACGGGCTGCCACACCGCGCGCTGGATGTACTCGGGCTTGCGCGCGACCGTGAAGCCGTCGCGACCCGCGCCGGGCGGCGCGGTGAAGACATCGCCATCGAGGAAGAGGAGCTGCTCGTTCGGCAGCCCGACCAGCCGCTTGATGAAGTTCGCCGCGTCGCCCGTCGGATCGGTCGGGTTCTTGAAGACAACGACATCCCAGCGCTTCGGCTCGGCGAAGGCGTAGAGGTACTTGAGGACGAGCACGCGATCGCCGCTGCGGCTCGACGCGGCGATCTGGTTGTTCGCGATCTGCCCGATCGGATCGACCGGCGACAGCATCGGATCGATGAGCGGCTGCGGGAAGTCGCGGTACTGGGCGCCGAGCTGGCGCATCGCGTCGAACGCGGGGCCCGAGTCGACGGGGAACTCGTAGCCGGTGAGCGGGCTCTTGAGCCGCTCGTGCTGGCCCATGAGCGTCGGGCCCATCGAGCCCGTCGGGATGACGAACCCCTCGGTCACGAAGCTCCGCACCGCCATCGCGAGCGCGAACGCCACGATGAGCGACTGGAGCGTCTCGACGATGTTCGTCTCTTCCTGCTTCGGCGCGTCGGGCGTGGTGGGCATCGTGCGTGGTCCTTCGGCTCGCGGGGAACCGCGACTCTAGCCGAACCGCCGCGGCGGCTCAGTCGCCCGACGCATCGGACGGCGCACCCGCATCGCCACCCTCGCCGGGCTTGCCGCCACGACGCCGCCGACGCCGACGCTTGCGCTTCGCGCCCGCGTCGCCCGACGGCGTGCCAGCGGCATCGCCACCGTCGTCGGAACCTCCATCGGAGGCGCCGCCCTCGCCTGCGGCCTCGGCCGCATCGGCGGGCGTCGCGTGCGGCCGCGTGGATCGCGCGGAAGGCCCACGGTCGCCGGCACCGCCCGCGTTCGGCGCGCGCTCGGCGCGATCGGTCGGCGAGCCCTCGCCCGCGCCATCGCCGCCACCCTTCCGCTTGCGGCGGCGGCGCTTCTTCTTCTGTTCGCCCTCGCCCGAGGCGCCGGCGGTTGCCTCGCCGTCAGCGGCGCCCGCCTTCGCCGCGGGCGCGGCCGCGCCATCGCGCCGTTTCGACTCGTCGCGGTAGCGGTCCTGCTTCGAGAGCTTCTCGCTGCGCTCGGCGGCGAGCTTCGCGCGCACCTTGCGGGCGTCCATCCCGCGCATCGGATCGGGCGCGGGCGCGCCTTCGCCGGGCTTCGGGCAGGTCTCGGGGTCCATGAGCTCCTCGACGGGCACCGCGATCTCGCGGCCGTCGTGCTCGAGCCGCACGAGGACGAGCTGGACGAGGATCTTCCCATCGACGACGAGCCCGGGGCCCTCGGCGGTGCCGACGCGCGTCTTGTTGCGCGGCAGGCGCTTGCGGAGCTCCTCGTAGGTCGCGTCCTCGTAGCGCAGGCAGCACATGAGGCGGCCGCAGCGGCCCGAGATCTTGAGCGGGTCGAGGGTCGCCTTCTGGACCTTCGCCGAGCGCATCGAGATCGGCTTCAGGACCTTGAGGAAGTTCTTGCAGCAGCAGTGCTGCCCGCAGCGTTCGTAGTCGGCGACGAGCCGCGCCTCATCGCGCGCGCCGACCTGGCGCATCTCGATCCGGCGGCCGTACTCGCGGGCGAGCCGCTGCGCGAGGTCGCGGAAGTCGATCCGCTCGTCGCAGAGGTAGTAGACGAGAAGGAGCTGCTCGTCGAGCGTGAACTCGAGGTCGACGACCTTCGCGGGGAAGCGGTGCTCGGCGGCGATCTCGCGGACGCGCGGCAGCTCGGTGCGCGCGCGCTCGGTGCACGCGGCGGCGCGGTTCAGGTCCTCGACGGTCGCGACGCGGAGGACCTCGCCGTTCGTCTGGAACGGGTAGTCGCGGCCACCCGAGTTGTCGATGTACTCGAGCATCTCCGAGCGCGAGACGCTCTTGCCGCAGCCCGAGTTCGAGCAGGTCGTCGTGAGCATCTCGGCGATCTCGACGGCGCGGAAGGTGCGCACCACGAGCTTCGAGCCGCAACCCGGCTTCGCATCGCCGCGGTACGGATACTCGCCGATCAGCTTCATCCGCCCGAACTTCACCACGATCGAGGTCGGGGGCTTGAGCCGCGCGTAGATCTCCTCGTCGGTCAGGGCGTCGCGGTGCGCGGGATCCGCGTCGCGCTCGAAGACCGGCAGAGGAAAGATCGACATGCCGCGAGTGTAACGGATGCCCGCGAATCACCGCCAAGCGGTCCGAGATTTGCGCGCGGACGCCGACCTCGCGCCCGTCGCACCCGGTTCACTTCGCGTCGGAAGCCGATTCGCCCGCCGTCGGTGAGGAGGGCGACGAGGGCACCCACGGTACATCGCCGACGCCCGCCGCGTGATTCGCGCGCCGCGCCATCGCGAAGAGGAGATCGCTCAGACGGTTCATGTAGCGGAGCGGTCCCGTCCCGACGGGCTCGAGCTGCGCGAGCGAAACCATCAGGCGCTCGGCGCGGCGGCAGACGGTGCGCGCGAGGTGGAGGCGCGCCGCGAGCTCCGATCCCGACGGCATCACGAAGGTCCGGAGCGGCGGGTTCGCGCCGTCGATCTCGTCGATCCAGCCCTCGACCTCGTCGACATGGCCTTCGTCGATGCGAAGGACCCTGGAGCTGTTCTTCGCCCCCTCGGGCGTCGCGAGATCGGCGCCGATGTCGAAGAGCCGCGACTGGACATGGGTGAAGATCGCGAGGAGCCGCGACTCGTACGCGTCGTCGCGCCGGCACGCCGCCATCACCATCCCGATCACCGCGTTGAACTCGTCGACCGTCCCGTACGCCTCGATGCGCGGGTGGTCCTTCGAGACGCGCGTCCCCGAGAAGAGACCCGTGGTGCCGTCGTCGCCGGTGCGTGTGTAGAGCTTCATCGGTTCTCCAGGGGGATCGCGGACCCGTCGCCCCCTGCGCAGGCGGACGAGGAGGACCGAGGGCGGCGCGCTTCGCGAGGTTTCCGACGCGGATGCGGCGAAGGGCACCATATACTCGTCTCCGATGCCGCGAATCCCGACCCGACGACCGATCCGGAGGGCACTCGAGGCGCTCGGCGCGATGACGACCGTGGGCGCGCTCGCGGGCTGCCTCTACACGGGCGGCCGCACCGTGCGCACCGTCGGGCCGCGCATCTCGGAATCGGCCGTGAAGGCGATCGAGCCGGGCAGGACGACCGACGAATGGCTCGTCGCGACCTTCGGCGAGCCGAACAACCGCGTCTGCACCACCGACGGCGCCGAGATCCTGCGCTACGACTGCGATACGCGCACGACCGAGGGTTCGTACGTCTTCATGCTGTTCGCCTCGAGTTCGAACACCATCGAGCGCACCTGCTGGTGGTTCGAGCTGCGCGACGGCCGCGTCGAACGCGCGTGGAGCGACGCCTGCGATCCCGTCCGCATCACGCCGATGTCCCCGCCGCCCGCGACGCCGACCCCCGAGCTTCCGCCCGACGGCGCGCAGAACCACTGAACCGCCCTCCTACTGCGCCGCGGCGATGGCGCCCTCGGCTGCATCGGGAAGCGCCACGAAGTCGGGTTCGACGGTGCGCGCGCCCGCCGCGTCGCGGACGGCCGTCCGGTACCCGGGTCGAAGCGCGGCGGTCGCGAGCCGCCCTTCGGGCGAGAGCGCCACGAACGCCACCTGGTGATGCGGCTCGACGGCGTAGGTCGATGCGATCCGCTCGACCGCGTCGCGGACGGCCTCGAGCGGCGTCGCGCCGCGCCGCATCGACTCGACGACGAGGAAGGCGCCGCAGATCCCCATCACGAGTTCGCCCATCCCGGTCGCGGTCGCCGCGCCGAAGCGCGGATCGACGTAGAGCCCGTGCCCGATGATCGGCGAGTCGCCCACGCGGCCAGGGACCTTGAACGGCGTCCCGCTCGTCGAGCAGGCACCTGCGAGAACGCCCGCGCCGTCGAGGGCGAGGCAACCGATCGTGTCGTGGTGGCGCCATACGGCCTCGTCGGGGGGCAGCGCGCCGGCCGCGCCGCCGAAGAGCCGGCCGTCGTCACCGTGCCGCCGGTCGACGGGCCGCAGCGGGTCGAAGCCGAGACCCCGGTCGCGGCTCTGGTCGATCGTGCCGCCCTCGCGTCGCCACTTCTCGAAGGTGGCGCGCGCCTCGTCGCTCAGAAGTTCCGACTCCGCAAGGCCTTGCGCCGTCGCGAAGCGGTCGGCGTCGGGACCGACGAGCATGACATGCGGGGTCCGCTCCATGACGCGCCGCGCCACCGACACGGGATGCAGGTGCGACCGAAGCCCCGCCACCGATCCCGAGCGGTCGGGTCCGAGCATCACGCACCCGTCGAGGCTCACCCTCCCCTCGGCGTCGGGCAGTCCGCCGAAACCGACCGAGTCGATGTCGGGGGCGGCGTCGGCGTAGGCGCATGCGGCCTCGACCGCCTCGAGCGCGCCCTTCCCGACGAGATGCGGCCACGCGGCTTCATTCGCGCGGAGTCCGAACGACCAGGTGCTGGCGAGGAGCATCGCCCGATTGTCGCAGATCCCGGGCGGCGCGGAAGGGCGGATGTCGGATAACCCGCCGCGCCGACACAGGTTCCGACACACGGGATTCTGACGAAACCTCCTCGATTCCCGCCATCTTCCACTTGCGAAATGCGAACCGAGGGTACGCTTTTCCCGACGGCATCGGCGCCCGACTCTCGGGGCGCCGACTCACCCGGCAGGTCCGCCGTTGCATGTCTTCGGCCTGCCACACTTCGAGCGCGCGACGGTCACCATGCGGGTCGCTCCCGCAGGGATGGAGCGACCGTCGCGAGAGACGCGCTCCTCGCGGGGTTTCCCCGCAGAAAGGTCGAGTCCCATGACTCACCGGAACCGCAAGGGCGGCTTCACGATCGTCGAGCTCCTCGTCGTC
Source organism: Planctomycetota bacterium (assembly GCA_046047955.1). GTDB lineage: Bacteria > Planctomycetota > Phycisphaerae > Phycisphaerales > SM1A02 > QWPT01. The sequence continues at coordinate 8,625 of JBJOHC010000293.1, forward strand.
GTGTCGATCATCGCCCTCCTCATCGCGCTGCTGCTTCCCGCAGTGGCAAAGGGCCGTGACAAGGCCCTCATCTCGCAGTCGGTCTCGAACCTCAAGAACCTGGCCACGGCGAACGAGAACTACGCCGGCGACTGGGGCGACCGTCAGTTCACCTGCGTCCCCGACGACGCGGGCACCGTGGGCGGCAACTGCGGCACCTACGTCGCGACCGTCGCCTGCCCGCCCCAGCAGCTCCTCGGCTGGGACACCAACGGCGCCATGTGGGGCTACTTCATCGGCGGCCAGGGCGGCCGCTGCGCCCCGCCGTTCGCGCCGTTCACCCTCCCGGGCAACTGCGGCAACTGGATCGTCCACCTGCCGATCGGCTTCGGCGACGGCTACGGCGCGTGGCGCATCCCCGGCCTCAAGGCGTTCAACACCTACCTGAACGGCCGCTTCTACGACAGCACGCTGTACGCGCCGAAGGACCAAGTTCCGATCGCGAACATCGGCAAGTACTTCACCAGCGCCGCCGAGTTCACCTACGACGGCTCGGCCTACGAGGACAGCTCGTACTGCTTCTCGCCCGCCGCGATGTACGACGCCAAGGTCCTCGCCCGCAACAACCCGAACGGCACGGGCGCCGGCTTCAACGGCACCAGCTACACGAACCCCGCGACCCTCCCCGCGGGCTACCGCAGCCCGCCGGTGTCGCGCTGCAAGTACCCCTCGCTCAAGACCCGCATGATCGAGCACAACTGGCTGCAGAACTCGCCGGACTCGCTCATCAACTCGAACTTCGGCGGCGGCGCCACCCCGTGGTACTTCAACCACGGCTACAACTCCGCCCCGGCCTGCCTCTTCTTCGACGGCCACATCGAGCTCGTGATGTGCCAGCGTGCGATGCAGGCGGAGAACCGCGCCGGCAAGCTCTGGGCGCGCAACACGCCGTTCGGCGCCAACGGCTACTTCGGCAACCAGTCGTACGACTTCCTCGTGCAGTCCAGCTTCCACGTCCTCACCACGGACGGCATCGAGGGCCGCGACGTCCTCGGTTCGGAAGGCTGATCGCCCGGCGGAACCGTGCGACCGCGCGTGGCCGGGCTCCCGCCCACGCGACGCGCGAACGCCGAGACCGAAACGACCGCAGCCGCCCGCCTCGTGCGGGCGGCTGCTTTTTTGCATCGCCGCGACACTTCCGTCACGCGGGCGTCCCGCCATCGCACGATCGGCGCCATGATGCGCGGATCCACCCAACGCCTCACCGAGGCAAGGAGTCCGCGATGCGCCACCTGATCCAGGGCCGACAGGTCCGAGGCCGACACGCGTTCCACACGCCGCGCCCGCGCGGTTTCACCATCGTCGAGCTGCTGGTGGTCGTCTCGATCATCGCGCTCCTCATCGCGCTCCTCCTTCCAGCGGTCGCGAAGGGCCGCGACAAGGCGCTCATCACGCAGTCGGTCGGGAACCTCAAGAACCTCGCCGCCGCGAACGAGACCTACGCGGGCGACTGGGGCGACCGCCAGTTCACGGCGTGCCCCGACGACGCGGGCATCGTGAACGGCAACTGCACGACCTACCTCACGCAGGTCGCGTGCCCGCCGCAGCAGCTCCTCGGTTGGGACGGCGGCGGCATGTGGGGCTACTTCCTCGGCAGCACGGGGAAGTGCACCTGGCCCGAGGCGTGCTACAACTGGATCATCTACATCCCGCTGCAGTTCGGGACCGCGGGAAATCCAGGCGGTGGCAACGCCTTCGGCTCTTTCCGCATGCCGAGCATCGTCGCCTTCAACAAGTACCTGCAGGGCCGCTTCTACGACAGCACCTTCTACGCGCCGAAGGATGTGGTGCCGCTCGCGAACATCTCCAGGTATCTGACGAGCGCCTCGCAGTTCAGTTACGACGGCACGAACTACGAGGACAGCTCGTACTGCTGGAGCCCCGCCGCGATGTGGGACCCGAAGGTGCTCGCCCGCAACAATCCGAACGCCGCGAACGGCGGCTTCAACGGGCAGGCCTACACCGACCCGACCACGCTGCCCGCGGGCTACCGCAGTCCGCCGGTCTCGCGCTGCCGCTACCCGTCGCTCAAGACGCGCATGATCGAGCACAGCTGGCTGCAGAACGCGCCCGACTCGCTCATCAACTCGAACTTCGCGGGCGGGAGGACGCCGTGGTTCTTCAACCACGGCTACAACTCGGCGCCCGTCACCCTCTTCTTCGACGGGCACATCGAACTCGTGATGTGCCAGCGCGCGATGCAGGCGGAGAACCGCGCGGGCAAGCTCTGGTCGCGCAACACGCCGCTCGGCGCGGGTGGGTACTACGGCAACCTGTCGTACGACTTCCTCGTCCAGTCCAGCTTCCACATCCTGACGACCGACGGGATCGAGGGACGCGACGTGCTCGGCAACGAGGGCTGACGACCCGAACCGCCGCGCGACGCCGACCGCGTTGCGCCGTCGGCGAGGGGTCGATGCCCCAGCGCGCGCGCAGGCGTTGCGCGATTTCCTGAACACGCACCGGCATCCATGTGAAGTTTCCGCCCGCGCCCGCCGCGGGCGGTTCTTTTCTGCTGTCCGCGCGGCGCCGAGCCGACCAAGATGTTGCCTTTGTGTTCAGATCGCGTTGCGGACTGGTTCAGGCCCGCGCGACACTCGCCACCCCGTCTCCGGGAGGACACATGCAGCGTCAGGCCCCCGCCCGTCGGACCGGTCCCGCCCGCGCCTTCACGATCGTCGAGCTTCTCGTCGTCGTGTCGATCGTCGCGCTCCTGATCGCGGTCCTGCTGCCCGCGATCGCGCTCGGTCGCGACAAGGCGCTCGTCACCCATTCCGTCTCGAACCTGCGCACGCTCGCCTCGGCGAACGAGGCGTACGCGGGCGACTGGGGCGACCGCCAGTTCACGGCGTGCCCCGACGACGCGGGGCTTGGCTACGGCAACTGCACGGTCTACCTGCAGCAGGTCGCCTGCCCACCGCAGCAGATCATCGGGCGCGACACCTTCGGCACCTGGGGGTACTTCCTCGGCTCGAGCGGCAAGTGCGCGGGGCTCGGCTGGCCCGAGGCGTGCTTCAACTGGGCGGTCTATGTCCCGCTCCACTTCGGCACTTCGTTCAATCCTGGCGGCGGCAGCGGCTTCGGCAGCTTCCGCATTCCCGGCGTGATGAAGTTCGCCGACTATCTGAACGGGCGCTTCTACGACCCCGCGTTCTACGCGCCGAAGGACATCGTGGCGCTCGAGGAGATCGGGCCCTACCTCACGAGCCCCGCGCAGTTCACCTACGACGGCGAGCGGTACGCCGACAGCTCGTACTGCTGGAGCCCCGCGGCGATGTTCGACCCGCAGGTCTTCCGCCGGAATGCGGAGCTCGCCGACGGGAACGGGTTCACCCATCCCGCGAACCTGCCCGCGTCGTACCGGAGCCCCTCGGTGTCGCGCTGCCGGCATCCGTCGCTCAAGACGCGGATGATCGAGCACGCGTGGCTGCAGAACCGTCCGATGCAGATGGTGAACCCGCACTTCGGCGGATCGGAGCCCTGGTACTTCAATCACGGCATCCTCTCGTCGCCCGCGAGCCTCTTCTTCGACGGTCATGTCGAACTCGTCGGGACGGCGCGCGCCATGCGCGACGAGACCCGCGCGGGTTCGCTCTGGTCGCGCAACACGCCGTTCGGACCCGCGGGGTACTACGGCAACCAGTCGTACGACTTCCTCGTGCGGACGAGCTTCCACATCCTGACGACCGACGGCATCGAGGGGCGCGACATCCTCGGCAACGAGGGCTGAGCGGTCCCGCGCCTCGCGCTACGCTCCCGCCGTGCCACTTCCCCCTCCAGGTTCCGGCGGCTTCGGCGCCGCGTTCGGCGCGCTCGGTGGCGTGATCGGGCCGGGCATGATGATCCTGATGGTGCTGCGGACGCCTGGCCCCGCGAAGGCGATGCGAAAGGCCGGCGCGACGAGCCGCGAGACGGCGCGCAAGGCGGCGACGCTCGGCGTGAGCGAGACCGCGCTCGCGCCGATGGTGCGGTCGGGGGTCGTCGTGCGAGAGGCGGACGGGCGGGTCTGGCTCGATGAACGACGCGCGCGGCGGCGCGCCTGGCGCAACGGCGCCCTGGTGGGACTTGGCGCGATGATCGCGTGCGCGGTGGCCGCGCTTCTCCTCTCGATGTAGCGCGGTCATCGCGAGGCGGGCGGTCGAGGTCGCGGTGCGCTTCCCCGTTCGCGGGGCCGGTCGCCCGCTACGCTCCCGTCATGCGCCCGCACACTCCGCTCGCCGCCCTTCTCGCCACGCTTCCCTTGCTCTCGGCCACTCCCTGCGTCTCGATCGCCGCCGCGTCGACGCCCGCCGCCGCGGTCGACGACACCGATCGCCCCGTCGCGATGCGGACGGAGCTCGCGATCGGTTCGGTCACGCTCTATCGCGGACGCGCGGCGGTCACGCGCGCGGGGTCGGTCGATCTCGACGCCGGGCTCTACGAGTTGCGCGTGGGTCCGCTGCCCGCGAGCGCGGATCTCGAGAGCGTGCAGGCGCGGCTCGGTGGCGGCGCGGGACTTCTCGATGTGAAGACGGAGACCGTCGCGCGACCCGCGCCGACGAGCGACAACCCGCGTGTGCGCGAGGCGCTCGCGCGCGTGGAGGCCGCGGAGGTCGCGAAGGCGGATCTCGAGCGTCGTCTCGCGAACAACGCGGCGGCGCAGAAGACGGTCGACTCGATCGCCGCGAAGGCGGCGGCCGACGCGTCGCAGGCGCTCGGCGGCGGACTCGATCCCGAGCGGCTGCGCGCGCAGCTCGCGTTCATCGAGGACGAGCGCGAGCGGCTGACGGCGGCGCAGGCGGAGCTCGCGCGCGGCCTTCGCGATGCGGCGGGCGAACTCGACGCGGCGCAGCGCGCGCTTGCGGACGCGGGCGGCGCGCCGCCGACCGAGCGCTTCGCCCTCGTCACGATCGCGGTGCCCGATGCGGGGAAGGTGCCCGTCGCCGTCACCTATCTCGTGCGCGACGCCGACTGGACGCCGAGCTACACCGTGCGCGGCGATCCCGACGCGGGCACGCTGACCCTCGAGTTCGACGCGGTCGTGCGGCAGTCGACGGGCGAGGACTGGAACGAGGTCGCCCTCGTCCTCTCGACCGCGGTGCCGACGCGCGCCGCGAATCCCGCGCGCGTCGAGCCGATCTACCTCGAGACCGTCGAGCCGATGCCCGCCGAGGCGTACGGATTCCGCGGCGGTGGATCGGGCGGCGGCGAGCTCGGTCTCGCGCTCAACCGCGCCGAACCGATGGCGGCGCCCGGTGCGCCGATGATGGATGCGGCGCCGATGGACAAGTCCGGTCGTGCGCGGCGCGCCATGGCCGACGCGTCGGCGGGTGGCACGGGTCCCGCGGCCGAGTACCGCATTCCCCGCGCCTTCACCGCCGCGAGCGACGCCGCCGCCGAGGCGAAGACGCGCGTCGCGACCATCGACGCGAAGCCCGACTTCACGCTCGTCGCGAAGCCCGTCGTCGACCAGTCGGTCTATCTGCGGGCCGACTTCCGCAACGAGTCGCCGTACCTGCTGCTCCCCGGGCAGGCGCGCATGTATCTCGGCGCCGACTCGATCGGTCGCACGACGATCGGCGAGACCCCGGTCGGCGGCGAGGTCGAGCTCTGGTTCGGCAAGGAGCCGCGCGTGACGGTGAAGCGCGAGCTCGTCTCGAAGAAGTCGAGCGAGTCGGGCGTCTTCTCGAAGTCGAAGGAGATCGCCCGCGAGTACCGCATCGAACTCGCGAACACCCTCTCGCGCGCGGTCGACGTCGAGGTCTGGGACCGCGTGCCCGTCTCGCGCAGCGCCGACGCGAAGATCGAGCTTCGCGACCTCTCCCCCGCGCTGAGCGAGGACGCGCAGTACCT
>JBJOHC010000294.1:0-14859 GCA_046047955.1 Planctomycetota bacterium
GATGCCGCGGCGTGGGAACTCCTCGTCGCGCGGTACCGGCGGCTCGTCTGGAGCGTGGTGCTCAAGCATCGGCTCTCGGACGAGGCGCGCGAGGATGCGTTCGCGCAGACCTTCGCGGCGCTTGTCGAGCATCTCGACGGGATCCGCGACGAGCAGGCGCTTCCGAGCTGGCTGATCACGACCGCCCAGCGGGCATGCTGGCGGATCGCGGCGAAGGAGCGGCGCGCGGACGCGATGGCGTCGCTCGATGCGGGCGACGCCGACGGTCGACGGCGCGAGGATCCGGCGGACGGCGACACCGCCGCCGCGCCGACCGCGCTCCTCGAGCGGCAGCTCGTCCGCGAGGGGCTCGAGCGGCTCGGAGGGAAGTGCCGGGAACTGCTGGAGGCGCTGTTCGGCGCGGGGAGCGATCCGAACTACGCGGTCCTCGCCGAGCGGCTCGGGATGCGGATCGGATCGATCGGTCCCACGCGGGCCCGCTGCCTCGAGAAGCTCTCGGCGATCCTCGGACGGCTCGGATTCGGAGAGGCGCGTGCGGCGGGCGCGGGAAATCCCGAGGAGACGGCGTGAGCCGCCCGCGAAATCGCATCTCGAGCGCCGACATGGAGGGGAATTTCCCTTTCCGGGCCCGTCGGCCGTATCAGATCGCCGCGGTGCCTGCTCCTCACGGAGGTCCGAGCCGCACACCCCGCGGGCTCGGAGTCGGTCGGACGCCGACACCCGAGGACCTGCCGTGAACCCAGGCCGACCCATGCCCGACCCCGCGACGCTTCCGGCGCTCCTCGCCGAGGACGCGGGGCTCGAGCCGCCGACGACGGCCGTCGCGCGGGCGATGGCGCTCTCGCGGGAGATCGCAGCGCGTCGGAAGCCCGCCTGGAATCCGCTGGGTGCGATCGGTGCCGCGCTCGACGAGGCGGGCGCCGTGGTCGCGTCGTGGATCGTTCCCGCCGGCGGGAGCCCCGCGTTCGCGCTGCGCGACGATCGCGGCGGCGAATCCGCCGCGTCCACTCCGACGGCCGATGGCCTCTCGATCGAACTCGACCGGATTCCCTCCGTCGACGGCCGCGTGCGGTTCGTCGGCGAGGTGCTGCTCGCCGATGGTGCGACGCTGCGTGGCGAGATCGCGGTCATCGATCGCGAGGGCGGCGTGCTCGCGTCGGTCGCGCTCGACGCGGTCGGCATGTTCGCCCTCGAGCTCGCGCCCGACCTCGCGCGGCGCGCCGTGGCGATCGCGACCTCCGTCGTGCGCGCGGACGGGCGCGCGGTGCGTCCGCTGATCGTCCGGTTCGACGCGCGGGAGGGCGCGGATCGGAGCGGCGAATCCCGATGAACGCCGAGACCGCGTTCGACCGCTTCGCCGACGCGGGCACCGACGACGCGGCGCGCGCGGCGATCGTCGACGGCGATCCGCGCGGCGCGGCCGCGGCCATCGTGGCGCTCGGCGACGAATGCGAGCGGCGCACGGCGGGCGATCCCGCGAAGTCGCTCGCGGTGTCGGAGGCGCTTGCAGCGATCGCGCGCGCACGCGGACTCGGTTCGGCCGAGGCGCGCGCGCGGCGCGCGGGCGTGCCCGCGACCGCCTATCTCGGACGCCTTCCCGAAGCGATCGCGCGTGCCGACGAGGCGCATGCCGTCGCGCGCGCCGCAGGCGACGCGATCGAGGCCGCGCGCGCGCAGGTCGCGTCGATGCACGCGCTCTCGGTGCTCGGACGGACCGACGAGGCGATCACGCGCGGCGCGGAGGCGGCGGCCGCGCTCCGCGAGGCGGGGCGCGGCGATCTCGCGGCGCGGGCGGAACTCAACCTCGCGAACGTCTTCAAGGCGCGCGGCGACCAGGCGTCGGCGCTCGGCGCGCTCGAGCGCGCGCTCGCGGGGGTCGCGACCGACGACCGCACGGCGCGCGGCACCATCGAGAACACGCTCGGCGAGACGCTCCTCCAGCTCGACCGGCTCGACGAGTCGCGCGCGGCGTTCGGTCGCGCCGCGGAGCTTCTCGCCGATCTTCCGTTCGCGCGCGCGATGGTCGTCGGCAACCTCGCGGATCTCTCGGCGCGGCAGGGCCTCCTCGGCGAGGCGTTGCGCGACTTCGATGCCGCGGCCGACGCGATGGCACCCGTGTCGCCGCCGCATCACGCGCGGCTTCTCCTCGAGAAGGCGGAGGTCCTCGCGACGCTCGGCGCGCACGGCGAGGCGCTCGCCTCGGCGGACGGCGCGCTCGCGGTGGCCGAGGCGCGCGGGCTCGAGGCCGAGCGTGCGCGCGGGCTTCTCGTGCGGGCGCGCTGCCTGCTCGCGACCGGCGATCCCGACGGCGCCGCCGCGATGACGGCCGCCTCGCTCGAGCGGGCGAAGGCGATGAAGGATGCGCGCGGCGTGCGGGCCGCGGCGCTCGCGGGTGCGGAGGTCGCCCTCGCGCGCGGCGACGCGGCGCGTGCGACGGAATTCTCGATCCTCGCGGCGAGCGAGGGCGCGAGCATGCTCGATCGCGCGCGGGCGGGCGTCTCAGAGGCGCGCGCGCGGCTCTTCGCGGGCGACGCCTCCGCGGGACTCGCGCGCGCCGAGGAGGCGCGCGCGCTCGCGTCGACGCTCGCGGTCCCGACCGTCGAGATCGACGCCTGGTGCGCGGTCGCGGCGTGCGCGCGCGCGATCGGCTCGACCGACGAGGCGATCGCGGCGCTCGAGTCCGCCGTCGCGGCCGCCGAGCGGCTTCGCGGCACGCTCTCGGCCGAGCGGCATCGAACCGCCTTCGCCGCCTCGCGCGTGCGGGCGTACGAGGAGCTCGCGCTCGACCTCCTCGCGCGCGGCGACGCGGCGTCGATCGAACGGGCCTTCCTCACCGTCGAGCGCGCGCGGAGCCGGCTGCTTCTCGACACGGTCCTGCGTGCGATCGATCGCGGCGGCGATGTGGCGGCGTCGGAACCTGAACTCGCGGCGCTCCGGACGAAGCTCGCGGCGCTGCATGCGGCCCGCTTCCCGAACGACGATCGCGACGCCGGCGAAGCCGATGCGACGCGCCGCGGGCCCGCGCCCGCGCACCTCGCCGCGATGCAGGCGACCGAGGACGCGATCGACGCCGTGGTGACGCGCGCGCGCGTCCGCAGCGGCGGACTCGCCTCACTCTTCGCGGAACCGCTCGAAACCGCGGCGATCCGCGCGACCCTCGGCGAAGGCGACGCGCTCGTCTCCTACTTCGCCTGCGGCGACGAACTCCTCGCGTTCGTCGCGACGCGCGACGCGGTCGTTCCCGTGCGCGCGATCGGTTCGATGCGCGAGATCGACGCGCTCGTCGAGAAGACGCTCTTCCGACTGCGCGGCGCCGCGAGGCGCGGCGAGGACGAGCGGCGCACCCGCACGACGACGGCGCTGCTCGCGGCCCTGCACGACGCACTCGTCGCGCCGGTCCTCGGGGCCGTCCCCGTCGCGCGCGACGCGCGGAGGCTCGTGCTCGTTCCATTCGGTTCGCTCCACGCGGTGCCGTTCGCCGCGCTGCGCGGCCACGACCACTGGCTCGTCGAGCGGTACGAGCTCGCGGTCGCGCCGAGCGCGTCGCTCGCGTGCGTGCCGGCGGACGGGGCGCGGTCCGACGCGGTTTCCGACGCCGCGCCGATGCTCGTCGTCGGCGTCGCCGACGAGGTCGCTCCGCGCATCGACGCCGAAGTTGAGGCGATCGCGCGGAGCGGGCGCTGCGAGGTCCTCGCCGGCGCCGGCGCGACGATCGAGGTGGTACGCGAGGCCGTGCGCGACCGTCGCACCGTTCACTTCGCCTGCCACGGCCGCTTCCTGCCGTCGCTTCCCGCCGCGTCCGGGATCCGCCTCGCGGATGGATGGATGCTCGTCCGTGAGATCGTCGCGCTCCCGCTCGACGCGGAACTCGTCTTCCTCTCGGCGTGCGAATCGGGCAGGCACGCGGTCGACGCGGGCGAGGAGCTCTGCGGCATCGCGCGCGCCTTCCTCGCGGCGGGTGCGCGTCGCGTCGTCACCAGCCTCTGGCCCGTCCGAGATGCCGCGGCCGAGGCCGTCGCGACGGGTTATCACACGGCGGCGGGCGCTGGAAAGCGTCCTTCCGCCGCGCTTCGCGACTCGATGCTTGCGACGATGCGGTTCCTGCCGCACCCTTGCGACTGGGCTGCCTTCACCGTTTCGGGAGGACTTTGATCCGTGCGCATCGCGCTGCCGCTCCTCGCTTCGCTTCTCGCCATTCCGGCGCTCGCGGCTTCGTCCGCGCGTGCCGGCGACACCATCGATCCGATCGTGCCGGGCGAGGTGGTCGTGCGCGCGGAGACGCCGAAGGCGCTGTCGGCGGCGCTGTCGGCGCTGTCGTCGGGGTTCGGCGGGGTTGGCGTGGTGGACTCGATCGAAGGTCGGCCGATCTACCTGATCTCGTACGAGCTTGGTCCGAAGCAGACCGCCGACCAGGTCGATCTTCTGCTCGACAACCTCACGCGCGCGGGCGTCCTCGCTTGGAACGAGCTCAATTACGCGGGACAGACGGGAGAGGGACAGACGGGAAGCCTCTGGCTCTCGGGCGTCGGTCTCGACGCGGGCGCGTTCGCGAACCAGTACGCGCGCGACCTGCTCGGTCTCGATCTCGCGCATGCGCGTTCGCGCGGCGCGGGCGTCGTCGTCGCGGTCATCGATACGGGGATCGACGCGTCGCATCCCGCGCTCGGCGGACGCGTGTCGACGCTCGGCGCGTCGTTCGTCGCGGGAAGCGCTTCGACGGCCGATACCGGCAACGGCATCGACGACGATGGCGACGGACTCGTCGACGAGCAGGTCGGTCACGGGACCTTCGTCGCGGGGCTCGTCCATCTCGTCGCGCCCGACGCGGCGATCCTGCCCGTGCGCGTCCTCGACGACGAGGGCATCGCGGGCAACTTCCAGATCTCGAAGGCGCTCGCGTGGGCGATCGACCGCGGCGCGGATGTCGTGAACATGAGTCTCGGCGAGACCTACCGCTCGGCGGCGCTCGAGGACATCGTCGACGAGGCGCGGATGGCGGGCATGGTGGTCGTCGGCGCGGCGGGCAATCTCGATCAGGAGCGGCTGCGCGTCTTCCCCGCCTGCGACGACAACGCCATCGGCGTCGCCGCGCTCGACTGGAGCGATGTGCGCGCGCCGTTCTCGAACTACAACGAACGGCTGAACCTCAGCGCGCCCGGCGACTCGGCGATCGTCGATGGGACGGTCGATCCCGCGCGGGCGATCGTCGGTCCCGTTCCCGGCGGCGCGTTCGCGGCCTGGGAGGGAACGAGCTTCGCGACCGCGTTCACCTCGGGGCTCGCGGCGCTCGTCCTCGCACAGCATCCCGACTGGCCGACGAAGGCCGTCTCGGGTCCGACCGTCCTGAGCACGGTCCTCGCCCATCTCGCCGCGTCATCGGTCCCGATCTCGGCGCAGAATCCGGGCTACACGGGTCTGCTCGGTGCGGGACGCATCGACGCCGCCACCGTGACGCTGTTCGCGCCCGTCGCGCCGCCGCTCGGCGACCTCGATCTCGATCGCATGGTCGACGCGGTCGATCTCGGCATCCTGCTCGGTTCGTGGGGTCCGTGCGAGCCCTCGCTGCGCGCCGATCTCAACGCGGACGGCAAGGTCGACGCGGTCGATCTCGGCATCCTGCTCGGCGCGTGGTGACCTCGACGGCGCACGCGACCCGCGCGCCCGCTTCACCCTCTTCGGTTTCACTTGCTCCACGGCAACGGTCGCCCGAGCATCGCGGCAAGCCGCGCGTCGCCCTCCGCGAAGCGCGTCCGCAGCCGCGCTCGCAGCGCACCGAGTTCGTCGCGCCGCCCGATGCCCGCGTTCGCGCGTTCGAGCGCGTGCGTCGCGGGCGCGAGGCCGAGGAACGCGCAGAGCGCGGCGAGGACGGGCCCGGGCGTCGCCACGAGCTCCTCGAAGAAGACGACATGGAGCCTCGGCGCGCAGCCCTCGGCGTGGTAGCGCGCGAGCTGCGCCGCGTAGTCGCCGCGCGCCTGGTAGCTGCGCCACTGGCGGTGCTCGAGGTACGCCGACGGATCGCGCGCCTCGAGCGCGTCGTCCTCGGCGAGCCGCGCGGCCTCGGCGTCCATCGCCTCGTCGATCGCGAGCGGCTCCCTGCCGAATCGCACCGCGTGGAAGTAGCCCGAGATCGCGCGCTCGACCGGGTCGCGCAGGAGGACGACGAGCTTCGCGGCGGGAAGCGTGCGCGCGATCCGCGCCGCGCACGCGGGATGGAAGAGGTAGTACGGCGTCGCCTCGCCCGCGCGCGCGCGCCAGGGCGCGCCCGCGAAGCGCGAGCGGTACCACGCCTCGCCCTTCGCGAGCCCGAGGTCGAAGTAGTGGACCTCCTTCTCGGGGGCGATGAAGCAGGCATGGTGCCTCGCGAGCCACGCGGCGAGCGAGGTCGTCCCCGCCTTCTGGGCGCCGAGGATCACGAAGTCGGGCAGGCGACCGGCGGCGGACATGACGCGTATTCATAACGCGGACGGAGGGCGCGCGCGGATACAGTCCGCGCCATGAAGCCCGTCCAGTCGCTCAAGTGGGACCGCCGATTCCTCGAGCTCTCCGATCTGATCGCGAGCTGGTCGAAGGACCCGTCGCGCGGCGTCGGCGCGGTGATCGTGAGTCCGTCGCGGCAGATCATGGCGACGGGATTCAACGGGCTTCCGCGCGGCATCGAGGACCGGCCCGAACGGCTCGAGCGCCCCGCGAAGTACGACCTCATCGTGCACGCCGAGATGAACGCGATCGTCCAGTGCGCGCGCAACGGCGTGTCGCCCGTCGGCGCGACGATCTACACGAGCTTCAGTCCGTGCGTCCACTGCACGCTGTCGATCATCCAGTCGGGGATCGTGCGCGTCGTGACCTACGCGCCCGCCGAGGGCGACGCGCACTGGCTCGAGAACTTCGCGAAGTCGAACGGACTGCTCGCCGAGAGCGGCGTCGAGTTCGTCGAGCTCGCGCGCGCGTGAGCGCGGTCAGTCGGGCGCGATGCCGAGCTCGCCCGTCGTGAACGAGCGGTTGCGGCCCTTCGTCTCCTCGCGCACCTTGGCGACGAGCGCCGCGTCGACCGCGCCCGCCGCGTTGCCCCACGCGCTGCGCACATAGGTGAGGACGGCGGCGATCTCGTCGTCGCCGCGGACGGGCGCGGCGGGCATGACCTGGTTGTAGGTCTGGCCGTCGATCTCGAGCTTGCCCTCGAGGCCGTGGAGGAGGATCTTCACGAGCGTCTCGGGTTCACCGAGGACGATCTCGCTTCCACGGAGCGGCGGGTAGACGGGCGGCAGGCCGCGGCCGTTCGCCTGGTGGCAGCTCATGCAGTTCGAGTAGAGGCGCTTGCCGAACTCCTCGAGGCTCATCTCGGCGGGCTTCGCGATCTTCGGCGGGATGAAGGAGACATCGACGCGGCCGGGCCAGAAGAGGTTGCGGTCGATGGGCGAGGCGAAGGCGAGCTCGGGCGCGTTCCGGTCGAGCATCGCGAACCAGCCGTCGGGTTCGCACGAGGCGACGAGCTGGACGGGCTCCTTCTGGTTGAGGCGCTGGCGCGCGGCGACGCGCTCGAGCATCGCCTTCGCGAGCCAGGGACGCGCGGGCGCGACGGTCGACGCGGCCGCGAGCGCGCGCGCGAGGACCGCGGGATCGGGACGCCCGTCGCCGTCGTCGAGCAGGAGGTCGGCGAGTTCCGCGGCGAAGGCGCGCGCGGTCACCGAGTCCTCGGCGAGCGCGTGACCCGCGACGATCGTCGCGAGCATCTCGCGTTCGGCGCCTTCGAGCGACGAGAGGACGGCGCTGCGCATCGCCTTCGACGCGAGATCCTGCGCGAGCGCGCGCTCGAGGATGCCCATGCGGAGCGGCGCGTCGAGCGCGCCCGCGGAGAGCGCCGCCTGGACGCGCACGGCGGGATCGGCGTCCTCGACCGCGGTGGTGAGGAAGCTCGCGAGGGTCGCGCTGTCGGACGCGCGCTCGGCGACGCGCAGCGCGTGGACGCGCAGTTCGGGCTCGGGATCGGCGAGAAGCGCGGCGAGCAGCGCATCGTCGGCCGCCTGCATGCCCGCGAGCGCCCACAGCGCCTCGAGCCGCGACGCGACGGGCGCGCGGCCCTGCGCGAGACCCGCGAGCGGCACGCGCGCGACCGGATCGGCGCGCTCGACGAGGAGGCGCCGCGCGATCGAGCGGCGGCTCTTCTCGGCGTCCATCAGCGTCGCGACGAGCTCGGGCGTCGCCATCGCGGCGAGCGCGGAACCCGCGGCGGGGCGGCCCGAATCGGGCACGATCCGCCAGATGCGGCCGGCATCGACGGGCGACTCGAGCCCGCGCGCCTCGACCTGCTCGCGCAGGAAGCTCGTCATGAAGATGCGGTGCTGGATGACGCCGCGGTACATGTCGGCGACATAGATCGCGCCGTCGGGACCGGCCGCCGCGAAGACGGGCCGGAAGCGCTCGTCGGTCGAGGTCCAGAACGAACGCTCGCCGTCGGCGGGCGTCGCGACGACGCGGCCGTCCTCGTCGGCGAGGCGGTAGCGGTGGACGAGGTTGCCCGCGACCTCGCAGACGAGGGCGCAGCCATCCATGTCCTCACCCATCGCGGCGCCGTCGTGGACATGCGGCGCGCACGCGCCCGTGAAGTTCGCGAGGCGGCCGTCCTTGAGAACGCCCTTCTGGTAGCCGCGGTTGACGCCCGGCGTCAGGTGCGACGGGAAGACGCGCATGTCGGCGGCCGCGCGCGCGGGCACGCCCTCGAAGCGCCGCTGCGACGCGTTGCGCGACGCGTACTGCTTGGGCACGAGGTCGACGAGCAGCGGATCGGAGTTGGGCGAGTAGTAGAGTCGGCCCGTCGCGTCCTCGGAGAGCCCCCACTGCCCGTGCGCGGGCACGCGCTCGGCGACGATCGCGTCGCCCGCGGGCACGAAGCGCTCGCCGTGCTGCGAGCAGGTGAAGGCGTTGTCGAGGGTGAAGAGGAGGCCGTTCCCCGCGTGCTCGGGATTGCCCTCGCCCGCGAATCCGCTCGCGACGATGCGCGACTCGTCGGCGCGACCGTCGCCGTCGGTGTCGCGGCAGAAGCGCAGGTGCGGCGGCTCGATCACGAGCGCGCCGTCACGCCAGAGCGCGACGCCGCGCGGCATCACGAGTCCGTCGAGGAAGACGGTCGCGCGGTCCATCGTGCCGTCGCCGTCGTCGTCGTCGAGGACCTTGATGCGGCCGATCGGCTCCTTCTCGCCCGCGCCGTCGGCGTCGCGCATGTAGCCGGTCATCTCGACGACCCACAGCCGTCCATCGGGCGCGAAGGTGAAGGCGACGGGCGCTTCGACGAGCGGCTCGCTCGCGACGAGCTCGATGCGGTAGCCGGGCGCGATCGCGAAGGTCGCGAGCTCCTCGGCGGGGGTGCGGACGGGCGCGTCGGCGACCATCCACTCCGCGGGAAGCGGCGGCTGCTCCTCGCCCTTGCGGTCGCCGTTCTGCGCGAGCGCGGCGGACGCGGGAAGCGCGGCCGCGACGGCGGTCGCGAGGACGAGGCGGGACGAACTCGACCGACGGGGAGCGCGGATCATGTCCATTCCGCCGAGTGTACGGCTTCACGCCTTCCTCACAACGCGTCGCGGTAGTCTGCGGGGATGACGACGCAAATCGTGCTTCTCGGAACGGCGGCCGTCTTCGCCGCGACCGCGACCTTCGCCGAGGCCACGACCCTCGCCGCGACCGACCGCACGCCGAAGGTCCTCCTCGTCGGCATCGACGGCCTCCGCTCCGACGCGATGGTCGCCGCGCGCACGCCCGCGATCGATGCGCTCGCCGCCGACGGTTGCCTCGCGCTCGATGCGGCGACCTCGCGCGAGACGGTGTCGGGACCGAGCTGGTCGAACGTCCTCTGCGGCGTCTGGCCCGACAAGCACCGCGTCGTCGACAACCGCTTCCTCATCAGCGACTACGAGGCCTATCCCTCGGTCTTCACGCTGATCAAGCGCGCCGATCCCGCGCGCCGGACCGCGATGTTCGCCAACTGGGGGCCGATCGGCGAGCGCATCCTGAAGAACGATCCGATCGACGAGAAGGTCTCGCGCGCCGACACGAACGACGACGCGCCGCAGGTCGCGGCGTGCGAGCGCGCCCTCGCGACGGGCGACGCCGACTTCACCTTCGCCTACCTCGGCCGCGTCGACGAGACGGGGCATCGCTTCGGCTTCCACGCCGACTCGCCGACCTACCTCGAGGCGATCGAGCTCGCCGACGCGCAGCTCGGCCGGCTTCTCGCGGCGATCGACGCGCGCGCGACCCGCGGCCGCGAGGACTGGCTCGTCATCCTCGTGACCGACCACGGCGGCACGGTCGACCTCAACCACGGGCGCGACATCCCCGAGCATCGGCTCCACCCCTTCCTCGTCTCGGGCGACGCGGCGGCGAAGGGCACGCTGCACGGCACGGTGAACCAGGTCGACGCGGTGGCGACGGCGCTCGCCCACCTCGGGATCGCCGTCGATCCGGCGTGGGACCTCGACTCGCGGCCCGTCGGACTCGCGCGCGACCTCGCGCCCGAACGCCTCGTCGGCACGAACCTCGTCTTCAACGGCGGCGGCGAACACGCCTCGCCCGCGAAGGATCCAAAGGGAAACCGCGGCGTCTCGGGCTGGACCGACCTCGGCGCCGCAACGACCCTCGCCTACGGCGCGCACGCGGACTATCCGACGGCCGACACGCCCGGCGCGCCCACGCGCGGGCGCGCGTTCCTCGTCGGCGGCGAGGCGGGCGAATCGCGCCTGACGCAGCGCGTCGACCTCTCGTCGCTCGCCGCCGAGATCGACGCGGGGGCGCTCGACTACGCGCTTTCGGCGTGGCTCGGCGGCTTCGCGCGGCAGCGCGACCTCGCGTGGGTCGAGCTCTCGTGGCTCGACGCCCGCGGCGGCGTCTGCGCGCGCGACCGCCTGCGAGCGGCGACGATGGAGGAGCGCGTCGCGGCCTTCGGCGAGGAGAACGCCACGGGGTTCCTCGAGCGCCGTTCGACGGGTGCCGTCCCGCGCGACGCGCGCGTCGCCGAGATCGTCGTGCGCTTCGAGCGCAGCGAGGGTGCGTGCGACGGATACGCCGACGAGGTGTCGCTCGTCCTCTCTCGCCGCGGAGGCTGAACGCGGGAAAGCCGCGCGCGTCAGGCGCCGATCCGCGCGAACTCCGCGCGCGCGAGCGCGGGATCGATCACGAGCTGGTCGAGTCCGCGGATCGCCTCCTGCCCATCCTGCGAGAGAAGGAAGCGCAGGAACTGCCGTGCCACCGCGCTCGTCCGCGCACCCTCGAGGTAGTGGACGCGCAGCGGGCGCGCGAGCGGATAGCGGCCGCTCCGGATCGACTCCTCGCTCGGCGCGATGAAGTCGCCGCCCGCCTCGGTCTGGAGCGCGAGCTGCCGCACGCGCACCGCCTTGAAGGTCCAGCTGCAGTAGCCGAGCGCGTAGGGGTCGGTCGCGATCGCCTGGATGACGCTCGACGAGACGGGCTCTTCGTTGACGCTTGTCCGGAACGCGCCGTCGGCGAGCACCGCCTCGCGCACGAGTCCGTAGGAGCCGCCGCCCGGCGTCGTTCCGAAGAGGACGATCTTCCGCTCGGCGAACTTCGCGTCGGTCACGCCGAGGTCGCGCCAGACGGTCGCGGGCGTGCCGCCGCGGCGGCGCTCGCGGCCGAACGCGCGGTCGAGGTCGGCGAGCGAGAGCCGCTCGATGGGATTGCGGCGGTTCACGCAGAAGGCGATCGCGTCGATGGCGATGTCGATGAAGGAGACCTTCGCGCCGCGCGCCTTCTCGACGAGCGCGATCTCGTCGGCGCGCAGCGGGCGGCTCGTCGGCGCGAGATCGGCGGCGCCGTCGGCGAGCGCGCGCACCGCCGACGCCGAGCCCGACGACACGACCTCGACCTCGATCTCCTCCTGCGCGTCGCGGAACTCGGGACGGATCGCGTTGAGGAGGAGTCCGACCGACGAGCTTCCGACGCAGCGGACCGTGCCCGCGAGCCCGTCGATCGGCGTGAAGGCGGGGTAGTGCGATGCGTCGGGGTCGATGGTCGGCGTGGCATCCTGCGGAGGCGGCGCGTCCGTCCCATCCTGCGCGCCGCGCGGCGCGGCGCCTGCGAGCGGAGCGAACGCGCCCGCGAGAAGCGGCGCCGCGATGGCCGCGCACGCCGCGCGACGTGAGCGGACGGCGGATGCGAGATCGTGCGGCGACTCGAGCGACCGAGGCTTCCCGTTCATGCCGAGGTGACTCCTGCGCGGCCGGTCGCGGCCGACTTCCGGTAGACGATCGCGAGCGCGAACGCGAGGACGAGAAGCGCCGCGCCGAGCGCCGCCGCGAGAATGACGAGCCTCGTCAGCGAGGACTCGAGGCCCGCGATGCGCTCCTCGGTCGCGGCCGTGACCTCGTCGATGAGCCCCTTCACCGACGGCGACGCGGCGAGCGACTCGCCGCGCGCGAGGAGCGCGTTCGCCTCGGCGAGCGCCGCGGTCGCCTGCACCAGCGCGCGCTCGTACTCGGCGATGTCGAACGGCTTCGCGGGCGGCGCCGACGGATCGGGTTCCTTCGGCGGCCCCTGCATCTCGGCGACCTTGCCGAGCAGGCGCTCGGAGGTCTCGGCGAGGCGCTCGACGGCGCCGAGCGTTCCCTCGGCGGTGACGAGCGTGCGCTCGGCCGCCGCGAGCGTCGGCTCGACGCGCTCGACCGTCGCGCGCACGTCGGCGACGGCGCGTTCGGCGCTCGTCGCGATCGTCGCGACCTCGGCGAGCGTCGCGTCGACCGCGGCCTGCCGGCGGTCGAGTTCGGCGAAGACCGCGACGCGCTCCTTCTCGATGATCGTGGGAATGTCGGCCGCGAGCCGCGTCGTCGTCTCGGTGAGCGCCGCGACCGAGTCGGAGACCTGGTCGAGGTTCGCGAGGGCGTCGCCGACCTCCTGCCGCGCGAGGACATCGTCGATCACCGCCTGCGACTGCCAGTTCGCGAGCGTCGGCGCGCGCTTCGCGAGATAGAAGATCCGCTCGATGAGGAGCTGGTAGCTCTTCGCCTGGTCGACCGCCTTGTCGAGCGGCTCGAACAGTCCGCCGCCGCGCTCGACCTCGTCGACGAGCGACTCGCCGCGCGCCTGCGCGAAGTCGTCGAAGCGCACCCAGCTCACGTCCTCGACGAGCGCGTTCTCGCGCCGCCACGCGGCGATCATGAAGTCGAGCGCCGACAGCTGGTCGGGAAGGAAGACGCGCTCGGCGATGTCCCAGATCTCGCGGCGCGCCTCGCGGAGCGCCTGCACGAGCGGCTCGGAGCGGTCGCCGAAGACGCGGGTCGCGCGGTCGTCGTCGATCCAGACCTGGCTCGTCAGCGTGACCATGATGGTCATGTCGAGCACCTGCGAGAACGGATCGCCGTTGGTCGCGATGTCGTAGATGCTCGACGAGCTCTCGACGAGCAGCCGGTTCGCGACGGCGCGCTCGCGCGCGCTCGGGTTGCCGTCGACCATCGTCGCGACCGCGTCCTGCATGAGCGTGCGGAAGCGGTCGGCGTAGGCGTTCGTGAGCTCCTCGAGCGCCTCGGTCGAGATCTTCTCGAGGGCGCCGCCGCGGTCGAAGCGCGTCGAATCGGACGACGACTGCGCGGCCGCGCGCCTCGGCGCCTTCGATCGCGACGGCGCGCACGACGCGCACGCGAGCGCGAGCGCGGCCGCGAGCGGACACGCGACGAGCGCGCCGCGAACGCTCACCGCCCGCCTCCTCCGACGCGCTCGCGCACGACGTACGGCTTCGCGCCGCCGATCGCGTTGTTCGCGTCGCTGAGGAGCTCGAGCACGAAGCCCATCGCCAGGAAGAAGAGCGCCGCGAGGAAGAACATGATCGCGACGAGGAAGGGCGGTCGCGTGCCCATGTCGACGCCGTGCGCGAACTTCTCCCAGAGGAGCCACGGCATCACGATGCAGTCGACGAGGAGGAGAAGGACGCCGATCCGCCCGAAGAGGTAGAGCGGCCGCGCCTTGAAGCTCGACTGGAAGCCGAGCATGAGGATGTCGAAGATGACGTCGAAGCTGCGCGAGAGGCCGTAGTGGCTCTGCCCCGCGAAGCGCGGCTGCGCCTCGATGAAGACCTCGCCCGTCGAGCCGCCGCGCATGTGGACGAGGGCGGGCAGCAGGCGGTGGTGACCCGGCCGGAGCCGGAGCGACCGCGCGATGTCGCCATCGAGGATCTTGAAGCCGCCCATGTCGCGGATCTCGCAGCCCGTCACGCGGCGCAGCAGCCAGTTCGCGATGCGGCTCGGGATCCGCTTTAGGAGGAACGACTCGCTGCGGCCCGTGCGCGAGCCCGAGACGAGCGCGTGGCCCTTCTCGATCTCGGCGAGGAGGCGCGGGATGTCCTCGGGCTTCTGCTGCAGGTCGCCGTCGATGACGACGACGAAGCGCCCGCGCGACTCCTGGATGCCCGCGTAGAGCGCGCTGCACTGCCCGACGTTCCGCGAGAGGAGGATCGCGCGCAGCGAGGGAAGCCGTGCGGCGCCCTCGCGGAGCAGCCGCTCCGTCCCGTCGGTGGAACCGTCCGAGACGGCGATGATCTCGTGCGTGCGGCCGAGCGCGCGCAGCGTGGCGTCGGTGCGGCGGAGGAACTCCTCGACGCATCCCTCCTCGTTGTGGAGGGGCGTCACGACGGAGATGTCAGGTGCTGGTCCGTTGGCTGCTTCCATCGTCGTCGTCCGAATCGACGCCGCGGCGCGGTCGTTCCGCGGCGCGCGTTCATGCCGCGGCGTGCCCGTCCCCCGCGAGCGCGTCGAAGCCCACGAGGCTCCAGCCCTCCGCGCGCGCGGTCTCGAGCCACGGATCCTCGAGCAGGCTGCGGAGCTCGGGCTCCCAGAGCCGCGCGACGCGCATCCTACCGAAGGA
>JBJOHC010000295.1:0-11664 GCA_046047955.1 Planctomycetota bacterium
CACCCGACCTCTGGCGACATCGAAGCCCCGCGCCGACGGATCACCGTGCCGCCCGACCGCCGGGATGTCGCGTCACCCGCGCGCTACTTCGTCGCGAAGCGCGTCCACGCCGCGCGATCGAAGGTGAAGAGCTGCCCCGCGCGATGCGGCACGCCGCGCTCGAAGATCGGGAGCGCCTTGATCGGGCCCTTCGCGATGATGTCCTGGAACTGGCGGCGGAAGTTTCCGCGGTCGAGCGGCGCGCCGAGAAGCCGCTCGTAGAGTTCGCGGAGCGCCGAAAGCGGGAACGGGTCGGGGAGCAGCCCGACGAAGAGCGGGATCTCGGGTTCGCCCGCCGATTCGACGCCGAGCCCCGACTCGAGCGGGCTGCGGCCCGTGAAGCCGTCGGTCTTCCGGAAGAGGATGTGGCGCGGGAGAAGCCGCCGCGTGAGCGCGTCCGCGAGCGTCGCGTCGAGGAACGCCGAGAACGCGCATCCGACGAGGCTGCGGATCGCGGGATCGATGCCCTCGAGCGCGTCGAGCGCGACGAACGACTCCTCGCCCTCGATCGACTGGGCGACGCCCGCGTTCGAGGCCATCGGCCGCGCGATCGCCCAGGAGACGACGGCGAGGATCGGGAGCCGTCCCGCCGTCGGTCCGGCGACGACGCGCACGCCCGCATGCCCGCTGCGCACGATGTCGCGCGCGGGGAGCGCGACGGTCGCGCTCGCGAGGCTCGCGGCGTCGACGCCCGCGTCGGCGCTCTTCGGATCGGGTCGGACGAGCGCGATGCGGCGCTGTCCCGCCGAGTGCGGGAGTCCGACGCGCAGTTCGCCATGCACGAGGCGGAAGACGACGGTCGCGCAGCGGACATCGAACGAGCCCGCCTCGACCGCGGGCGGCTGCGGCGCGGGTTCGACCTCGGATCCGATCGCGATGGACGGCGTGGCGGACATCGGCGCGATGATACGGATTCCCGCCTCCCGCGCGCGGGTATCCTCGCGCCACGATGCCCGACGAGAAGCCCCGCCACCGCATCCACCTCGTCCGCCACGGCGAGACCGAATGGAGCCTGAACGGAAGGCACACCTCGCGCACCGATCTGGCGCTCACCGAGGCGGGCGAGCGGCGTGCGGCCGCGCTGGCGCCCGTCCTCGCGCGGCTCCCCATCGCGCTCGCGCTGACGAGCCCGATGCGCCGCGCCGTGCGGACCTGTGAATTGTCGGGACTCCTCGCTCGCGCTGAACGAACCGACGACCTCCGCGAGTGGGACTACGGCGACTACGAAGGCCTGACGACCGCGGAGATCCGCCGCGCGCGGCCGGGCTGGACGATCTTCCACGACGGCGTCCCCGGCGGCGAGACCGCCGAGGATGTCGCCGCGCGCGTCCGCCGCGTCATCGACCGGGCGGCGGCGGCCGACGGCGACGTCGTCCTCTTCGGGCACGGTCACGCGCTGCGCGTCCTCGCGGCGGTTTGGCTCCGCCTCGCGCCCGAGGACGGCGAGCGGTTCGCGCTCGGGACGGGCGCGCTCTCGACCCTCGGCCACGAGCACGAGTCGCGGGCGCTGATTCGGTGGAACACGACCATCGTCGAATGACGATTTCCCCATCGCGGGGCACGATTCCGCGGACCCTCCCCGCGGCCGCGACCGAGAAATGGCGTGATTCCCATTTCCTTCCCGCAGAACCGTCGAATCCGGCGCCGGCGTCCCGAACCTCGGCAACAATGGCGACCGTTCCATCACGCCGTAGACGGGAAGACGTCATGCAGCTCCGTGACTACACGCTTGTCCATGCCAGCACCAAGGCGCGCGGGATCTTCTGCCTCGAGACCGACTGGTCCGAGGTCGGGAAGTCCCCGAGCGTCGAGCCGATGCTCGAGCTCCTGCGGCGCAGTCCGCTCGCGATCCCGTTCGTCCACCGCAACGTCGTCACCGTCGACGCGCTCGATCACTACACGAAGAAGTGGTCGCAGCGGAGCCACGCGAAGTACCCGATCCTCTACCTCGCGTTCCACGGGATCCAGGGCGAGGTGCAGATGGGCGACCTGCGCCGCAAGGGCGCGCGCGTCTCGCTCGATTCGCTCGAGGACGCGCTGCGCGGCCGCTGCGACGGACGCATCATCCACTTCGGCTGCTGCCAGACGCTCGGCGTGAGCCAGCGCCGTCTCCGGCAGTTCATCGACGAGACGGGCGCGCTCGCCGTCACGGGCTACGAGAAGGACATCGACTGGGTCCGCTCGACCTTCCTCGACTTCGCGCTCTTCACCGCGATTCAGCAGAACACCATGACGCTCGCGGGCATGCGCGCCGTGCAGCGGCGCCTGCTGACGCGGCACGGACGCGAGATCCGCGCGCTCAACTTCCGGTTCGCGCTGCGCAATCCGCGCGGCTGAACGCTCGCGCGCGCCGCGACCGCGTCGCACCCGACCGGCTGCGCGTCCGCGCTCAGCCCTCGGTGCGACGACGCACGCCGCCGCCCGGCTTCGCGTCCTTCCCGAGCGGACTCGCCGCGTTCGTCCCGCGCATCTGCCGCGAGTCGTGGCGCGGCGCCTTCGACTTCCAACGCCGCGCCTCCTCCTTGAGGCGCTTCGCCTTCGCCTTCGCGGCGCGCTCGCTCTCGACGATCGCGGCGCGCTCCTTCGCCTCCTTCTCCTCGGCGCGCGCGAAGCGGGCCTTGTCCTGCTCGCGCATGAAGTCGGCGAGGTCGTCGGGCAGCTTCATCTGCTCCCACTCGGGCCGCGCGAGATCGACGACCGACTCCCAGCGCATGCGCTCGTCCTGCGAGACGAAGGTGATGCTCGAGCCCTCGCCGCCGCCGTGGCCCGCGCGGCCGACGCGGTGGATCCACTCCTCGGGCGATGCGGGCACGTCGTAGTTGACGACGAGGCGGATGCCGGGGACGTGCAGTCCGCGCGCCGCGACATCGGTCGCGACGAGCACGCGGCAGCGCCCGTGCGAGAAGCTCTCGAGCGCCTTCTCGCGCTGGAGCTGCGAGCGGTCGCCGTGGACGACCGCCGTCGAGATCTCGTGGCGGCGGAGCGCGGTCGCGACCCATCCCGTGCGCCGACGGCTCGCGCAGTAGACGACGATGCCGCGCGAGGTCCGCTCCTTCGCGAGGATCGAGAGGAGCGCCGCGGTCTTGAGCTCCTCGTCGACGAGGAGCCGCCGGTGCGCGAGATGCTCGGCGGCGGCGTTGCGCACGCCGACCTGGATCTTGCGCGGCGACTCGAGCAGCTTGTGGACGAGGTCCTCGACCGGCTTCGGCAGCGTCGCCGAGAGGAGCCACTTCGCGCGACCCGCGGGCGCGCGCGAGAGGACCCACTCGACCTGCGGCAGGAAGCCCATGTCGAGCATGCGGTCGGCCTCGTCGCAGACGACGAAGAGGAGGTGGGCGAGCGTGAGCGCGTCCATCTCGATGAGTTCGCGCGCGCGGCCGGGCGTCGCGACGACGATGTCGACGCCCTTCTTCAGCATCTCGACCTGCGGCGCCGCCGAGACCTTCCCGTAGAGGGCGACCGTCTTGAGAAGCGAGCCGCGCACGAGATGGCGGATCTCCTCGGAGACCTGCTTGGCGAGTTCGCGCGTCGGGACGAGGACGAGCGCGCGCAGTCGCGTGCGCGGGTCGCGGCGCCTGCCGCCGGTGTCGGCGGGGCGGTGGCGCAGGAGGAGGTCGGCGAGCGGCGCGCCGTACGCGATCGTCTTGCCCGTGCCGGTCGGCGCGAGGCCGACGAGGTCGCGGCTTCGGAAGGCGTCGCCATCGGCGGTCGGCTCGAGGGCCGCGGGGATGAACTCGGCCTGGATGGGTGTCGGGCCGGTGAAGCCCATCTCGCCGAGGCCGCGGAGGACGAGACGGTGCAGCGTGTCTGGGAATGCGCTCACGCGGCAAGTATCGCAGAATGCGCGGGATGCCGACGCCATCCGGAACGCCGACCACCGTCGAGCCCGCACCGACCCCGCGCCGGACCGCGCGGAGCCGCCTCGCGCGGATCGCGGGCGCGCTCACGGTCGGCGCCTGCGCGACGATCGTCTCGGTCTTCGCTCCGATCGCGACCGTCGAGCGCGGCCGCGGCGCGGTCTGCTGGACGATTCACCGCGGGCACCATCTCTGGCATGTCGCGGCGGACGAGGTCCCGGGCCTGCGCTGGTGGAACCTGCAGCTCTCGGAGCAGCCGCTGCGGAACGCGTTCCACGACGGCGAGATCGCACCGTGGGCGGAACCGCCGATCGACCCGCCCGCGCCCGTCCACATGCTGCGGATCGCGCAGCTCGGCGCGGGCTGGCCCGAACCCGCGCTCCGCATCCGCTGGACCGTCGACACGCCGAAGCAGGCGTTTCCGATGCCAGCCGAGATCGACGACCAGGACACGAGCATCGTCTACGCCGCCGAGGCGTTCCTCGGCATGCGCCCGGGCGGCCCCTTCGAGCGGACCATCCTGTGGCGGGGCGCGATCGTCGACACCGTGTTCTTCGGCGCGCTTTCGCTCGTCGGATATGGCCTGGTGCGGCAGGTCGCGGCGTGGCGCGCCCGACGCGCTCACTCGGCGGGGAGGTAGGGGAGGAGGACCACCACGAGGAGGTGGAGTCCGACCGCGATCCCGACCACCGCCGCGACGATCTGCAGCGTCATCGACGCGACATCGCGCGGGTACCGCGCGAGGTCCTTCGTGCGGATCGCCTTGTAGCTGAGCGCGACGCCGAGGGCCATCGGCAGGACGAGCACCCACCACCAGTGCTGCGCACCGGGCAGGGGCTCGAGGAAGGGGGTCCAGGCGAGAAGCGCGGTCACGCGGCCGCTCCCTTCGCGTCGGAGGCGCGGCGGCCTGCGGTCGGCGCGTCGCTCGAGGGCTCGCGGACGAGGGCGTCGAGGATCACGCACACATTCATCAGCCCTGCGAGGAAGACGAGAAGCGTCCCGAACTCGTTCGCGTGGGCGAGACCCTTGAAGACGCTCGCGGTCACGCGCGGCGCGCCGGGCGGCGCGGGCATGTCGACCATCGGCGCCGCGGAACCCGACTTGAGGAGCGATTCGTTCGCGAAGCCCGCCGCGAAGGCGATCGGTCCGCATCCCGCCTGCCCGTAGAACCAGAGGCGGTCCTCCCTGTAGTCGACGCTGTCGATGCCGCCGACGAGGAGCCCGCTCAGGAAGAGGACGAGGATCCCCGACATGGCGAAGAGGCCGCGGCGGACATTGCCGGCGGCGATCTGCCCGAGTCCGGGGAAGATCCACCCGAGGAGGGCGCCGATCGGACGGAAGACGGTGGGGGTGGAGTCGGACACGGACGCGGGTTCGGCGGGGAAAGGGGTCGGGGATCGGGGCGGTGCGCCGCTCGGGTGGTCGTCGTGTCGGCTCGCGGGGGTCTCGCGGCGTTTCGTCGGTCGGTCCGCTCCTCCGGGGAGGAACCGTTGTCGGAAAGGTGGGCGCTCGCGCTGAAGTGGAGCGGGGGGCGGGACGATGAGTCCGCAGTGTAGCGGTCGTGCCCCCGCACGCCCGACGCCGCATGACGGCACGCGCTCACCGACCGAAGAAGGACCTCCCATGCCGCACGACGACGCGAACCGCCCCGTCTCGAATCCCGATGTTCACGCGATCGACCCCCGCTCGGGGAGCGTCGTCGACCGTCGCCTCGGGCTCGACCGCCGTTCCATCGAAGGCGCGTCGCCGACCAACCTCGAGCGCCGCCGCGGCCCCGGCCGCCGGCTCAGCGACTTCGTCCGCGACGCGGAGGAAGGCGAGATGAGCAAGGAGCAGTTCATGTTCCTGATGGCGATCGACGCCTTCAAGCGCGTGAACGGCAAGACCTTCCCGACCTGGTCCGACGTCCTCGAGATCGTCCGGAAGCTCGGCTACCGGAAGACGATGCCGAGCGAACTCAACCTCGGTGGCCGCGCCGAGGACTGGCGCGAGCGCCCCGATGCGCCGTCGAACACGACGCATTCGCAATCGCCCTCCGCCTCCGACGCGAGCGACGAGGCGCCCGTCGAGCGCCGACGCGTCGCCTGACCGGCCTTCGCGGCGCGCCTCGCGCGCCCGTCTCATCCCGCACGCCACCGTCCGGATCCCGCATCAGGCGAGGACGTCGTCCATACCGTAGAGGCCGGGCGCACGACCCGACAGCCATCGCGCCGCCCGCAACGCGCCCTCCGCGAAGAGGTCGCGCGTGACCGCCTGGTGCATGAGGTGGATCCGCTCGCCTGCGCCGGCGAGCCGGATCTCGTGCTCTCCGATGGTGTCGCCCGCCCGGATCGCGTGGATCCGCTCGGATCCGACGGCGAGCCCGCCCTCCTCGATCGCTCGCGCGAGGGCGAGGGCCGTGCCCGACGGCGCGTCCTTCTTCCGATCGTGGTGACTCTCGACGAGGTCGACCGACCAACCTGCGGGGCCGAGGAGCTCGGCCGCCCGGCGCGCGAGGTGACGCAGCACGGCGACCCCGAGCGAGGTGTTCGGCGCGATCAGCACGGCGTGGGTCGCGGACAGTTCGCGCAATTCCTGCATCACCTGCGCGGGCAACCCAGTCGTGCCGACGAGGAGCGCCGCGCGCCGCTCGCGTGCGGCGGCGATCGCCCGCGCGGTGCCTTCGGCGCTCGAGAAGTCCACGACCACATCGACTCGATCGGCTTCGCGATCCGACGCATCGCCCACGCCATCGCGCGTGATTCCCTCGACGATGCAGAGGTCGGACCGCTGCGCCGCGAGCTCCGCGATGCGCCGGCCCATGCGTCCGTGGACTCCGACGAGCGCGAGGCGGACGGGGTGCGAGGACCGTTCGGTGGACTGCATGGGCTCCTCGCGTCGCGGCCTGTCGGTCCACTCGAACCGAGACGGAAACGACATTTTCTGTCAAGTGCCTTTTCGGCTGTGTCCGATGTGTGTATAACTTCCGAAGGCGGTGGCTCCGTTACGCCAGCACCCGCCTCACTCCGACACCAAGAGCGTAACGAATCAAGGAGCCAACCATGGCTGCTAAGAAGAAGGTTGCGAAGAAGGCTGCCGCGAAGAAGGCCCCCGCCAAGAAGGTGGCCAAGAAGGCTGCCGCGAAGAAGGCCCCGGCCAAGAAGGCTGCGAAGAAGGCCCCCGCGAAGAAGGCTGCCAAGAAGGTCGCGAAGAAGGCTGGCCGCAAGGCTGCCGCGAAGAAGTGATCTCTTCGCACTGAATGCTGCTTGGAGGCCGCCGGAAGGCGGCCTCCGGCATTTTTGCCCGAGACATTCCGCACGCCCGATCGATGTGGTGGAGAGCGTGGTCGTGCGTGTCGCGCGAGCGAGTCGAGTGCTCGCGGGTTGAGGTTCCGTGCCGTGGGTTTTGCGCCTCGGCTTCAGCGCTTCGGGTTCTGCGCTTCGAGCCGCACGCGCGCTTTTGCGGGCGACTTGCACACCGCTATCATCGCAGCCGTCGCGCGTCCGCGCGCCGCATCACGCATTCCACTCCGACTCGAACCCGTCGGACGAACTGAGGAAGCCGAGCCCCATGGCCCACGTCATCACCGAACCCTGCATCGGTACCAAGGACACCGCCTGCGTCGAGGTCTGCCCCGTCGACTGCATCCATCCGACGAAGAAGGAAGGCGACCACGGCGCGGCGCAGCAGCTCTACATCGACCCCGACACCTGCATCGACTGCGGGCTCTGCGTCGACGAGTGCCCCGTGCAGGCGATCTTCCCGCAGGACGACGTGCCCGCCGAGTGGACGAAGTACATCCAGATCAACGCCGACCACTTCAAGAAGTGAGCGTGGCGCCGCGCGCCCACGCGCGTTGCATTTGGCGGGTGCGCGATCCCGTTCCGGGGTCCGAGGACGGCTCCGGTCGTGAGGCGGAGGCGCTGGTTGGGTCCCGTTGCCCGATGGGTCGTGGGTGCCTGTGATCGTGGACCCTGTGATCGTGGACCCCGTGATCGTGGACCCCGTGATCGTGGACCCCGTGATCGCAGGCCTGTTGGATGCGCGCGCGGGCGTCGATCTCGAGCGCTCGCCCTGAAGGCGTCGGAAGCGGGGTGCCGTGCTCGGTCGGACCGTGCCGCGGGCGTCCGTCTTCGGGTCACTTTCGTATGAGGCGCTTCGGTGGAGGGCTCGCGGACGGGTTCCCACGCCTCGAGCGTCGGCGCTCAGGGCTTAGGGCTTAGGGCTCCCAGGGCTCGCCGTTCACCACCTCGTAGAGCGATCGGCTCGAGGCGTCGCTCGTCTGGAGCGGCACGCGCGCGCGGACGACTCCGCGGACCGGGTTGTACCAGAACATCGCGCCGCGACCGCCGCGGAAGGTGGGGTCGGCGGGGTGGGTGCGGTCGTACTCCGCGGGCAGTGCGGTCTCGATCCACGGCGCGTGGCTGCGCGCGAGGGCGTTGTGCGGTTCCTCGCCGGTGAACCACCCGCGGTCGATCGAATCGGGGAAGCCGAACTCGTTGAGCGGACCGTCGCCGAGCGCGCTGCGGATGCCGAGCTCCGCGCGCATCGTCGACAGCGCGGCCTGCGTCGACTCGACGGCCGACCGTTCGGCCAGCCGACCTTCGTGCATGCGGAGGGCGACGAGGGCCGCGATGGAAGCGGCCCCGATCACGAGAGCGTCGATGGAAGCGCGTAGTGCCCGCATCATGGTGTGGGTGGGGCGGGAGGACGAACCCGCCATCGGCGGGAGGATCGTCCTTCCACGAGCCCCGCTCGACCTCCAGCGGTCGAAACGGGGCGTTCGCTCCGCCGATCGGTCGGAGCGTGCGGTTTCGAACGGTTGCGCGGGCGTTCGGCGGGCTCTGATAGCATCGCCCCGATGCCCGAAACCTCCGCGACCGTCTCCTCCACCATCCAGATCCGGCAACTCTCGTGCGGGATGCCCCTCGTGGTGGAGCCGATGCCGGGCGTGCGCACCGCGGCGGTCAGCTGGCTGATCCCCGTGGGAAATGCGACCGATCCCGATGGGGCGGACGGGGACGGCTGGGCGGGTCTTCTCGCCGAACTCGCGCAGCGCGGCGCGGGATCGCGCGACAGCAAGTCCTTCAGCGATGCGCTCGACCGGGCCGGTGTCCAGCGCGCGGTGTCGCCGGCGTCGGTCCACATGGTCGTGAGCGGCACGACGACCGGAGACCGCCTCGACGAGGCGCTCGCGCTCTTCGCCGACCTCGTCGTCCGTCCCCATCTGCCGGGCGATGCGCTCGACGCCGTTCGAAGCCTCGCGCTCCAGCAGCTCGAGGGGCTGAAGGACGATCCGCAGCACCGCGTTTCGCTCCATCTGCGCGAGCGGCACCTGCCCGCACCCTTCAACCGCTCGGGATACGGTCACCGCGAGGCGCTCGAGCGTGCGACGATCGACGATCTTCGCGGCGACTGGTCGCGGCGCGCGCGCCCGCGCGGCTCGATCCTCGCGATCGCCGGCGCGGTCGACGCGGATCACTGCGCGCGACGGATGGATGGGCTCCTTGCGGGCTGGGAGGGCGCGGCGCCCGACGCGACCGTCCTGCGCGATCCGATCGGCGGCCTCTTCCATGAGCCCGACACCTCGAATCAGACGCACCTCGCCATCGGTCTCGGAGCGCCGAGCGAGAAGGAGCCCGAGTCGCTTCTCTGCCGACTCGCGACCATGATCCTCGGTGGCGAGAGTTCGAGCCGTCTCTTCACCGAGGTTCGCGAGCGGCGCGGCCTCTGCTACGCGGTGAACGCCGGCTACGCGGGCGGGCGCGACCGCGGCATGGTCGCCGTCTACGCGGGCAGCACGCCCGAGCGCGCGCAGGAGACCTTCGACACGATCTCCGCCGAGCTCGAGCGCTTCGCCTCCGGCATCACGCCCGACGAGTTCCGCCGCGCGAAGGTCGGACTGAAGAGCCGTCTCGTCATGCAGGGCGAGAGTACGGCGGCGCGCGCGGCGGCCATCGGCAGCGACTGGTATCGCCTCGGGCGCTGCCGTTCGCTGGCGGAACTCTCGCGCGAGGTCGACGAGGTGTCGTTCGAGCGGCTCAACGAGTGGATCGCCGCCGCGATGGGGAGCGCGTGGCGTCTGTCCGCGACGCTGTGCACGGTCGGCAAGGCGCCGCTCTCGGCGCCGGGCGTCGGTTGAGCGACGGGGGGATCGGGGTGGAGACCGCGGCGGCGATCGCGAGCGCGATGACGCGGCCGTGATCACGAGGTCTTGACCACGAGGCCGCAGTCACGAGGCCGCAGTCACGAGGCCGCAGTTACGAGGCCGCAGTTACGAGGCCACAGTTACGAGGCAGGGAGTTCCTCGAGCACGCTGTAGCGGTCGAGATTGAGCGTCACCAGTTCGCCATCGTCCTTGCGGAGCTCGAGCCGGTCGAGCCAGAGCTTGTCGGACTTCGCGTGGGCGAACCACGAGCCGGTCTTCGCCTGGCGATAGCGACAGATCACGCCCTCGACGGTCGTGGTCCAGACGCCGTGGGTCTGGGGGAGCTGCTGCGTCACCCGGACGCGCGTGCCGGGGGAGAGGGCGGGCGCTTCGAGCATGGGTCGGCGAGTATAGCGATGGCATCCGTCCGCGAACGGTCACGGAGCGGTTACGGAGTGGTCATGGGCGTCGGGCGGTCGGGGGTTCTCAGGGCGGGGTCGGCATCGGACACCACTCCCCAGTCCGCGCGCGACTTCGTGACGGGCCGTTTGGTCGAGCCGGGCTTCGTCGAGGTCGGGCGGTTCGTGTCGGTGCTCTCGCAGGCGCCGAGCAGGACGAGCATCCCAAGCGGCGCGGCGAGCCAGGTGCGGCGGAGGATCGAGCGACGATCGAGGGCGGGAACGCGTGGCATGACGCGTCCATCGGTTCGAATGCGCGGTCGGCTCAAGGAGGCGCGGTGGGCACGCGATCGGCGGGCGTCGCGCGGGAGCCGCGTCGGATCGGAGGACTGGCGGCCCGGCGCGGGCGAGGTGGGCGAGGGCTCCCTCGCGGACGGCTTCCGCCGCGCCTCCCACCACCCCCAACTTCGGATGGAGATCGGGCGCGTACGCTGTCTCGATGCGAACGACCGCTCGCGTCCACTTCCGACTGGCGAAACCCATCCGCATCTTCGGGTACGCGCTGTCGGGTGCCGTTCTTGCGGCGCCCGTCCTCTTCGCGGTGGGTTGCCGGGTCGCCCCCGCGGATCCTTCGGTTGCGACGCCGGCACAGCCGCTTCCCGAGTCGGCGGTCGCCGAGGTGCCCGTGGGTCCCGAGCGGCGACCGCAGCCGCCGCGCTCCGAACCGCTCGCGGTGAACGGGGCGGTGCGGATCGTCCTGACCCCGCTGTCGCATGTCGCGGTGGCGGGCGGAAGTCCGGTCCTCAACCTGCGCATCGACGCGTTCGGTGCGTCGGGTGCGCCGGCGCGGATGGCGGGCATCCTGCGCGTCGTCCTGTCGTCGCCTGGGGCGGATCCCGAACGCTGTGCGTTCGATGTGCCCATCGAGACGCGCAGCCAGGAGACCGCGCACTTCGACGAAACGCTCGGCCAGTACGTGGTGCGCGTCGCGCCCGCGTGGATGCGGATTCCCGGTCGCGGCGCCCCGCTCGAGGTCGCGCTCACCCTCACCGTTCCGGACGGACCGCCGCTCGAGTCGACGGGCACGATCGCCTGGTAGCGGAGGAGGGGATCGACTGGTCGGACCCGCGACCTATCGCGCGGCCTCCTGCGCCCGGCGGATCTTCTCGTCGTACTTGCGCCGCATGCCCGACTGGTGCGACGCGAGGTCGATCGAGCGGCCATCGATCCACGCGGCGGCGAC
>JBJOHC010000296.1:0-2557 GCA_046047955.1 Planctomycetota bacterium
TGGTGTGGTGCTGAAGTCGGGTCGCGAAATGAGGTCGCGACATGCGTTCGTGAAGTGTGGTTGGAAAGTGTCGCCGGGCGTCCGGCGGCGATCTGTCGTGTCGAGTTCAACCGACGGCGCACGCGCGTCGCAACGAGGAGGTTGCTGCATGCTGGATATGGTCGATGGCGCGGGGTCGATGGGTGGACGCGAAGCGGTGGTGGGTGATGCGGAGCACAGTGGCGTGGAAAGTGGCGCGGAATGCCGGGCGGGCTGTTTCGTGGAATGTCATGGGGGATGTCTTGGGGACTGTCTCGCGGACCGTCTCGGGGACTGTCTCGCGGGTTGTTCCCTGGACGGTGCCGTGGACTGTCTCGAGGGGTGTCCTGCGAACTGTCCTGCGAACTGTCCCGCGAACTGTCCCGCGAACTGCGTTGGGCACTGCCCCGCGGATGGTCGCTCGGGCTCTCACGCGAACTGTCGCGAGGAGTGCCGTGATGGCGGCTTCGGGCTGTTCGAGGTCTACGGGGTGCTGATGGAGTGCGCCGCGACGGTGCACGGCGGCATCGCCCAGCGGGGCGCCGAGATCGCGATGACCAAGGTGCTCGGCCGGATCGAGCGCGAGGGCGCGGACGCCGTGCGGTTCGAGGAGGCCGAAGGCGTGCGGCGCTACGCGCGCAAGGTGCTGGCGACCTCGCGGCGGGATGCGGCGCGGCGCGTCGCGGTCGAGCGGCGCTACGCGGGCGGCGTGGGTGGTGCGAGCGCGCGGCTCGCGCGCGAGACGGGCGGCGACCGCGAGGTGGAGTGGGCGGCCGAGCGCGTCGAGCTCGACGAGTGGATGGGCCGCCATCTGAGCGCCGACGACGCGGAGATCCTGGTCGCCGTCGCGGTCGAGGATCGCGAGTACCCCGAGCTCGCCGCCGAGTGGGGCGTCCGCGAAGGGACGCTGCGGACCCGGTTCCATCGCGCGCGCACGCGGTTCGTCAAGCCGTGGTCGGGCGAGTTCGGGGCGGTCGCCAAGGCCCGAAGCCGGTCCTTGCGGGCCGACGGACCGTCACGCACCGCGCCCGACGAACTGGGTTTCGCCGCGTAGCCTGCGCGCGTCGGGCGCGGGGCGTCCGCAGCGAGGAGACGACCGCATGCAAGAGATCGAGCCGGGACGCGACTTCGAGGGCGGCGACCGCTGGCACCTGCGGCGGTTCGTCGAGGCGCAGGACGAGGTCGTCGATGGCGCCGCGACGGTCGGTGGGCGGCCGACCACGGTGATCGATCTCGCGCTCCGCGAGCTCGAGGCGGGCGCGAAGCGCACGCACTGGATGTGGTTCGTCTTCCCGCAGTTCCCGCTCGGCATGTCCGAGACGGCGCGGTTCTACGCCCTTTCGGGGGCCGACGAGGCGTGCGCGTACCTCGCGCATCCTGTGCTCGGCGGGCGGCTGCGCGCGTCGTTTGAGGTCGTCGCGCGACAGCTCGATGCGCGCGCGGCGAACCCCGAGGAGCTCTTCGGCAGCCATGTCGACTGCCTCAAGTTCGCGTCGTCGGCGACCCTCTTCGAACTGGTCGCGGACCGCGTGGGGGACGTCTCGCTCGCGGCGACCGTTCGGTGCGCGCTCGAACAGATGACGCGCCGCGGCTTCAGGCGGTGCGCGCACACGGTCGCGCTCTGGCGCTGATCGCGCGTCGGTTCGGCGTTCGCGCCGCAAGCGGTGTGCGGGACAGTCTCCGCCGTTCGTCCGACGTGCGCGCACGCGAGCGCGGTCGACACACGCGTCCGAACGCGGCGTTCCTCGAAGGTGAGGCGGGTTCCTTCACGCAAGAGGCGCTCGCCTCGGGTGCGAGTTCCCCATTTCAGGAGCGAGGCGTCACGCCCCAGACCGCACCGATCTCCGCGCCGCCCGGCCAGCCGAGTCCCAGCCGCTCGCGGTCCATCGCGGCCTCGATGAACGCCCGGTCGAGAAGCCCCGCCGGCGCCGGCATCCGCCGCGGATCGGGTCGGAACCCGACGCGCGACAGGTCGAGCCGATCGGCGACGAAGCACGCGGCCACCGAAGGGTCGTCGTGCCGCGCGGCGCTCGTGTGCAGTTCGCACGCGGTCGCGAGCGAGTCGAACTCGTCGTCGGCGAGCGACCGGATCGCATCGAAGGTCGCGTCGCAGGCGCCGTGTGCGTCCCGCTCGCCCGCCCGCACCCGCGCGAGCCACGCCGCCGCCCGCGGCCCGTGCCGCGGGTCGCCGCCGTCGTCGTGCCGATGCGAGTCGTGAAAGATCGCGAACAGCGTCACCACCCGCGGATTCGCACCCATCGCCCCGGCGACGAGCAACCCGTTGTGCCGTACACGCCACCAGTGCGCGAGGCCGTGCAGCCCCCACGGCGGCATCCTGCACCGCTCGACATTCGACACCGCCGCCGCGATGAGCGCGGGCTCGGGGAGGGGCCGCGTCACCGCATGCCCCGCGCCTCCACTCACCCCTTCCCCTTCGCGAACGCCGCCGCCGCATCGAGCGCCTCGCGCGTCTTCGACGGGTCCTTGCCGCCGGCCTGCGCGGTGTCGGGGCGGCCGCCGCCGGCGCCGCCGCAGGCCT
>JBJOHC010000297.1:0-30759 GCA_046047955.1 Planctomycetota bacterium
GCCCTTCGACTCGCTGCGCTCGCTCAGGACATTCGACTCGTTCCCGCTTCCTCTGTGCCGTCGAGAGCACAGGGCCTGACATGAACGAATCCCCGCTGCGGCGCAAGCCGCAGCGGGGACGAGTCGAATGGAGCCGGGGGGATTCGCACCCCCGTCCCGATACGTCCTGCCCATCGCGTCTACGAGCGTGTCCGTGCTTTCTTTCTCGTCACCGCCGTCCGCGCACGGCGGGCGCCAGACGGTGACCAGCCTGACTGAAGTCTCGTCCGTCGGCGGCCAGGCGGCGCCTCGGGACCAACCCGGCTTTTTGCGCGGGTAGACCTCACCGGGTGTCGGGTCTACTCCACGTCACCGCACTTAGGCGGCGAGAGCGTACTGCGTGTTGGCAGTTGTTGTTGTGCATCCTTTTTACGTGGCCTGGATGCTCCACGGCTCGCAACGATGGACCGGGTGCGTCCGGTCGAATCTGGTCGGCCCCGATTGTGAAAGACGCGTCGAGTGTACGCGCGGCGGGGCGAAAGGCAAGGGACGCGGGCGTCACGGCGCCGTTTCGCGCCGCTCGCCGCCGCGCAGGCGGTTCGCGGCGCTGTAGGCGGCGACCTTGTAGCACTCGGCGAGCGTCGGATAGTTGAAGACGGTCTCGAGGAAGTAGTCGAGTCCGCCGCCGAGCCTGAGCACCGCCTGTCCGATGTGGACGAGTTCGGTCGCCTGCGTGCCGATGCAGTGGACGCCGAGGAGCGCGCGCGTCTCGCGGTGGAAGAGCATCTTGAAGAGGCCGCTCTCGTCGCCGAGGATCTGGCCGCGCGCGGTCTCGGCGTAGCGCGCGACGCCGATCTCGTAGGGCACCTTCCGCTCGGTGAGCTCGGCCTCGGTCGCGCCGATCATCGAGATCTCGGGAATCGCGTAGATCCCGTAGGGGAAGCCCGTGCCCGCGGGCTTCGCCTCGGCGTCGAACATGCGGCAGACGGCGAGCCGTCCCTGCTCGGAGCTCGTCGAGGCGAGCGCCGGGAATCCGATCACATCGCCCGCGGCCGAGATGTGCGGGACGCTCGTCCGGAACGCGTCGTCGACCGCGAGCCTGCCGCGATCGTCGGCCGCGAGGCCCGCCTTCGCGAGATCGAGGCCCGCGGTCGCGCCGAGGCGGCCGATCGAGAAGAGCGCGCAGTCGGCGACGACGCGCTTGCCGCTCTCGAGGGCGATCTCGACGGGGCCGACGCCGCCCTTCGGCGGCAGGATCTCGTGCACCGCCTCGCCGAGGCGGAAGACGACGCGCTTCGCGCGCATCTGGTGGACGAGTTCGTCGACGATCTCCGCATCGCAGAAGTCGAGGAGCCGCGCGTGGCGGTCGACGAGCGTCACCTCGATGCCGAGCTCGGCGAACATCGACGCGTACTCGACGCCGATGACGCCGCCGCCGATCACCGCGAGCGAGCGGGGGAGTTCGGGAAGGCGGACGATGTCGTCGCTCGTGAGGACCGCGCGGTGGTCGCAGGCGACGGGCGGCGGCGCGGGCACGCTGCCGACCGCGATGAGGAAGTGCGCGGCGCGCAGCTCGCGCTGGATGTGGCCGCCGTCGACATGCACCGTGTGCGGTCCGGTGAATCGCGCCGAACCCGCGACGAGGTCGACCGCGTTGCGCGCGAGCTGCCGCGCG
The DNA here is from genome assembly GCA_046047955.1 of Planctomycetota bacterium. Taxonomy (GTDB): domain Bacteria; phylum Planctomycetota; class Phycisphaerae; order Phycisphaerales; family SM1A02; genus QWPT01. Next base: position 1,655 of record JBJOHC010000297.1, read on the forward strand.
ACCACCTCGAGTTCGCGCTCGACGACGAGATGGACGCGGTGGAGGAGGTCGCGCATCGTCGGCCGCGGCCGCTCGACGGGGACGCCATGCGCGAGCGCGGGGACGCGCGTGAGCGAGAGCACCGCCTCGCGGAAGGTCTTGCTCGGCACGGTGCCCGTGTGGAGGCAGACGCCGCCGACCATGCGCTGGCGCTCGATGATCGCGACGCGCTTCCCGAGCTTCGCGGCCTGCACCGCCGCGCGCTGGCCCGCGGGTCCGCTGCCGAGGACGACGAGGTCGTAGTCGAACGGTCCGGTGTCGCGCGGACCCGGCTCGGCGGAACGGTTCGTGGATCCATCGTCGGTGCGCGCGTCGGGCATCGTCGCAGTGTACGAAGCGCGGGGAGCGCCTCCGCGCGACGGGTACACTCCGCGCGAGGAGCCCGCATGCACGCGCGCACGAACCGAGGAAACCGCCCCGCGGAACCCTTCCGCATCGTCTTCGTCTGCACCGGGAACATCTGCCGGAGTCCTGCGGCGGAGAACGTGTTCCGGCACTTCGCGGCGCGCGAGGGGCTCGCGGACATGCTCGAGATCGACTCGGCGGGGACGGGCGGCTGGCACGAGGGCGAGGCGCCCGACCGCCGTTCGCAGCGGGCGCTGCGCGACCGCGGCTATCCCGTCGACGGGCGGGCGCGCGCGCTCGTCGGGGCGGACTACGCGCGCTGGGATCTCTTCGTCTGCATGGATCGCGGACATGTGCGCGAGGTCGTCGCCGAGGGCGCGCCGCGCGAGCGCGTCGTCCTGCTGCGTTCGTTCGACGACGCGCGCTCGCACGACGAGGTCCCCGATCCCTACTACGGCGGCGAGGATGGGTTCGACGACATGATGACGATGATCGAGGCCGCCATGTCGGGGCTCATCGCCCGCGTGCGCGACGAACTCGCGCGCCGCGCGACCGAAGGAGACGCGTGATGGAGTTCGATCCCGCCGACCTTCCGCAGGCGCGCCGCTACGGCTATCTGATCGGCGCGATCGCGCCGCGGCCGATCGCGGTCGTCGGCACGCAGGACCGCGAGGGTCGCGCGAACCTCGCGCCCTACTCGTGCTTCAACGGCGTCTCGAGCGAGCCGTTCCTCGCCCTCTTCTGCCCCGCGAACCGCGCCGACGGCGGCGAAAAGGACTCGCTCGCCAACGCGAAGCCCGTCGACGAGGGCGGCACGGGGTGCTTCTCGATCAGCGTCGCGACGGCGGGCATCGTGCGCGAGATCGTCGCGTGCAGCGAGCCGCTCGCGCACGGCGAGAGCGAGTTCGCGCTGTCGGGGCTCACGCCGCGCGCGTGCGCGCGCATCGCGGCGCCGTTCGTCGCCGAGAGTCCCGTGCACATGGAGCTCGAGACGGTCGAGGTGCGGCGATTCGCGCCGGGCGTTCCCGATGGCGGCAATCTCGTGATCGGGCGCATCGTCCACATGCGGATCGACGACGCGCTGCTCGACGCGCAGGGGCGGTTCGATCCCTCGGCCTTCGACGCGGTCGGCCGCATGGGCGGGCTCGCCTACTGCACGACGCGCGACCGTTTCGACCTGCCGCGCGGGGTGCAGGCGCTCTCGGCGCCGGCGGTCCCGCCGCGCGCGCCGTGACTCCCGTGGTGCGGTCGGCGATGACGGCGGCCTTGCGCGGCGGATCGTTGCGATTCGTCGCGGATCACGGCCAGTCGGTGGACCATGGCCAATCGCAGATCACGACCAGTCGCGGACCACGGCCAGTCGCGGACCACGGCCAGTCGCGCGCGGATCAGGGCAGATTCCAGACGATCCGCACCGCGCTCGGCGCGGGTGGATGGTCGATCGTGACGCGGAAGACGCGGAAGTCCGCGATCTCCGCGCCGACCGCCGCGCAGCCGTGCGCGAGGAGCTTCTGGTAGGCCTCGTGCACGCGAGGGTTCCCTCGGACCGAGGCGCTCTTCACCCAGCCCGAGTCGAGCGCGACGGGAATGCGCGCGAGCTCGGCGAACTCGAGCTGCACATCGCGCGGCGCGAGCTGCATGTAGCAGGCGGCGGAAGGCTCGACCGTCGGCAGCGCGCGATGCAGGAGCACATCGAAGGTGAGGCGTGCGGTCGGCCCGATGACGGGCTTCACGAGCGTCGCGGTCGAATCGCCGGGTGTCCTGCGGATGGTGCCCGCCGAACGGATCACCTCACCGAAGGCGAGCATGAGCGGCGACTTCCGATGCTCTGCGGCGTCGGCGAGGAAGACGCCGTCGTTGCGGGCGGGCGTCGCGAACGCCTGCAGGATCTCGCTGTCGGCGAGGTCGGGGCTCGACGCGGCGCGGTAGAGGAAGGGGCAGCTCGGATGGTCTCCGAGCGGTCCGCCACGGAGCGACGGCGCCGCACCCGGCTCCACGCTGCGCGTCGGGATGTAGGCGGGGAGCGGCCCGCACGGGCGCAGTTTGACGATGCCGCCGATGATCGACAGCGCCACCAGATCGACGCGGCCCTCGGTTGCGGAGGGGGCGACGACATAGGCCGCGACGCGCTCGAGGATCGAGCTGCCTCGCAGCGCCGCCACCGCCTCGTACGCGACGCGCTGCCGTCGAAGCGTTTCCCGCCGCTGGCTGTCGGTGTCGAGGCCGCCCGACGCCATCGCCTTCAGCTCGCGCGACGAGATCCGTCGCGATTCGATCGTCGTGAGCAGGTCCGCGAGCGCTTCGTCGAAGGACAGGATCGACGCCTCAGTGCAGCCCGCGGCCACCAGTCCCTCGCGCAGCGTGCGCTGACCGCGCTTCCCCGGCAGCGCCGAGAGAACGGTCGCGGGGTCGGTCGCGAAGGTCATGCGGTGGACATTCCACCCGAGGCTCTTGTCGAGCTTGAGGAGCCGCGCGAAGCTGCGTGCGCTGAAGTCGGCGGGCAGGCGCGGCTCGAGTGCGGCGTGCAGGGCCGATTGGACGCGCATCGCGGAGCGTGCGACATCGGCGAAGACTTCCCGGAAGGGCGCGGTACGAACAACTACCACCGCCGACAGTATGCGCGGTGGAAGGGGCGCGTGGTCGCGAAACGCCCGTCTTCGAAGGCGCTGAAAGCCTCCAAAGCCTCGCCGCTCTCGGAAGCCTCGGTCGAAAGCCTCGAGCCGTCTTCGTTCCGCGATCGCGGGACGATCAGCCGTTCCTGCGCGCGAACTCCGCCATGAAGTCGGCGAGGATCTCGCAGCCCTTCGCAGGGAAGGCGTTGTAGATCGACGCGCGCATGCCGCCCGCCTCGCGGTGGCCGAGGAGGCCGAAGAGGCCGTGCTTCTCGGCTTCCGCGACGAACTGGAGGTCGAGCGCCTCGTTCGGCGTTCGGAAGCAGATGTTGAGGTGCGAGCGGCACCACTTCTCGGCGGGCCAGGAGTAGAAGCCGCCCGAGCGGTCGACGGCGTCCCAGATGAGGTTCGCCTTGCGCGCGTTGTTGGCGGCGATCGCGGCGGGACCGCCGACGGCGAGCGTCCATTCGGCCATCAGGCCGAGGACGCGGACACCGAAGGTCGGTGGCGTGTTGAGGCGGCTGCCCGCCTTCGCGTGCGACTCGAAGCGGAGGATCTCGGGCAGGCGCTTCGTGGCGGTCGCGAGGAAGTCGCGGCGCGCGTAGACGAGGCTGATGCCGGCGGCGCCGAGATTCTTCTGTCCCGCGGCGAGCACCATCGCGTGGCGCGAGAAGTCCCAGGGGCGCGAGAAGATGTCGCTCGTCGCATCGCCGATCAGGGGGAGCGTCGTTTCGGGCGGGGCCCAGAAGGTCGTTCCCTCGACGGTGTTGTTCTGGCAGTAGAGGAGGTACTTCGCGTCGGCGGGCTCGGCGAACTCGCCCTTCTTCGGGACGCGCGAGTAGCGCGCGGGAAGCGCGCGGCCGTCGAAGGCGACGGTGACCGCGCGGCAGCTGAGCGCCTCGGTGTAGGCCTTGTGCGACCAGATCGAGGTGTCGATGTAGGTCGCGGTTCCACCCTCGGGGATGAAGTTGAGGGGCAGGAGGCCGAACTGGACCGTCGCGCCGCCCGGCATGAAGAAGACGGCGAAGTCGTCGCCGACGCCCGCGGCCTTCCGGCAGGCGGCCTCCGCCTCTTCGTTGAGCGCCTCGTAGACGGCGCCGCGGTGGGAGAGTTCCATCAGGCCGATGCCGCTGCCGCGACAGTCGAGGAGCTCCTCGCGGAGCTGCTCGAGCACGCACTCGGGCATCACGGCGGGGCCGGCGCTGAAGTTGTAGACGCGGCCCTCGGCGGGGGTCTCGGGGAGCAGGCGGGCGAGCGTGCTGGCGGCGGCGGGGGTCATGGTGGTCATGGTCTCCTCGGGCGCGGTGGTCGCGGCGGGTGTCGGATCGCCGATGGTAGCAGCGCCGGGGCGGCGGTCGCGCGGTGAAGGCGTCGTCGCGGCGGCGTCGAGGGAGGTCGATGTCGGGTGCGCGGTCGCCGGCGGTCAGCTCGACGCGGGGCCGACGCCGACCGCGAGCCCATGCGGGATGCCGATGGCCGCGCCCGCGAAGACGATCGCGAGGCGGGTGGATGCGGGGGTGGCGACGGTCGCGTGCCGCGCGGCGTCCGCGAGGAGCGCCGTCGCCGCGGCGAGGATCGGTTCGGGCGCCTCCGCGGCGAAGCCCGAGTAGGTGGTGCCGTCGCCGCAGGTGCCGTGGAAGACGGGGCGGCGCCGGGTCTCCTCCTCGAGGAGGGAGGCGAGCGCGAGTCGGGCGTCTTCGCTCGCGCCCGCGGTTCCGAGGATCGTCGGTGCGATCGCGAGGCCCGCGCGGGTCTCGGCCGCGCGGGCGGCGTCGGCCGTCGCCTCGTTCCCCGTCGCCCCGTCCCCCGTCGCCTCGTACCCCGTCGCCTCGTACCCCGTCGCCTCGTCCCCCGCGATCGCGCAGACCACCGCGAGATGCCGGCCTCCCGCCGCGCTGACGCGGAGAACGACGGCCGTCCGCTCGAGGATCGCGTAGACGCCCGCCACCACGAGTTCCTCGAAGGCCGCGCGCAGCGCCGTGTCGTCGAGCGTCTCGAGTCGCGCGAAGCGGCGCGCCTCGCGCGAGGGGTCGTCGGAGGGCGTCGCGGCCACGACCGCCGCGGCGGCGGTGCCGGTCGGAACCGCGAGTCGTTCGCACGCGACGCACTTCATGCGGTCTTTATACCCGCGTGATTCTCAAGCGGCGCGCGCGGAATCGCCGAACCACCCGCCCATGCACGCATGCGGACAGCCGGGCTCCTGCGAAGCGGATCATGTCGCCCCCGCGGCGCTCGTCGCGGACCTTGCATGGTGCGGGCGCGAGGCGCTCCGCGATCCGCCGCGACTCGACCGCCGCCGCGCGCCGCGTTGGGCGGTCGAGGGAACGGCCACGCTCCTCGGACTCGGAACGGAACTCGGCATGCTCGCCGAACTCGTGCGGCTCGAGGGTTCGCCCTGGTGGCTCTCGGGTCTCGCGAACGCCGCGGTGCCCGCGGGCACGCGCGTCTCGGTCGGCTTCAGTGCGCCCGATGGACGCCCCGCGACGGGCACCGTCGAGCGCTGCGAGGAGCGCGGCACGGGAAGATTCCATCTCGCCGTGCGCTTCGACGGCGCACCCGGCTGAGCGTTCTCCGCGCCGCACTCCATCGGTTCACTTCTCGGCTCGGGCGTCCGCCGCACGGGCGCCGTCGCGCGCGACGGTCTGTGACGCCCGCGCAGGCTGTAGCGCGTCCCGGCGCGCGCACGCGCCGCCAAGTGCGCGCAAGCCGTCAAGCACGCGCCCGCCTCGGACGATTTCCTGCTGTTCGAATCCTTGGCCGCGTGCTTGAGGGAGGGCGCGCCGGCCTCAGGGAGGGATCCGGACCTCGTCGTCGCGGGAAGAGATTCCTGCGGCGGCATTCAGGGAACCGCGTGGTTCCGACAAGCCGTTCGGCGACCGACGCATTGCCTCGGATCGGTCCGCCAGTCATGCGTTCCAGTGTCCGAGCAAAGGAGTCTTTCATGCGAAGCAACCGTCTCGTCCGTCGCGGATTCACGCTCATCGAAATCCTCATCGTCGTGGTGATCCTCGGCATCCTCGCCGCGATCGTCATTCCGCAGTTCACGAACGCCTCGCAGGAAGCCGCCGAGAGCTCGGTCAAGAGCCAGCTCCAGACCGTGCGCAGCCAGGTGGAGCTCTTCCGTGTGCGCAACAACGGCAACCTGCCGACCGACTTCAACGACCTGCTCACGCCGCCGAACGGCGAGGATCCGTACCTCCAGAAGACGCCGATCCTTCCGACCGGCTACGACTTCGTCTGGGGCGACAACGCCGCGAGCGCCAACATCGAGACCGTCTACGTGACCTTCACGGGCGGCACGCTCCCCGAGGGTCTCACCGTCGAGGAGATCGAGGGCTGGTGATCCGGAACTGATCGCGAATACACGGGCCGTGCGGAGGAATCCGCACGGCCCGATTCTTCGCCCACCGGCTCGTCCCCGGGGGGCAGGATGGAGGAAGCATGCAGAACCGAACCCGCCGTGGATTCACGCTGATCGAGATCCTGATCGTCGTGGTGATCCTCGGCATCCTGGCGGCACTCATCGTGCCGAACATCGCGGCCTCCGGGCAGGAGGCGGCGATGTCGAGCGCGCGATCGCAGCTCGTCGCCGTACGGAGCCAGATCGAGATGTACCGGCTGCGGTCGGGCGGCGTCCTGCCCGGCGTCAGCGGCGACGATGGCACGGCGGAACTCTGGGACGCGCTCACGACGCCGCTCGACGGCCAGCAGCCGCTCCTGCCGCGGATGCCGACGCTTCCGCTCGGATACTCGTGGAGCTGGGACGGGCTGACGCTGACGGTCGTCTACGAGGGCGACTACGCCGCGGCCGCCGACGGCGCGCCCGAGTGGTGACGCGCGTCGCGCGGATGGCGCGGGAGGTAGCGGATGTCGGGGCTCCGGCGCCGCGTTCGCGCCGGTGCGACGGAGGTTGGCGCGGGATGCGCGTGCGCGCGCGCCGATGAACGCCGACGGGTGCCTTCCGTGCGATGGATCGCGCGAGGGATCTGTGCGAGGGATCTGTGCGTGGGACCTGTGCGTGGGACCTGTGCGAGGGACCGCCCCCGGGCGAGGAGGAACGATGACCGGAGCGAACGAGGGAACGGGCGGAGGAGCGGGCGGTGGGACGCGCGGTGCGCGAGGTGCGGGTGGACGCGCGTTCGTCGCGCTTCTTCTCGTCGCGTCGGGCTTCGCGGTCGGTTCGATGCGGGACGGCGCGTGGACGCAGGGTGCGTTCGCCGAGCCGCCGCGTCCGAGCGCGCTCAATCTCCAGCGCGGCGGGTCGCCCGGCGATCCGGCGGAGCTCCTCGACGCGGGTGCGCAGCGCATCGCGATGATCGCCGAGCTGAAGGCGATGCGGTCGGAGGTCGCCGATCTCCGCGCGATGCTCTCGTCGGGTCGCGTGAAGGTCGAGGTCTCGAATCTCGGCGACGCGAAGCTCGAGATCGACTACGCCAGGCTGCGCGACGCGATGCGCCGCGAGTGAGGCGAATCCCCGCGCGCGGCGCGCCGCGGGGACGCGTGGGTGGTGAACGCGATCGGGACGCCAGGACCATGACGACACGGAAGGCCGCCAGTCGACGCACGCTCCGCTCCGCCCTGCGGCGCGGCTACACGCTCATCGAGCTCCTGATCGTGATCGCGATCCTCGGGCTCGCGGGCGCGCTGCTGGTGCCGTCGATGTCCGGGAAGGGCGACTTCGACACGCAGGCGGCGGTGCGCACACTCGTCGGCGACATCGCCTTCGCGCAGAGCGACGCGCTCGCGAACCAGGAGCTGCGCCGGCTCCACTTCTACGAGGACGGCTCGGGCTGGTGCATCGTGCGCGTCGACGAATCGGCGCTGTCCGAGCCGTTCGATGCGGCGACCGCCGAGTACGTCCGCGACCCGCTCGCGGGCGCGGGCGCGAACGGCTCCTACATCGTGCGCCTGCGCGACACCGGCCTCGAGTCGGGGCGGCACGGCTCGGTGACCGTCGAGTCGGTCGACTTCGACGGCGGCGCCCGTGGACTCACCTTCGACGAGATGGGCGGAACGGTCGGCGCGGGCGGGCTGCCTGGAACGGGTGGATCGGTCGTCCTCCGCTCGCCCGACGCGGCGTACCGCCTCGACATCTCGGCCCTCACGGGCAAGGTCCGCGTGACGCGGCTCCTCGCGGCGACGCCCGACGACGCCATCGGCGGCGGCGGCGGATCGATTCCCGGCTCGGGCGGTTGACGGAATCGGGCGAATTCCCGCGGTCCGCGGAACCTCGCCAAAGACGGCTCGCGCGATGGCCGACGAACCTCTGGCGGTGTCCCACCGCAGGAGGCTCTCATGGCGCGTTGGCGCATGCCATGGCATCGCAGCATCGGTCCGATCGGACTCGACCTCGGCACGGCGTCGCCGTGCGCGCTGCAGGTCCGCGCGGGCGCCGACGAACCCCTCGCCGCGGCGTCGGTGGCGGTGGCGGCCGATGCGACGCTCGTCGAGCGCGCGCAGGCGGCGGCCGATGCGCTGCGGCGTCTTCCCTTCGTCGGTCGCGAGATCGTCGTCGGACTCGGCGCCGACAGCGCGCACATGCTCGTCGCGCGGCTTCCCGAGCTCGGGGAGAGCGATGCGGAGGGCGCGATCGCCTGGGAAGCCTCGGAAAAGACGGGTATTCCGCACGATTCGATCGTCGCCGACGCGGTGCGGTCGGGTTCGCCCGCGAACGCGGGCGATGCGCGCGACGAGTACATCCTCGCCGCCGCCGATCGTGACGAGGTGAGCGCCGCGCTCGAATCGCTCGTCGGAGCGGGGTTCGAGCCGATCGCCGCCGAGCCGCGCTTCGCGGCGGTGGCGCGCGCCCTCGGCCGCCGCTCGCGTCGCGGAAGCGACACCGACAACGTGCGCGCCGTTCTCCACATCGATGCCGACCGCTCGACGGTGCTCGTCCTCCGCGGCGACCGTCTCGCCTTCTGCCGCGAGATCTCGACGGGTGGCGCGACGCTCGACCGCGCGGTCGCGACGCGCCTCGGAATCGGCGAGGCCGCGGCGCACGCGCTGCGCGCCCGCCGGATGGCGGCGATCCGCGGCGCGGGGCCCGCGGTCGAACCCGTCACGGAGGACGCGGCGACCGCCGCGACCCGCGCGGCGCTCGATGCGCTCGCCGGCGAGGTCGCGCTCTGCCTCCGCTACTTCAGCGTCACCTTCCGCGGCGCGCAGCCGTCGCGGGTCGTCCTCTCGGGACCGAACGCGTTCGAGCCGCGCCTCGCGGGAACGATCGAGTCGGCGTGCCGTGCGGGCGTCGTCGGGTTCGATGACGAACTGCCCGCGTCGTTCCTCGGCGCGGCGGGGCGGATCGACGGAATCGGCGGCGATCTCGCGCCGTGGCTGGTCGCGTTCGGCCTCGCCTGCCGCGACCGGCGCGAGGCGCGGAGGGAGCAGGCGGCATGAACGGACGGGACTTCAACCTTCTTCCCGCCGCGACCGCGGCGGCCATCGAGTCGCGCCGCGCGACGCGCGGTCTCTCGCTCGTCGCGGCGGGGGCGTGCGCGCTCGCGGCGCTCGTCGCGGCGGGTGGGCACTGGGTCGAGACGCGTTCGGCGGCGATGCTCGCCAGGGCCGAGGCGTCGGGCGCTCCCGTCCTCGCGATCGAGGCGGAGATCCGCGACATCGCGCTCGCGCGCGGCGCGATCGCCGAGGCGCTCGATCTCCAGCGCGCGGTCGGCGTTCCCGTCCCAGCGACGGGCGTGATCCGCGCCGTCGCGGGCGCGCTTCCCGAAGGCGCGACGCTCGAGCGGATCGCGCTCGAATACGCGAATGTGCAGGGCGAGGCGCGCCGCAACCGGCGGCCCGCGCGCGATGGCGCGGCGCCGCGCGAGCTGCGCGCCGAGATCGCGGGCTTCGCCGCCGACGAGACCGATGTCGGCCGGCTCGTCGACCGCCTGTCGGGCCTTGCGCCCGTCGCGCGCGTGAGCCTCGAGTCGAGCCGCAGCCGCGAGATGCTCGGTCGGAGCGTGCGCGAGTTCCGCATCGGATTCACCGTCGATCTCGAGCGTCGCTGGCGGCTGCCCGAGCTCGCGGTCGGCGCGGTGGCCGACGCGGGCATGGCTGGCGCCGGTTCGTCGGATGTGGATCCGGCAGGGGGTGGGCGATGACGGTGGGCACGGGTCCGAGGTCCGTTCAGGGCGGTGCGGACGCGACGGGCGATGCGGCGCGGGTGCGCGCTCCGCGTCACGGCGCATTCGCGGCGGTCTCGCGCGCGTCGCGCGTCTCGATGGGCGCGTGCGTCCTGTCGGTCGCGGCGTTCGCGTCGGCGGTCGCGTTCATCCTGCATCCCGCGCTCGAGCGCGCCGAGGCGCGCACCGTCGAGTGCGGGCGCCTCTTCGCGCGCGCCGCCGAACTCGAGCGCGTCACGGGCGAGCGCGACCATGCGCAGGCGGCGCTCGACGCCGAGCGCGACGCGGCCTCGCGCGTGCTCCGCACGATTCCCGCCGAGCGCGACCAGGCGACGCTCATGCGTCTTCTCGCGGTCGCCGCGGGCGACGGCGTCGGCACGCAGACGGTCGTCGCCGGCGATCCCATCCCCGCGACGCCGGACGGCGCGCCCGGACTCGAGGCGATGCCCGTCACCGTCGAGATGCGCGCGACCTACGCGCGGATCATGGAACTCCTCGATCGCGCCGAATCGAGCCGCCGGCTCGTGCGGCCGATCCGCATCGAGATCGCGCGACCCGCGCGGCCGCGCGACGGCGACGATCCGTCGCAGGTCGACGCGCGCATCGAGGTCGACGCCGTCTACGGATCGCCCGCCGCGACGGGCGACAAGGAAGAGGGGAAGCGATGAACGCCAGACAACCGTCGGGACATTCGCAGGCGCGCGCTGGTTCGCATGCGGCGGCGAAGGGCCACGCCCCGGGGTCGCGGAACGCGATGGGCTCGCTCCTCGGATGGATGCGCGGACGCAAGGGCGCGCTCACGCTTGTCGCGATGTTCGCGGTCGTCGCGTGGGCGAAGCCGATGGGCCTTCTCCTCTGGGCCCGCATCCGCATCCTGACGAGCATTCCGAAGACCGCGATCGCCGACGATCCCACGAAGGCCCCCGAGGTCGAGGAGGCCCCGCCCGAACTCGAGACCGGCCTGCCCACGGGCGGCCGCGCCACCCTCGATCCCTTCCGGATCGACCCCTCCAGGTTTCCCACACCGAACGACCCGCCCCCGTCCGCGCCGGAACCCGAGCCTCGACCGAAGTCGCCCGAACCCTCGGCCGATGACCGCCGCCTGGAAGCCATCGAAGCGGCGCGGCGCGCGACGGAGCGCCTGCGCCTCCAGTCGGCCGGCAAGGGACTCGCCGTCGCGGTGATCGACGGAAGGACCTACCGCGTCGGGGACGAGATCGAGTGCGGCGAAGGGACGACCTTCACGCTGCTCGAGGTGCGCGAGGGAAGCGCGCTGCTGGGCCACTCGGGCGAGATCTTCGAGATCCGCCTGCGCTGAGGAAGGGAACGCCCGTGTCGCACGGGAGAGGAAACCGATGAACGACGAACTGCCTGCCGTGCCTGCCCGGACCGCCGCCCGCCGCGCGCGGCTTCTGCCATTCCTCACGCGGGGCGCGACCTTCGTCGCGACGCTCGCCGCGGCGGGCGCCGCGCTCGCGCAGACGACGCCGCCCGCGGGCACCGCCGAGGTGAAGCCGAGCGAGGGCGACGCGACCGCCGAGACCTTCACGGTCCAGTTCCAGGACACCGACGTGCTGCAGGCGCTGCAGATGCTCGCGATGCAGGGCCGCCGCAACATCGTGCCCTCGCGCGGCGTGAGCGGCACCATCTCCGCGAACCTCTACGACGTGACGCTCGGCGAGGCGCTCGAGGTCATCCTGCGCGCGAACGACTACCGGCTCGAGGAGTCGGGCAACTTCATCTACGTCTACACCCGCGAGGAGTGGGAGGATCTCGAGCGATCGCGCCGCACGCGTGCGAGCCGCAAGTTCCCGCTCGAGTACCTGAACGCCCGCGACGCGAGCGAGTTCATCGCGCCGCTCCTCTCCGAGGTCGGCAAGGTGTCGTTCGCGGGCGATGTCGACAAGGGCTTCCAGCCCTCGGCGAACGACGGCGGCAGCGACAGCTGGGCCTTCCAGGGCATGCTCGTCGTGAGCGACTACGCCGACAATCTCGCGGGCATCGAGAAGCTCCTCGAGGAGATCGACACTCCGCCCGCGCAGGTCGTGGTCGAGTCGACGGTCGTCAGCTCGAAGGTGCAGCAGAACGACGGATTCGGCGTCGACGTCTCGGTGATCGGCAAGCTCGACTTCGCCGATCTCACCAATCCGCTCTCGGGCGCGAACGACCTCTTCCGCGGTTCGGAAGGCGGCATCCAGCCGGCGAACAACCAGGGCGGCTCGATCAACACCGCGGTCGCGGGCTGGGACCGACCGTCGACGCTGCGCGTCGGCGTCGTCGCCGACGACGTGTCGGTCTTCCTCCGCATGCTCGACTCGGTCACCGACACGACCGTCCTCGCGCGGCCGAAGGTCATGGCCCTCAACCGCCAGCGCGCGCAGATCCTCATCGGCCGCCGCGTCGGCTACCTCACCTCGACGACGACGCAGACCGCGACGACGCAGACCGTCGAGTTCCTCGACGCGGGCATCAAGCTCATCTTCCGTCCGTTCATCTCGTCGGACGGCTCGATCCGCATGGAGCTCGCGCCGAGCGTGAGCGACGCGAAGGTCGAGACGCTCACCGATTCGCAGGGCGCGACGCTCTCGGTGCCGAACGAGGACACGAGCGAGATCGTCACCAACGTGCGCGTGAAGGACGGCCAGACGCTCGTTCTCGGCGGCCTCTTCAAGGAGGACACCCGCATCGAGCGGCGGCAGGTGCCCGGCCTCGGCGACGTGCCGATCCTCGGCAACGCGTTCAAGGGCTACGACGACGAGCTGAAGCGCGAGGAGATCATCTTCCTCATCACGCCGACGATCGTGAAGGACTCGATCGCGAAGGTCTGGGCCGACGAGGCGAACGAGTTCGCCGACGCGGTGCAGATCGGTTCCCGCGAGGGCCTGCTGCCCTGGTCGCGCGACTCGCTCACCCAGTCGCAGAACCAGCAGGCGCTCGACGCGCTCGCGAAGGGCGACAAGGCGCTCGCGCTCCATCACGCGGAGAACTCGCTGCGCCTCTCGCACAACCAGCCCGAGATGATCCGGCTGCGCGAGGAGCTCAAGGGATCGGCGTCGACCGCGCACTCGAACTACGAGCGCAGCATGATGCGGCGCATGATGGGCGAATCGGCCGGTGCGGGCGGTTCGGCGTCGCGCGGCGGCGGTGGTTCGGCGGCGCTCGCGGCGAACGCCGTCGCGAACGGCGCGCTCGATCTCGGCACCGACGGCACCACGGCCGCGGGCGGCGCGATCGCGACCGCGAACGCCCCGATCGACCTCGACGGCGCGTCGATGGCGCGCGGCGGGTCGGATATCGCGAATCCGATGGGTCGCCTCCTCTCGTCGTGGCGCATGTGGCTCGGCGGACTCGGTGGCGGCACGGGCGAGACGAACGGCTCGGGCGGCGCCTGGCAGTCCTCCGCGGAGTCGCGCTCGGCGATCGCGGGCGTTTCCGACGACGGCGCTGAATGAGCGCCCGAGAACGGCCGACATCCTGATGAACCCGCGGCCGCGCCCCGATGGGCGCGGCCGCTTTCCTGATCCCGACGCGGCATCGCGCCGGGCGAGCGAGCACGCCATGACCATCCGACCCTCGATCCGCGCCGCCGTCCTTCTCGCACTCCCCGCCGTCGTCGCCGCGTGCGCGCCGCGCACCGCGGGCGTCGAGGCGCGCCGCGAGGCCGACGAGCGCTTCCGCCGCACGACGAGCCTCGTGAACTACGACCAGGCGCGCCAGGCCTTCGAGTCGGGCGATCTCGCGAAGGCGCGCAAGGAGCTCGACGCCGCGCTCGCGCGCAGCGAGGGCGAGGCGCGCTACTGGTGCCTCTACGGCCGCGTGGAGCTCGAGTCGAAGCGCCTCGAGCGCGCGATCGAGATGTTCGACGCGGCGCTCGCGCGCGATCCGAAGCTCGCCGAGGCGCACTACTTCCGCGGCATCGTCCACCAGCGCTGGTCCGAGTCCGACGCCGCGATCGCCGACTACCTCGCCGCGACCGAGGCCGACGCCGAGAAGCTCGCGTATCCGCTCGCGGCCGCCGAACTCATGGTCGCCGAGCGCCGGCTCGAGGACGCGCGCGCGCTCCTCCAGTCGAAGCTCGCCTACTTCGAGCACAACGCCGCGCTCCATGAACTCCTCGGCGACGTGGCGTCGCTCGAGGGCGACATGGACGCGGCCGCGCGCAGCTACGAGCGCGCGCTCGTCATCGCGCCCGAGGCGCCGCTCCTCGCCGAGAAGGTCGTCGGCGCCTACTTCGGCGCGGGCGAATGGCAGCGCTCGCTCGACGCCGCGCGCCGCATGCGCGAGGGCGCCGTCCGCGCCGCGGGCGGCGTGCGCGCCGAGGTTCCCAACGACGTGTTCCGGCACGAGGGCCGCTCGCTCGCGATGCTCGGACGGATGGCCGAGGCGAAGTCCGTCTTCGCCGACGAGACGCGCCACTATCCCGAGGACGCCGAGGCCTGGCGCGACTACGCGACCGCGTGCCTCGCGACCGGCGACCTCGCGCGCGCCGAGGCCGCGGCCGAGCGCGTCGTCGCGCTCTCGACCGATGATTTCCGCGGATACATGCTGCGCGGTTTCGTCGCCGACCGCGCGGGCCGCGCCGACGAGGCCGTGCGCTGGCACCGGCTGTCGGTCGCGCGCGCGGCGGGCGATCTCGACGCGCGCATCGCGCTCGGGCTCGCGCTGCGCGCCGCGGGCCGTCGCGGCGAGAGCCTCGAGGTGCTCGGCGCCGCGCTCAAGGACGACCCCGCGTCGACGGTTGCGCGCAAGGCCTTCGCCGACGCGAGCGAGTGATTGGCCGAGCCGGGACGCGGAGCGCGCGCCCGTCTCGAGGCAGCCTGCGGCGATACGTGAGTTGATGCATGAATCGATGCATGAATCGACGCACGAATCGATGCACGAATCGATGCAGAAGCCAAGCCACGCGAGACCGACCGCCGTGAGAGCCAAACGCAGGTTGAAGCAGCGACCGCCTCGCGCGGCGAGGACCCTTGGATGACGACGGAGGCGACATGCCGGTGACGCGACACCCGAACGGACGTGCGACCGCCGCGGGCGGTGGTGACGCGGCGGTTCCCGCCGTGCTGACGGCCGCGATCGCGGTCGCGCTC
This sequence comes from Planctomycetota bacterium, assembly GCA_046047955.1. Classification (GTDB taxonomy): domain Bacteria; phylum Planctomycetota; class Phycisphaerae; order Phycisphaerales; family SM1A02; genus QWPT01. The sequence continues at coordinate 16,862 of JBJOHC010000297.1, forward strand.
GCGGCGGCGCTCGCGACCTTCGCCGCGGACGGCATGGCGCCGTGGCTCGTCGGCGCGGGTTCGGCGGCGATCGGCGTGGCGGGCGCGCTCCTCGCGCGTCCGCGTGCGGGCGACGGTGTCGCGGCGGTCTCCACGGATCGCGGTCGCATCGCCACCGCGACGGCCGGCACCGGCGACGCCACAGCCACCGGCGGCGCTCCGGCCGACTTCGACGAACGCCTCGTCGAGCTCCGCGCGATCGCCCTCCGCGACCGCGAGCGCGGCGCGCTTCTCGACGCGATCGGCGACGCCCTCGTCCTCGTCGACGCCCATGGAGAGACGCGCTTCGCGAACCGCGCGACCGACGCCATCCTCGGCGAAGGCGCCTCGTCCGCGGGCACGCGCCGCGCGATCGACGCGCTTCCGCCCGCGGTCCTGCGCGCGGTCGGCGGGGTGCTCGCAGGCGGCGTCGGCGCGAGCCGCCGCATCGAGTGTCACCGCGCCGACGACGAATCGGCGCCGCTCGTCGTCTTCGTCACCGCGATCGCGGCGGGCGACGACGCGTTCGCCGCCATCGTCGCCCGCGACGTGCGCGCCGAGCGCGAGGCCGACCGCATGAAGAGCGAGTTCGTCGCGAAGGCGAGCCACGAGCTGCGCACGCCGCTCGCGACGATCCGCGCGTACGCCGAGATGGTCGCCGACGGCGAGATCGCCGACGACGCGCAGCGCGCCGAGTGCCTCGCGACGATCCAGAAGGAGACGGTCCGCCTCGGCGAGCTCGTCGACCGCATGCTCGATATCCGCAGGATCGAGAGCGGCCTCTCGCGCGCCGACGCCGAGCCGGTCGACCTCGCGGGGCTCGCCGTCGAGTGCGTCGAGGAGCAGCGGCCGTCGGCCGCCGCGAAGGAGGTCGCGCTCTCGGTCGCGCGCGCCGTTCCTGGCGCGATCGCGCAGGGCGACCGCGGGCTCCTCAAGCAGGTGCTCGTGAATCTCGTCTCGAACGGCGTCAAGTACACGCCGAACGGCGGCCGCGTCGAGGTCGAGGTCGATGTCGACGGGCTCGCGCGCGCGGTCGTCGTCTCGGTCCGCGACACGGGGCTCGGGATCCCCGCGCACGCGCTTCCGAGGCTCTTCAGCCCGTTCTACAGGGTCGAGAACCACGAGCGATTCGCCAAGGGAACGGGTCTTGGGCTCAATCTCTGCCGGAACATTGTCGAAAGGACGCACGGCGGACAGATCGGCGTCGACTCGAAGGTCGGCGCGGGAAGCCGCTTCTGGTTCGCGATCCCGATGGAACAGGCGGGTCGAAAGGCGGCATGACCATGCACGACACCGACCGACGCGACGCGCGCATCCTCGTCGTCGACGACGAGACCCACATCGTCGACGTGGTCGCGCTGAAGCTGCGCAACGCGGGATTCGAGGTCGTCACGGCCTCGGACGGCGAGGAGGCGCTCGCGGCGCTCGCGGCGCCCGGTGCGCGTCCGACGCACGAGGCGCCGTTCGATCTCGTCGTCACCGATCTCCAGATGCCCGTCGTGTCGGGGCTCGCGCTCGCGCGCGCCATGCTCGACGACGCGCGCCTCGCCGCGATTCCCGTCCTCATGCTCACCGCGCGCGGGCACCTTCTGCGCGAAGGCGAGTCGGTCACCGCGAACATCGTCCGCCTCGTCCACAAGCCGTTCTCGCCGCGCGCGCTCCTCGCCGATGTCGAGGAGCTCCTCGCCGAGCGCCGCGAGGCGCGGGGGAGGGCGGCATGACGCTCGCGACCCGACACGCGCTCACGCGGCTGCACGAGTCGCTCGGCGAACTCGACGCGGTCCTCGTCCCCGTCGATCCGTCGGTGCCCGATCCGTTTCCGCCGGGACCCGCGACCGATGTCCTGCGCAGCCTCTGCCACTCGCCCGCCGCGCGTGGCGCCGTCGCCCGGGCCGCGGCGCGCTGGACCGTCGGCGCCGCGACGCCCGTCGAGCCGCGTCCGGGTCTCCTCGTCGTTCCCGCGCGGATTCCCCGCGCGCTCGCGGGCGGCAGGTTCGCCGCGGTGACGATCCTCGCCGAAGGCGTCGAGGACGACCTCATCCTCCATCTCGCGCAGAGCGCGCGCATCGACGCGGGCATCGCGCGCAGCATCCTGCGCGCGCGCAGGCTCCGCGGCCGCGCCGAGACCGCGCGCTTCGCGAGCACCGTGCGCATCCTCTCGCGCGACGAGGGCGAGCTTCTCTCGTCGAAGTCCGCGAGCGAGCAGCTCGGCGTCGCGTGGGAGGAGCTCCACCTCCTCCACTCGCTCTCCGCGGAGATGGCCGTCGGCGTCGCGCCCCGGCTCTTCGTCGAGCGCACGCTCTCCGAGGTTCGGCGGACGATCGGCTGCGGCTGGGTCGCGTTCCGCGTCCACGGCGCGGCGGCGTCCCTCCTCGGGCTCGAGGACGGCGCGGTCGTCGGCGATGGCGCGGAGCTCGCGGGAGCGCGGAGGATCCTCGAGGAATCCGCGCGTGGCGACGGGCGCGCGGCGCCGTGCGTCACCCAGGAGTTCGTCCTCTCGCCGGTCCAGCGCGAGGAGGTCGTCCTCGGTCTCCTCGCCGCGGGCGACCGCGAGGGCGGCGACGGCGCGATGTCGAGCGTCGAGCGCACGCTCGTCGAATCGGCGGCGGGGCATCTCGCCGTCTTCCTCGACAACGCGCGGCTCTACCGCGACCTCGACGCGATGTTCGTCGGCGCGATGTCGGCGCTCGTCTCGGCGATCGACGCGAAGGACCCGTACACGCGCGGCCACTCGCAGCGCGTCGCGCTCCTCTCGCGGCGGATCGCGGAGTCCCTCGGACTGAAGGCCGCGGATCTCAGGAGCATCTACATCGCGGGGCTCGTCCACGACGTCGGGAAGATCGGCGTGCCCGAGGAGATCCTCCGCAAGGAGGGGCGACTGAGCGACGGCGAGTTCGAGGCGATCAAGCGCCATCCCGAGATCGGCTGGCGCATCCTCCGCGACATCCCGCAGTTCGCGCCGGTCCTCGACGGCGTGCGCTACCACCACGAGCGCTTCGACGGCCGCGGCTACCCGCACGGGCTCGCGGGCCGCGACATTCCGCTCTTCGCGCGCATCATCGCGGTCGCCGACACCTTCGACGCCATGAGCTCGAACCGCGTCTACCGCGCGGCGCGTCCGCGCGACGAGGTCTTCGCCGAGATGCGCCGCGTCTCGGGGCAGCAGTTCGATCCCGAGATCCTCGCCGCGTTCCTCGCGCTCGATCTCGCGGGCTACGACGAGATGAACGCCGCGCCGGAACCCGCGTTCGCGGGGGCCGACGACATCCGGTTCCGCGACGACGCGAGCCGCGACGATGTCTCCGCCGACGGCCGCGGCGACGAGGTCGAGACCCACGGCATCCTGCGCGCCACGCGCCGCGATCGCCGCGAGGGCTGGGGGAAGGCCGCATGAAGCTCTCCTACGAGGATCATGGCGCGGTCGCGCTCCTCATCGCGAGCGGCGAGTTCGTCGCCGACGCGGCCGAGCGCTTCCGCCGCACGGTGACCGAACGCCTCGCCGCGGGCGCGAGGAGCGTCGTCCTCGATCTCTCGAACGTGGCGCGGATCGACAGCTCGGGGCTCGAGGACCTGCTCTGGCTCTCGGCCGAGGTGTCGTCGTCGGGGGGCGCGCTGCGCCTCGCGGCGCCGCCGTTCGCGGTGACCGAGGCGCTGCGCGTCACGCGGCTCGCCGACCGCTTCGTCGTCGCCGAAAGCGTCGAGTTCGCGGCGCGGAGCCTGAGGTGACCTGACATGGGCGCGCTTCCACGACACCAGGCCATCGTCGACCGTCTGCCGCATCTCCAGCTCGGCGAGATGCTCGTCGGCCGCGGCGTGATCACGCCGAAGCAGCTCGTCGACGCGCTCGAGCACCAGAAGTCGCACGGCCACCGCCGCCTTCTCGGCGAGACGCTCGTCGACCTCGGGTTCACCACCGATCACGCGGTGATGGAGGCGGTCGCCGAGAGCTACGGAATCCCCTTCGCGAAGGACATCGCGCGCCTCGCCGATCCGCGCTCGCTCGAACTGCTGCCGCGCGAGTACCTCCTCGATCACCTCGTGCTGCCGATGTTCAAGGTCGCCGGCACGCTCACCGTCGCCGTCGCCGAGCCCGCGAACCTCTACCTCTTCGAGGAGATCCGCCGTCGCACCGGGCTCGAGGTGCAGATCGTCGCGACCACCGCCGCCGAGATCCGCAACGCGCTCGAGTCGTACGTTCCCGCCGCGAACGTCTTCGTCCTCGACGAGATCGTCGGCGAGCTCGACGACGCGGGCTTCGCCGTCATCGAGCACGAGATCGCCGAGATCGAGGACCTCCGCGAGGTCGCCGAGCACTCGCCCGTCGTCCGCACGGTGAACAGCCTCCTCCTCCACGCCGTGCGCGAGGGTGCGAGCGATGTCCATGTCGAACCCGGCGAACGCAGGCTCCGCGTCCGCCTCCGCGTCGACGGCCGCCTCTACGAGCGCGGCGAGTTCCCGTGGAAGATGGCCGCCGCGATGACGAGCCGCATCAAGATCATGGCGGGTCTCGACATCGCCGAGCGGCGGCTGCCGCAGGACGGCGACATCCATGTCATGCTCGAGGGCCGCCCGATCGACCTCCGCGTCTCGACGATGCCGGGGCGCCACGGCGAGAAGGTCGTCATCCGCATCATCGACAGCCGCGCGTCGCTCGTGCCGCTCGAGCGGCTCGGGATGTCGCCGACGCTCCTCGAGCGCTTCAAGGGCGTCGTCGCGCGGCCGAACGGCATCGCGCTCGTGACGGGCCCGACCGGCAGCGGCAAGTCGACGACGCTCTATTCGGTCCTCCAGACCCTGAACGGCGCCGAGCGCAACATCTCGACCGTCGAGGATCCGATCGAGGCGACGCTTCCCGGCGTGAACCAGTTCCAGGTGAACGAGCGCGCGGGCTTCAGCTTCGCGTCCGCGCTGCGGGCGCTTCTCCGCCAGGATCCCGACATCCTCATGGTCGGCGAGGTCCGCGACGGCGAGACCGCCGCGATCGCCGTGCAGGCCGCGCTCACGGGCCACCTCGTCTTCTCGACGCTCCACACGAACGACGCGACCAGCGCGGTCACGCGCCTCGTCAACCTCGGCACCGAGCCCTACCTCGTGGCGGCGGTCGTGCGCGGCGTGCTCGCGCAGCGGCTCGTCCGACGCATCTGCCCGCACTGCCGCGAGCACCACGAGCCCGACGCCCTCGTCCGCGCCGAGGTCGAGGCGGTCGCGGGACCATGCGGCGCCTTCGCGCGCGGCGCGGGCTGCGCGCGCTGCCGCGGCAGCGGCTTCGCGGGACGGATGGGCGTCTTCGAACTCCTCGTTCCCGACGAGGCCTTCGCCTCCGAGGTCGCGCGCGGCGCGACGCTCCAGGAACTGCAGATCGCCGCGCGCGCCGCGGGACTCGCGCCGATGCGCGACGACGGATTCCACAAGGTCCGCGACGGCCAGACCACCTTCGAGGAGGTCGTGCTCGCGACGGCGTCGTGAGTGCGGGAGACCACCGATGAGCCGCGCGACCGCCGTCCCTCCGCCCTCCGACCGCGCCTCCGAGCGGGCCGCGCGCGACGCGCACGCGACCGACGCGCGCGGCACCTTCGCCTTCCGCGCGCTCGACGCCTCGGGTGCCGAGGTCGCGGGCACGATGACCGCCGCGAACGCGCAGGAGGTCGCCCGCCGGCTGCGCGCCGAGGGGCGCACCGTCCTTTCGGTCGGCCGCGAGGCAGGGGCCACCGCCGACACCGCCGCCGCGCCGCGCGCGACCGCGACGCCCACCGCGCGCTGGCGCGGCCGCAGCCGCCCGAAGCGCGGCGACATCGCCGCCCTCTGCCGCCACCTCGGCACGATGGCCGAGGCGGGCGTGCCGCTCTCGGAAGCGCTCGACGCCGCCGCCGACGAAGGCGTGCGCGCCGAGCTCCGTCCGTTCGTCGCCTCGCTCGCCGAGACGGTGCGCGCGGGCGCGCCCCTCTCGCAGGCGCTCGCCGCGCAGGGAGCCGTCGTGCCGCCGATCGTCGTCGCCCTCGTGCGTGCGGCCGAATCGTCGGGTCAGCCCGGCGTCATGCTCCTCCGCGCGGCCGATCACCTGCAGCGTCAGGAGCGGCTCGTCCGCCAGCTGCGCGCCGCCGCGAGCTACCCCGTCTTCATGCTCGCGACGGGCTCGGCGATCGTCCTCGCGCTCCTCGTCTTCGTCCTGCCGCGCTTCGCCGCGATCTACGCCGAACGCGGTTCGACGCTGCCCGCGCCGACACGCCTCCTCCTCGCGGCCAGCGATCTCGTGCGCGGGCACGGCGCCGTGCTCGCGACCGCCGCCGCCATCCTCGCCGTCGCCATCGCCCTCTTCCGGCGCTCCGACGGCGCCCGGCGGCTCGCCGACCGGATCCGCTTCGGCGCGCCCGTCCTCGGCCGACTCTCGCGGCTCGCCTTCGTCGCGATCACCGCGCGCACGCTCTCGACCCTCCTCGCGAGCGGCATCCACCTCCTCGATGCGATCGCGATCTGCCGCGGTCTCGTCCCAGGCGCCCGCACCGAGCGCTTCTGGACCGCGGTCGACGCCCGTCTCCGGAACGGTGGAAGCCTTGTGGAAGCCCTGCGGGAAGAGCCGCTCCTGCCGCCGACCGTGGTCGCGATGGTGTCGGCGGGCGAACGCTCGGGGCGCATCCCCGAGGTCCTCGGCCGCGCCGCCGACTTCGCCGAGGAGGACCTCGAAACCGCGCTGAAACAGGCCACTTCGATGCTCGAGCCCGTCCTCATCCTCGCCTTCGGCGTGGTGCTCGGCGGCGTCGCGATCGCGCTTCTCCTGCCCCTCTTCGGGGTCGCGAAGGTCGCCGCCGGCTGACGGCGCCCCGCGCCCCGATCGCCGCGCGCGTGCAGCCTTCCCGCGAAGAGGTATCTTCCCCGAGTCGCCATGGATGGCGGCAGGAAGGAAGGGCCATGACCCGCAAGGATGAAGCGAAGGTCGACCTGCCCGCGGCGAACGCCGCGTCCACGCAGCCCGAAGGGGGAGTCGCGCCGTCGCGCGCGCCGCTCGTGCGTGATCTGATCTCGGAGCTCTCGCGCCGCGAGCGGCTCGTCCTCATGCTCCGCTACACCGAGGAACTCACGATCGCCGAGATCGCGGCGGTCCTCGAGATGGCGGTCACGGAGGTCGAGCGCGTTCTCTTCAGCGTCGCCGAGCGCGTGCGCCGCCGCGTGCAGCCCGCGCAGGTCGCGTACGGCCGCCGCGGTTTCGCCTGACCGCGGATCCCGCGCCGGACCGCAGGTTCAGCGCGTCTTCTCTCAGCGCGTCTCCTCTCAGCCCCACGCGCCGAGAAGGATCGCGAGATCCTGCGCCTCGACGGTGCCGTCGCCGTTGAGATCGGCGTCGCCCGCGGTGCCCCATTCGCCGAGCAGGATCGCGAGATCGGCGGCGTTCACGGTGCCGCTGCAGTCGAGGTCGGCGGGGGCGCAGGCGTTCGTCTCGACGACGAGGTCGAGCGTCGCGCCGCCGAACCCGAGCACCTGGACGAGCGCGTTCTCGCGGCAGTAGAAGAGCGGAAAGTCGCCCGCCTGCTGGACGACCTTGGTCAGGCTCGTCGCGGTGAGGAGGAGGCGGCCCGCGTCGAGCGAGTCGCGCAGATACGCCGCGACCGCCGCGTTCGCGACATCGAGGTCGAAGCGCATGACCGTGCCCTCGCCGATCAGGTCGCCCGGTTCGAGCCCGTCGATCACGCCGACCGCGAAGGGGACGGGCGTCCAGCGCTCGCGCACCGAGTTCGAGACGTCGACGAGCGCGCCCTTCCGTCCCGCACCCGCGGCGAAGATGCTGCGGATCGACGGGTCGAGCGCGCCCGCGGGCGCGAACGGCGTCGTCTCGGTCCAGGTCGCGCGCGTGAGTCCGTTCCGGAAGCCCGCGCCGAAGAGTTCGATCGGCTGCCCGGGATCGGCGTCGGCGACATAGGCGGGATCGCTCTCGGGAAGGAAGGTGGTGAACGGATCGACCGTCGGGTCGTAGGCGGCGACGAAGCTGTTCGCGAAGGTGAGCGTGACCGTGCAGGAGACGATGCCGTAGGCGCTCGCACCGAGCCCCGTCGGGATGTCGGCGCCCGTGTCGAAGCCGATCACGAACTGCCCGTCGCGGTTGTCGAAGAGCGGGCTGCCCGGCTCGTTCCCGAAGGTCGACGCGACGGGGCGCGTGCCCGGGGTCGAGTTGAACGGGTAGTTCCAGCGGTCGAGGGTCGGTCCCGCGTAGGACGCCGTGTAGGTGTCCGCGGATGCCGCGGACGCGAAGGCGACGGCGAGCGGAAGCGACGCGAGGACGGTGGTTCGTGAGCGCATGCGGGATCGGGTCGAAAGGGCGGCGGGAGGGGTCGGTCGAAGCGTCGCCGTCCGCGGGATCCGTGCGGGGCGGCCTCGGGAGTCCGAGCGTAGACTGTGCGCCCCTTCGGGCGAGCGCGACCCGCCGAGTTTCGCGGCGAAAGCGAGAAACCCGCGGGGTTCGCGTTGTTTTCGGTCGTCGGACGCGTTCCGCGAACCGATTCGCGCGAAGACCACACTGCCGGTTCACGCGTCCGAAACGCGCGCCGAAGATCCTTCGCGACCGCACCGCTTCCCATGCCCGCTCCGACCTCCATCCCATCGAGCGCCCTTCGCCCGCGCGTCGCCCGCTGTCCGCTGCGCGTCCTCGCCGAGCGCGCGCGCGGCGGCCGCTGCCCGCTGCGGCGGGTGGCCGAGTTCGCGGGCTTCACGCTCGTCGAACTCCTCGTCGTCCTCGCGATCCTCGCGGTGATCCTCGCGCTCCTCCTGCCGACGATCTCGCGGATGCGCGCCGCCGCCGACCGCGCGCGGGAGATCGCCGCCGCGCGCACGCTCGCGGGCGCCTGGCAGTTGTACGCCGACGACGCGGGCGGCGCGCTCCTTCCCGGCTACCGCTCGGGCCTGCCCGCCTACGACGCGCAGCGCGAGCCGATCGCCGCGCAGACGATCGGCGTCACCGCGAACCGCTGGGTCTGGCGCCTCGCGCCCTACCTCGGCAACAACCTCGGCTCGATCTACCTCGGCGAGCACGAGCGCACGCTCCGCGAGCTCGAGCAGGGCGACTACTCGAGCTACCTCTACGCGACGAGCGTCTTCCCGAGCTTCGGCCTGAACAGCGTCTTCGTCGGCGGCGACGAGAGCTACGGCGGCTTCTCGAACGCCTTCCTCGGCGTCTTCGGGAAGTTCTACGCGACGCGCCTCTCGGAGATCTCGCGGCCCGCGTCGCTCGTCGTCTTCGCGGGCGCGCGTGGGCAGGACGGCGCGCCCGGCTCGGGTTCGTCCGAGGTGACCGAGGGCTACTTCCGCGTGCTGCCGCCCTTCTTCAACGAGCGGAAGTGGGCCGCCGCGTACGACCCCGCCGATCCCGCCTCGTGCGGCAACCTGAGCGCGCGTCACGGCGGCGAGGCGGTCGTCTCGTTCGCCGACGGCCACGCCGAGGCGCGCACGCCCGAGGCGCTCGACGACATGCGCAGCTGGTCGAACGACGCCGACCGCAAGGACTGGTCGCTCACCCCGCAGGGTGGCTGACGGCGCGACCGCGCGTCGCGCGGCGGACGGCATGCGAGACGGGGACCGCGAGCGCGAGGAGCGCCGCGATCATGCCCGCCGCGTTCAGCGCGTGCGGCGCGCCGAAGACGCGGTCCGCGCCCGCCGCGAGCGCGTAGCCCGCGACCGCGAGCCCGACGCCGATCGCGAGGCCGATCGCGAGTTGCCCGCGCGCGCTCCGCGCGAACGGCGCCGCCGCGAGCGCGGGACACGCGACGAGCGCGACCGCGAGCACCGTTCCCACCGCCTCGAAACTCGCGACGACCGCCGCGGAGGTGGCGGCGAGAAGCGCGTGGTCGAGCCATCGCGGCGCGGCGCCCGTCAGTTCGGCGTGCGTCCGGTCGAAGGCGAGCGCGGCGAGGCGGTCGAGGAACGCGACCGTGAAGAGGAGCGCGCCGAGCGCGGCGGCGGCGAGCGTCCAGAGCGGCGCGGGTACGCCCGCCGTCCAGTGCGCGCCCGCGGGCGGGACGAAGAAGAGCGTCTCGAGCGAGCCGAAGAGGACGCAGTCGGGATCGAGATCGACCTGCCGCGCGCCCGAGGTCTCGAGCATCGCGACGCCGAGCGCGAACGCCGCGGTGAAGACGACGCCGAGCGCGGCGCCCGACTCGATCCGCGCGAGGCGGCGGGCGAGGCCCGCGAGGAGGACCGCCGCGACGCCCGCGATCGCCGCGCCCGCGAACATCGCCGCGGGAGAGCGCGTGCCCGTCACGAGGTAGCCGCCGACGAGCCCGGGCAGGACCGCGTGGGCGATGGCGTCGCCCGTCATCGATTCGCGGCGGAGGACGAGGAAGGTGCCGGTCGATCCGCAGGCGACGACCGCGAGCACCGCGGCGACGACCGCCGGAAGGTCGACCGCGAGCGAAGCCGCGAGGATCGGCGCGCCCGTCATCGGACCCGCTCCGTGCGCGGATGTGTTGGTGGCGCTGTTTCTGGCGTTGTTTGCGGCGTTGTGTGCGACTTCGTGCGCGGGCGCGCGCGGCGCATCCGCCCCGCGGCGAGCGTGCCCGCGAAGATCGCGGTCGCGACGAGCGTCATCGCCGCGCCGGTCGGAAGCGCGGCGCCATGCGAGAGGGCGACGCCCGCGCCCGCGCTCGCCGCGCCGATCGCGGCCGCGCGCAGAACGAGTCGCGCGACGGGTCCGCGGCCCTGCCGCGCGGCCGCGGCGGGCGTCACCAGCATCGCGACGACGAGGACGACTCCCGCGACCTGCATGCCTGCGACCACGCACGCGACGACGAGCGCGAGGAGCGCCGCGTCGAGGATCGCGACGGGAATCCCCGTCGCGCGCGCGTGAAGTTCGTCGAAGGCGAGCGCCGAGAGCTCCTTGAAGAGGAGGACGACGAAGGCGAGCGCGAGCGCGGAAAGCAGGGCGAGCATCGCGAGGTCGCCGCGCGTCATCGCCGCGGCGCTCCCGAAGAGGAGCCGGCGCAGACCGCCCTGCGCGCCCGACGCGTCGCTCTGGACGAGCGAGAGGAGGACGGCGCCGAGCCCGAAGCCGAGCGCGAGCAGGACCGCGTTCGCGCCGTCGGCGCCGAGCCGCGGAAGCCGCGCGAGCGCGGGCGCCGCGAGGGTCGCGGCGAGCGCGCTCGCGAGCGCGCCGAGCGAGAGGAGCCAGGGCGTTCGGCCGCCGATTCCCGTCGCCTCGCCGACGAGGAACGCGAGGCAGACGCCGAGGAGCGTCGCGTGCCCCGCGACATCGGCGACGAGCGAGCGCCGCCGCGCGAGCGCGAAGGTGCCGACCGCGCCCGAGGTCGCGCCGAAGAGGACGCACCCCGCGAGGACGACGAGGGTGTTGGCGCCGATCGGGGGCATCAGCGGCGGGCGTCCTCGATGCGCGGACCTTCGAGGCGCATGCCTTCGCCTTGCGGCTCGTGGACTTGCGACCCTTCAACTCGCGGATCCTCGCGGAGCGGTTCCGCCGCGGTCCGCTCCTCGATTCGCCGCTCGTCGATTCGCCGCTCCTCGATTCGCCGCTCCTCGATTCGCCGCTCCTCGACTCGCCGCTCTTCGACTCGCCGCTCTTCGATCGACCACCCCTCTTCCATCGCGCGACGCGCACCGCCGTCGCCCGCGGGGCGGAACCCGTAGATCGCCGCCGTTTCGGGCGCGTCGAGCACCGCGTCGACCGCGCCGTGCAGGAGGACGGTGCCGCGACGGTCGTCGGCCGCGCGCGGTCCGACGAGGATCGCTCCGTCGAAGTCGCGCCGGACGCCCGCGAGGTCGTGGTGCACGGCGAGGATCGTGGCGCCGCGGTCGCGGTGACGCCGCAGCACGCGGGCGATCTCGCGCTCGCTCGCGGCGTCGATGTTCGCGAAGGGTTCGTCGAGGAGAAGGAGTTCGGCGTCCTGCGCGAGCGCGCGCGCGACGAGGACGCGCTGCTGCTGACCGCCCGAGAGTTCGCCGACGGGCGTCTCCGCCTCGGCGTCGAGGCCGACCTCGGCGAGCGCGTCGCGCGCCGCCCCGCGATCCGCGCGCGTCACGCGGCGGAAGAGCCCGCGTCGGCCGTAGCGCGCCATGGTCACGACCTCGAGCGCCGAGGCGGGGAAGGTCCAGTCGATCTCGGAGCGCTGCGGAAGGTAGGCGACGCGCGCGCGCATCCTCGCGAGGGGCTCGCCGAAGATGCGGACGCGCGCCGCGCTGTGGACGGGGGTGAGTCCGAGGATCCCCTTGAGGAGCGTGCTCTTCCCCGCGCCATTGGGCCCGATGATCGCGGTGAGCGAGCCGCGTTCGAGGACGAGCCTCGCGTCATGGATGCGCAGTCCGTCGCCGTATCCCGCGTCGAACCCGTCGAGCGCGAGCGGCGCGGCGTGCGTCGCGTGGCGCGGTCCGCGCGGGTCCTGCGGCGCGCGCCCGTCGCCATCGGTTCGCGGCGCGTGCGGTCCGGCCGTCACGGCCGCCCCCCGAGCGCGCGCGTGATCGCGACCGCGTTGTGCCGCAGCATGCCGAGCCAGGTTCCCTCGGCGCTCGATGCGGGGCCCGTCGAGTCGGAGTAGAGCGGCGCGCCGAGTTCGAGGTCGTGCCCCTGCGCGGCCGCGCCCTCGACGAGGGCGCGCGCGCTGCGGTCGGCGACGGTCGTTTCGGCGAAGACCGCGGGAATGCCGCGCTCGACCACCGTGGCGACGAGCGCCTCGATGTCGGCGAGCGAGGGTTCGCTCTCGGTCGAGATGCCCTGGATGCCGAGCACCTCGAGTCCGTAGCGCCTGCCGAAGTAGCGGAACGCGTCATGCGCGGTGACGAGCGTGCGCCAGGTGACGGGAATCGTCGCGGCCATGCGGGCGATGTCGGCGTCGAGCGCTGCGGCGCCGTCGGCGAATCGCGCGCAGTTCGCCTCGTAGTCGGCGCGGTGCGCGGGGTCGATCGCGACGAGCGCGTCGCGGACCGCGGGCGCCGTCTTCGCCCAGAGGATCGGGTCCATCCAGACATGCGGGTCGAAGTGCGAGGGGTTCGCGGGGTCGAGGAGGAGGTCGCGCTTGTCGAGCGATTCGGCGAGGCGGACGACCGGCCTCCCCGACGCCTCGACGCGGCCGAACGCATCGCCCGCGCGTCCCTCGAGGAGGAGGCCGTTCATGAAGAGGGCGTCGGCGTCGAGGAGCCGCAGGATGTCCGAGCGGGTCGGCGTCCAGAGGTGCGGATCGACGCCGGGCGCGACGAGGCCGACGACCTCGGCGTGGCCGCCCGCGATCGCGCGCACGGCGTCGGCGACCATCGGCGTCGTCGCGACGAGGAGGAGCTTCTCGGGTTCCGCGCGCTCGGGCGCCCCCGTGACGGGCGCCCGCTCCTCGCGCGGCGAGCCGTCGCGCGAGGTCCCTTCGCCGCAACCCGCGGGAAGGAGAAGAAGCGCGGTTGCGACCGAACGGACGGCGTGGCGGCGAAGCATGGGCCGTAGCATAGGCTACATGTAGCCAGTGCTACAACGGTGGACGGTTCCGCCGCCGCGATTCCGAGGGAGCCGGGGGCGGCGCCCGTCGTGGGTGCCCGACGTCTTCAGCCGTCGGAACGCCGAACGCATCGATCACAGGGAAGTGAAACCACCAGCCGCCGCCGAGCGTGGGTGCCCGACGTCGTCAGACGTCGGAACGCCGGACGCATCGATCACAGGGGAGTGAAACCACCAGCCGCCGCCGATCGTGGGTGCCCGACGTCTTCAGACGTCGGAACACCGGACGCATCGATCGCGAGGTGCGCTCCGTGTCATCGCGCGTCGACGCGCCCGCGCGCGCCCCAGAACGATCGCGCCGCCAGGCTGGTGGACCTGGCGGCGTGAATCGTGTGTTCCAGGCCCGCGGGACTCGGTTCCGCAGGCCTCCCAACTGGAGTCCGTGTGGAGCGGCGCGCCCTGTGGCGCC
>JBJOHC010000298.1:0-10393 GCA_046047955.1 Planctomycetota bacterium
TCTGCGGGCATTCCGACATTCCGCCGTCGCAGGTCCATCCGATGCGCGCGGACGATCCCGACGGCGACCGCCGCTACGAGGACGAACTGCGCGAGACGCTCGCCTGGCGCGAGAAGGGCCATGACCGCCTCGATTTCGTGCTGCTCGGGATGGGCGACGACGGGCACACGGCGAGCCTCTTTCCGCGTTCGGCCGCGCTGTCGGTCGACGACCGCCTCGCGTGCTTCAACCGCGGGCCCGAGGTGACGCCGCCCGACCGGCTCACGATGACCTACCGCCTGCTGAACGCGTCGCGCTTCGTGGGCGCGCTCGTCCTCGGGGCGAAGAAGGCGCCGATGGTGCACCGGATCGCGACGGGCGCCGACGACACGCGCGACATCCCGATCAAGGGCGTCGCCCCGATCGGCGGCGAGATGCGCTGGTACCTCGACGCCGCCGCCGCGCGCTGGCCGGCGTGAGCGCGGTCAGCGCGCGCCGGTGTTCGCGCCGCCGCCGATCGCGTCGCGAAGGAAGCGCGAGCGCGCGGCCTCGTCGCCCGCGCCGACGAAGCACGCGGTGCGCGCGCGCGTGATCGCGACGTAGAAGAGGCGGCGCTCGCTCTCGATCGCGGGGCTCCGGTCGAGCGTGCGCGACGGATCCTTCGTGTCGAAGCAGGGCGACTCCTCGTCGCCCGCGAGCGGCATCCAGCCCTCGTCGCACTCGGGGATGAAGACGAAGTCCCACTCGAGGCCCTTCACGCGATGGATGGTGGTGACGCGCACGCAGTCGGCGGGCGCGCGGCCCTGCGTGGTGTCGACGGCGGCGAGGCGCGCCTCGAGCTGGTCGAGCGCGCAGCCGTCGGCGCGGGCGAAGTCCTCGAGGACCTCGTACGCGCGCAGGCACTCGGCGACGCTCGCGGGACTCCGGTGCGCGGCGAGCGCCTCGCGCAGATCGACCTCGGCGCGCACGAGGCGGATCGCCGACGCCGCCCCGCCCTCCGACTGCCCGCGCCGCATCGCCTTCAGAAGCGTCGCGCCGAGCGCCTTCAGTTCGCCGCGCGCGCCGCCGTGGAATCCCGCGAGGCGCTGCAGGTCGTCGTCGGTCGCGATGTCGGAGAGCGAGAGTCCCTCGCGCACGCCGTCCTTCAGGATCATGTCGATCCCCTTGCGCGAGAGGCCGCGGAACGGGCGGTTGAGGAGGCGCGCCGCGTTCGCCGCGAGCGCCTCGTCGAGCGGATGGCGGAAGGTGCGCGCCGCCGTCAGGTACGCGAGGAGGAGTCCGAGCGACGGATCGCGCGCGAAGGCCGCGTGCTCGTCCATCGCGAAGGGAACGCGCGCCGCGAGAAGCCGCCACTCGAAGGCGAGAAGCTGCGCCCACGAACGGCCGAGGACGACGATGTCGCCCGCGGGCGTGCCGCGCGCAAGGAGCGTCTCGAGCCGCTCGACGAGCGGATCGAGCGCGCCCGGCGCGACGTGCGCGCGCGCGTCCGCCTTCGCGGACGACGGCGCCTCCGACGCCGTGATCGCGACGAGCCGCGACTCCTGCGCGGGGTCGGCCGCGACGATCGGCTTCGCGACGCGGCCTTCGGCGGGCGCGATCGCGCGTTCGGCAGCCGCCGCGAGCAGGGGGCCGAAGCGGAAGGTCGTCGTGAGCGCGAACGCGCGGTGGGGATGCGCCGTGAACCGCGCCGCGAATCCGCCGCGGATGAACGCGCTGCGCGCGCCGCGCCACTCGTGGATCGTCTGGTCGTCGTCGCCGACGACCGTCACGCGCGCGCGCGTTCCCGCGAGGAGTTCGAGCAGGCGGAACTGCCCGTGGTCGCAGTCCTGGAACTCGTCGACGACGAGATGCTCGAAGCGGTCCGCGAGCCCGCGCCGCGCGGGATCGGCCTCGAGCGCCTCGACCGCGTCGCGCACGAGGTCGTCGAAGGTGCGGAAGCGCTCGCGCGCGCGCAGGCGCTCGAAGCGCGCGTAGACCGACACGAGGAAGTCGTCCGACGCGTGGCCCGCGCGCGCGGGCGCGACGAGCATCGACTTCCATTCGCGGATCGCCGCGAGGCAGCGCTCGGGATCGCGGCCGTCGTCCTCGGCGGGCCGTTCGGCGCGTTCGGCGAACTCCTCGCGCACGCACTCGGCGACGGCGCGCAGGATGCGCCCCTCCTCGGTCGCGAGCGGCATGCGCTCGACGGCGTCCGTCTCCTCGAGGTGGCGCACGATGCCGAAGGCGAGCGCGTGCCAGGTCTGGACGCGCAGCGCGCGCGGATCGGCGCCCGCTTCGGCGAGAAGCGCCGCGAGCCGCGACTCGAACGCGCGCTGCGCCGCCTTGTTGAACATCACCGCGCGCATGGTGGCGGGCGCGACGCCGCGGCGCGCGAGTTCCGCGAGGCGGTGCACCATCGTCGTCGTCTTGCCGCTGCCCGCGACCGCGAGCACCGTGAGGTGCGCGTCATCGGGCGCGTCGACGACGGCGCGCTGCTCGGCGGTCAGCGCGAGCGACCGCGACGGCGACCGTGGCGACGACTGGGCGGTGACCGCGGTCAACGGTCGCCGGCTCCGAGGTCGTGCTCGTCGTCTTCCTGCTCGTCTTCCTGCTCGTCTTCCTGCTCGTCGTCCTCCACCCCATGATCCCCGTCCTCACCCACGCGCACGCCGCCCACCGGCCCGTACCGCGCCACGAGGAACTCCTCGAGGATCGCGCACGCCGCGAGCGCGTCGCGCAGCGCCTTCTTCTCGCCATGCGTCCGCCCCGAGCGCTTCAGCCGCTCCTCGGCGGCGAAGCTCGAGAGCCGCTCGTCGTGAAACTCGATCAGGACGCGCGGAAACGCGGGCAGCGCCGCGCGCAGCTCGTCGGCGAAGGCGCGCACGAGCTTCGCGCGCGGGCCCTCGGTGCCGTCCATGTTGTAGGGAAGCCCGATCACGACGCCGTTCGGTCCGTACTCGTCGATCGCCCGGAGCGCCGCCTTGAGCTGCGCCGCGCGCGACGGCGCCTCGGCGACGAAGAGCGGCTGCACGAGCCGCACGATCTCGTCGCCCGCCGCGAAACCCGTGCGCTTGTCGCCGAGATCGATCGCGAGCCAGCGCGCCATCAGCGCCACGCCTCGGGCACGCGCTCGGCGACCTCCTTCACGCGCTCGGCCGCCGCGCGCGGACAGACGAGGGTTGCGTCCTTCGTGTGGACGATCACGAGGTCCTCGCAGCCCACCGTCGCGACGAGATGCGACGGGTCGTCCGAGACGACGAGCATCCCGCGCGAACCCGCGTCGACCCAGTGCGCGTTCGAGCGGTTGCCCGCGTCGTCGGCGGCGACGGTCTCGGCGTAGCTCGTCCAGCTGCCGACATCGAGCCACGAGAGCTCCATCGGCAGCGTGCAGACCGCGAGCGCGGGATCGCGGCCCGCGGGCTCCATCACGCCGAAGTCGATGCTCGTCTTCGGCAGCGTCGGGTAGACGCGCGCGAGCGTCTCGGCGCGCGCGGGCGTGTCGTAGGCGGCCGCGATCTCGGCGAGACCCGCGGCCGATTCGGGCTTGAAGCGCGCGATCGCGTCGCACATCGTGCGCGCGTGGAAGACGAACATGCCCGAATTCCACGCGAAGGTGCCCGCCGCGAGGTACTCCTCGGCGCGCGCGCGGTCGGGCTTCTCGACGAACCGCTTCGCGCGGTACGCCTCGTCGAAGCCGGGAATCGCCTCGCCGCGCTCGACGTAGCCGTAGCCCGTCGCCGCGAAGGTCGGGCGGATCCCGAAGGTCACGAACCGCGACGGATCGGCCTCGACGACGCGGTATCCCTCCTCGAGCCGCGCGCGGAAGAGGTCCGCGGGCTCGATGAGATGGTCGGCCGTGAGCACGCAGAAGACCGCGTGCGGATCGCGCGACGCGAGGACGAACGCGATCAGCCCGACCGCGTTGATCGTGTCGCGACCGACGGGTTCGCCGAGGTAGTTGTCGTCGTCGAGCCCGGCGAGCGCGTCGCGGATCTGCCCGCGGAAGCCCTCGGCCGCGCACACGATGCGCCGCCCGGCGGGCACGAGCCCGTCGACGCGCACCCACGCGTGCTCGAGAAGCGACATCCCGCCCGCGACGGGCAGGAGCTGCTTCGGCCGCGCCTTGCGCGAGTAGGGCCAGAGCCGCGTGCCCGAACCGCCCGCGATCACGCTCGAATACCGATGGTTCTTCACATCCGACACGGGGAATCTCCGTTCGTTTCTCTCGATCTCACGCGCGCACGCCGTCGATGCGTGCGCCGCGCCACGCGGCAGGTCAGTCCGCGCGGCGAATCACGCCACGCCCTCCATCCTCACTGGACGCCCCGCGCGCGCAGCGCCCGCGTGACGATCTCGTCGGCGCCGAGCCCGGCGCCAGCGTCGCCCGCCGCCGCGACGACGCGCGCGATCTTCTCCCGCGCCTGCGCCCGCGGCTCGCCGAGGGCGACGAGGATCTCCTCGGCGTCGCCCGCGGGCCCGGCGACCGGCATCGCCGCGGCCGGCGCCGCGACCGCCGCCGCCGCGCGCTTCGCCGCCGTCGGATCGGCGACGAACGCGTCGAGCTTTCCCTTCAGTTCGACGATCGCCGCCTCGGCCGTCCGCTTCCCGATCTCGGGCAGGCTCGCGAGGAACTTCGCGTCGCCCGCGACGATCGCCTCGGCCATCCGCGCGTGCGACACCTGCATCGCCCGCAGCGCCTTGCGGTTGCCGACGCCCTTCACCGTCGTCAGCAGTTCGAAGAAGTCCCGCTGCGCGCGCGACTGGAATCCGATCAGCCGCGGCACGAAGTGCGAGCCCTGTCCCTGGCTCTCGAGGTAGTGGAGCGTGTGGAAGGCGACCGGCCGCCCGACGCGCATCGCGAGCTCGCCCGCGTCGCAGGCGGGCACGAGCACCTCGTAGACGAGCCCGTCGCCGACGGCGCCGCCCGCGCGCACCTCCGCGACGCCGCCTGCGATGTCGACGAGGGTTCCTTCGATTCGGGCGATCATCGCCGCATCCTACGGCCCCCGCGCGCCCGTCACGCGCGCATGGCGTAGGCCCGCAGGTTGCGCTCGACCGCGTCGGGGTCGGCGGGTTCGAGCGGCGCGTCGTTCAGGGGCCAGCCCGTCCGCTCGCGGACCAGCGTGAAGATCCGCTCGGCCGTGTCGCGCGCGTGCCCGTCGGGGCCTGGTTCGATCACGGCGAGGAAGCGCAGCGTCGGTCGCGTCGGGCGGAGGAGCGCCGCGTACGCGGTCTCGGCGGGAATGCCCGGGTCGATCGCCACGACGAGGACGGGCGCCCTCGTCTTCGCGAGGATGAGCCGTAGACCGCCCGAGAAGGGCCGCAACTGCCTCGAGGGCCGCTCGATCGTCCCCTCGGGGAAGATCCCGAGCACGCCGCCGCCGCGCACATGGTCGATCGCCGTCTTGAGCGCCGCCGCGTCGCGGTTGTCGAAGGCGACGGGGATGATGCGCAGCCGCCGCCAGAACCAGCCGAGCGACGGGTACATCATCTCGGCGCTCATCATCCAGCGGATCGGGTGCGGCATCGCCGACTGGATCGCGACCGGATCGAGCCCCGCGCCGTGCGTCGAGACGACCACGAGCCCCTCGGGTCCGACGCGCGCGGGAATGCGCTCGCGGCCCTCGAAGGTGGCCCGCTGGAAGAGGCGTATATAAGGAAGGCTCGCGAGCCGCAGCCACCCGACGACGGGGTCGTTCGGGTAGAGCCGCTCGCCGACCTTGCGCGCGAGGAGCGCGACGGCGACGGGCGGTCCGACGAGCGCGGCGAGCAGGAGCATCGCGGCGACTCCGGGCGGAATCGCGGGCACCTCGGCGATGGCGGATGGAAGGGTGGACATCGGCGCGGGGTCTCCGAGCCGTACGGTCGCCCCGTGGTGTCGACGCGTCAAGCGCGGCATCCGCGCGCGCCCGCGACGCGCCGCGAATTCGCGCGGGCGCCGCGTCCGATCGCCTCCGCGCCACGCCGTTTCCGCTATCCTCGTTCCGATTTTGCGCAGGCCCCGCCGCGAACGGAGCCTGCCGGCGCGCCGCCACCATCCTGCCGCCCTCGCCCTCCCGCCCTCGCCTAGGACGGTCCCCCCGACCGACGACGCTCATGCCTCGCCGCGACGACATCCACACGATCCTCATCATCGGCTCGGGCCCCATCGTCATCGGACAGGGCTGCGAGTTCGACTACTCGGGCACGCAGGCCTGCAAGAGCCTGCGCGAGGAGGGGTACCGCGTGGTGCTCGTCAACTCGAACCCCGCGACGATCATGACCGATCCCGGGTTCAGCGACCGCACCTACATCGAGCCGATCACGCCCGAGGCGGTCGAGAAGATCATCGAGAAGGAGAGGTCGCTCGGCACGCCGATCGACGCGCTGCTTCCGATCCTCGGCGGGCAGACCGCGCTCAACTGCGCGTGCGCCCTCTTCGACCGCGGCGTCCTCGAGAAGCACGGGATCGAGATGATCGGCGCCGACCGCCGCGTCATCCACCGCGCCGAGGACCGCGAGGAGTTCCGCCGCATCGTCGAGGGGCTCGGGCTCAAGCAGCCCGTCCAGCGCACGGTCACGAACCTCGAGGACGCGCACGCCTTCCTCGAAGAGATCGGCCTTCCCGCGATCATCCGTCCCGCCTTCACCCTCGGCGGCTCGGGCGGCGGCATCGCCTACAACCGCGAGGAGTTCGACGACATCGTGCGCCGCGGCCTCGCCGCGAGCATGATCGGGCAGGTCCTCATCGACCAGTCGGTCCTCGGCTGGAAGGAGTACGAGCTCGAGGTCGTCCGCGACCGCCGCGACAACTGCATCATCGTCTGCGGCATCGAGAACATCGATCCGATGGGCGTCCACACGGGCGACTCGATCACGGTCGCGCCGATCATGACGCTCACCGACCGCGAGTACCAGCGCATGCGCGACGCCGCGTTCGCGATCATGCGCGCGGTCGGCGTCGAGTGCGGCGGATCGAACGTGCAGTTCGCGATCGACCCGGCGACGGGCGAGATGGTCGTCGTCGAGATGAATCCGCGCGTCTCGCGCAGCTCCGCGCTCGCCTCGAAGGCGACGGGCTTCCCGATCGCGAAGATCGCGGCGAAGCTCGCCGTCGGCTACACGCTCGACGAGCTCGGGAACGACATCACGGGCACGACGAGCGCCTGCTTCGAGCCGTCGATCGACTACGTCGTCGTGAAGATGCCGCGCTGGACCTTCGAGAAGTTCCCCGAGGCCGACGAGACGCTCACCACGCAGATGAAGTCGGTCGGCGAGGCGATGTCGATCGGCCGCACCTTCAAGGAGGCCTTCCAGAAGGTCATCCGCTCGATGGAGGTGAAGCGCTTCGGCTTCGGCCTCGACCGGAACGACAAGTGGCTCGCCGCGCGCCGCGCGAGCGCCGAGGAGCTCGCGGGCGGCCTGCAGGCGGCCGACCGCTCGCCCGTCGAGTGGCCGATCGCCGAGGACAAGCTCATCCGCAAGCTCGCGGTTCCCTCGCAGGGCCGCCTCTACTTCGTGCGCTACGCGTTCAAGATGGGCTGGAGCGCCGGGCGCATCCACGAGTACACGCGCATCGACCCCTGGTTCCTCGAGGAGTTCCGCCAGCTCGTCGCGTTCGAGGACGAACTCTGCCGCGTCGCGCGGCTCGAGGACCTGCCGCGCGAGACGCTCTTCGAGGCGAAGCGCCTCGGCTACTCCGACGCGCAGCTCGCGAACCTCTACCTCGGCGAGATCTCGACCGAGTCGATCCTCGCCGTGCGCGCGCACCGCAAGAGGCTCGGCATCGAGCCCGTCTACAAGCTCGTCGACACCTGCGCGGCCGAGTTCGAGGCGGTCACGCCGTACTACTACTCGACCTACGAGGCGCCCTTCACCGTCGACGGCCGCGAGGTCCTCGACGACGAGATCCGCGTCACCGACCGCGAGAAGATCGTCATCCTCGGCGGCGGTCCGAACCGGATCGGGCAGGGGATCGAGTTCGACTACTGCTGCGTGCAGGCCGCGTTCGCCTGCGAGTCGATGGGCTTCGAGAGCGTGATGATCAACTCGAACCCGGAGACCGTGTCGACCGACTACGACACGAGCGATCTCCTCTTCTTCGAGCCGCTCACCCTCGAGGACGTCCTCAACGTGGTCGAGCGCCTGAACGGCGGCGGCGTCGACCGCGCCGACCGCTCGGGCAAGGTCGCGGGCGCGATCGTCCAGTTCGGCGGGCAGACGCCGCTCAACCTCGCGCACGGGCTCGCGCAGGCGGGCGTGCCGCTCGTCGGCACGGGCCTCGACTCGATCGACCTCGCCGAGGACCGCGACCGCTTCAAGGCGCTTCTCGACGAGATGGGCCTCAAGCAGCCGCCGAGCGGCATCGCGCGCTCGCTCGCCGAGGCCGTCGCGATCGCGGGCCGGATCGGCTACCCCGTCCTCGTCCGCCCGAGCTACGTCCTCGGCGGCCGCGGCATGGAGATCTGCCCCGACGAGGCGGCGCTGCGCACCTACATGACGACCGCGGTCAATGTGAGCGACCTCGCGAACGCGCCCGTCCTCATCGACCGCTTCCTCAACGACGCGACCGAGGTCGATGTCGACGTCGTCGCCGACTTCGAGCCGAGCGCCTCGACGCGCGCCCACCAGGTCGCGCACGACACCGACGCGCCGCGCGCCCTCGTCTGCGGCGTGATGGAGCACATCGAGGAGGCGGGCATCCACTCGGGCGACTCGACCTGCGTCGTGCCGCCGTTCGCGCTGCCGAAGGCGCTCGTCGAGGAGATCCGCGCGACCTCGCGCCGCCTCGCCGAGCGGCTCCAGGTCCGCGGCCTGATGAACGTCCAGTACGCGGTGAAGGACGGCGAGGTGTTCATCCTCGAGGTGAACCCGCGCGCGTCGCGCACCTCGCCCTTCGTCGGGAAGGCGAAGGGCGTCGCCTGGCCGTTCGTCGCCGCGCAGGTCATGCTCGGCCGCTCGCTGACGGCGCTCGCGATGAAGGAGCTGCCCGACACCGGCTTCTCGTCGGTGAAGGAGTCGGTCTTCCCGTTCGCGAAGTTCCCGGGCGTCGATGTCGTCCTCGGGCCCGAGATGCGCTCGACCGGCGAGGTCATGGGCGCCGACCGCTCGCTTCCGATCGCCTTCGCGAAGGCGCAGATGGCCGCGGGCATCCACCTCCCCGTGAAGGGCGCGGTCTTCATCTCGGTCCGCGACGGCGACAAGGAGGAGGCGGTCGAGATCGCCCGCGACCTCCGCTCGATGGGCTTCGAGGTCTTCACCTCGCGCGGGACGAGCGAGTTCCTCCGCGGCTACTCGGTCGAGACGAAGGCCGTCCACAAGCTCAGCGAGGGTGCGCGCCCGACGGTTCTCGACCTCATCGCGAACGGCGAGATCCAGCTCATCATCAACACGCCGACCCGGAAGGGCGCGAGCACCGACGAGGGCCGCATCCGCGCCACCGCCGTCCGCGCGGGCATCCCGATGATCACGACGATGTCGGCCGCGAAGGCGACCGTCGACGCGATCGCGGCGCTCCGCGCGGGGGCGTGGACCGTGACCGCGACGCAGGACTACTTCCCGCACCTCGCCCGGCCGAAGGCCGAGCGGGCGGCGGCGGAGCTCGTGACGAACTGACCGCGTCGAACGGATCGCGTCGAACCCGCCGGTCGGCCCGGCCCCGCGGCGACGCCGCCCCACGGCCCGCGCGGCGGTGCTGCGGCCGCATCGGAGCCCCTCGGGCAGCCGCGATGGTCGGTCGGGGACGCTAGACTGCGCGCCCCATGGCCTCCGGTCTCAACCTCCAGCTGACTCCAGACGTCGTCCAGCTCCTCGTGAACGTGGGGCTCATCGTCGCGATGGTCCACGTGATCCTCGGCGGCTGCGCCTACGCCATCATGCTCGAGCGCAAGCTCAGCGCCTGGATGCAGGACCGCCTCGGTCCGAACCGCGTCGGCCCGCTCGGGCTCCTCCAGCCGATCGCCGACGGCATCAAGTTCATGGTGAAGGAGGACTACAACCCGAAGGGGGTCGACAAGGCGCTCTTCTTCCTCGCGCCGGGCTTCATCGTCGCGCCCGCGATCATGGGCTTCGTCGTCATCCCCTGGGCGGGCGAGATCGACCTCACGGGCCTCGTCCAGTGGCTCGGAATCGGCGTCGCGGGTGCGTCGTACCCCGTCCGCCTGATCGGCGCCGACATCAACATCGGCGTCGTCTACCTCCTCGCGACCGCGGCGCTCGGCGTCTACGGCGTGTCGCTCGGCGGCTGGGCGAGCAACAACAAGTGGTCGTTCCTCGGCGGCCTGCGCGCGAGCGCGCAGATGATCTCGTACGAGATCCCGATGGGCCTCACGCTCCTCTGCGTCGTCCTCGCGGCGGGCACCTTCGCGCCGT
The DNA here is from genome assembly GCA_046047955.1 of Planctomycetota bacterium. GTDB lineage: Bacteria > Planctomycetota > Phycisphaerae > Phycisphaerales > SM1A02 > QWPT01. The sequence goes on from JBJOHC010000298.1 coordinate 10,309, forward strand.
ACGAGATCGTCGGGCAGCAGCTCGGCGGGCAGTGGAACCTGGTGCAGCAGCCGCTCGCGGCGGTCATCTTCTACGTCTGCCTCCT
>JBJOHC010000299.1:0-7597 GCA_046047955.1 Planctomycetota bacterium
GGAGCGCGATCCGGTAGACGCCGTAGGTGCCGAGCTTGAGGAGCGTGCCCGCGAGGATGACCGAACCCGCCGTCGGCGCCTGGTCGTGCGCGAGCGGAAGCCAGGTGTGGACCGGGAAGAACGGCACCTTCACCGCGAAGCCCGCCATGAGAAGGATGAAGATCCAGTACTGCTGCGTCGCAGACAGCGAGGTCGAGCAGAAGTTCGCGAGCGTCGCGAGATCGAAGCTCCAGGCGCCCGTCTCGGCCGCGTTCTGCGCGGCGATGTAGATGATGCCCGAGAGGGTCAGGAGCGACCCGAAGAAGGTGTAGAGGAAGAACTTCACGCTCGCCGCGCGGCGGTCCTGTCCGCCGAAGATCGCGATGAGGAAGTACATCGGGACGAGCGTGAACTCGTACGCGGTGTAGAAGGCGATCGCATCCTTCGCGAGGAAGACGCCGAGCATCGCCGCCTCGAGCAGCATGAACCAGGCGTAGTACTCCTTCTCGCGCTCGGTGACCGCCGTGAACGAGCCGATCATCGCGAGCGGCATCAGGAAGGTCGTGAGGAGGATCAGGAGGACGCCGACGCCGTCGGTGCCGAGGGAGAGCGCCACGCCGAGCGACGGCATGACCGCGATCGACGCGTCGGTCGGGGCGAACGAGCCGTCGCTCCACCCCGGGAAGTCGAACGCGAACGCGAGCGAGACCGCGAACACGACGAGGGTCGCGAAGGTCGCGGTCCACTTCGCCAGGCGCGAGGGTCCGAGCGCGACCGCGGCGGCGGCGACGATCGGCAGGAGGATCAGGAGGTAGGCGAGGGTGGCGAGCATCGGGGAATCGGTCCGTGCGGGGTCGTTCGTCGTGCGTTGCGAAGGAGGGGCGCGATCACCAGCCCGAGAGCCAGAGCCAGAAGACCCACGCGGCGATCAGCGCGACGCCGCCCGCCATGGTCGCGGCGTAGCCCTGCAGCGCGCCGTTGTAGAGGGGCTGGAACACGCGTCCGAGCTCGGCGGGAATGCGGGCCGTGCCGTTCACGAGCATGCCGTCGATGACGGACTTGTCGAGGAAGTGGAGCACATGGCCGAGCACCCACGCGGGGAGACGGAAGAGCGCGTGGTAGACCTCGTCGACCTTCCACTTGTTCTCCATCGCGAGCGGGAGCCAGCGGGTGAGTCCGTTCGAGAGGAGCCGCCGGCGCAGGCTGTCCGCCGCGCCGCGGTTGAGAAGGTGGAAGTAGAGCGACACCAGGATGCCGAGGATGCCCGCGGCGCTCGCGACGATGCTCGTCGCCTTGTGGACGTCGGCGATGCCCGTGAAGGAGAGCGCGTGGTGCGCGTGCTCGGCGCCGTGCGCGTGGTGATCGGAGACGCCGCCGACGGCGGAGGACTGGCGGACCATGTCCTCGACCCAGTTGTGCCCGCCCGACATCGCGATGTAGGCGGGAACCGCCGCGAGGATCGCGCCGAGGCAGATGACGAGGAGCACGCCGTTGATCGCGAGGCGCGGACCGTGGGGGTGCCACTCGCCGTGCCCGTGATCGTGCCCGTGATCGTGCCCGTGACCGCCATGCCCGTGCGCGTCATGCCCATGCGCATCGTGACCGTGATCGTCATCGCCATGCCCGTGCAGCTCGTCGCCCGGCTCGTACTTCACCGGACCACCGCAGACGCGGAACCACACGCGGAAGGTGTAGTACGCCGTCAGGAACGCGGTGAAGACCGCGATCCATCCGAGCAGGTTCATCGAGGGATCGGCCGAGGCGAAGGCCTCCGCGATGATCGAGTCCTTGCTGAAGAAGCCCGAGGTGAAGGGGAATCCCGCGAGGCAGAGGCAGCCGACGAGGAAGGTCCAGCTGATGATCGCGAAGCCCTTCACGTTGCGCAGGCCCGACATCTTGCGGAGGTCGAGCTGGCCCGCCATGCCGTGCATGATCGCGCCGCAGCAGAGGAAGAGGAGCGCCTTGAAGAACGCGTGCGTGAACACGTGGTAGACCGCGCCGAAGGTCGTGCCGACGCCGAGTCCGAGGAACATGTAGCCGAGCTGCGACACCGTCGAGTACGCCATCACGCGCTTGATGTCGTACTGCGCCATGCCGATGGTCGCGGCGAGGAGCGCGGTGAGGCAGCCGACCCACGCGACCGTCGGAAGCGCCGCGGGGTGCAGTTCGAAGAGCGGGTAGAGGCGCGCGATCAGATAGAGGCCCGCGGTGACCATGGTCGCCGCGTGGATGAGCGCAGAGACCGGGGTCGGTCCCTCCATCGCGTCGGGAAGCCAGACGTAGAGCGGAAGCTGCGCGCTCTTTCCGAACGCGCCGAGCATGAGGCAGAAGGGAATCGCGGCCTTCGACCACTCGCTCGTGCCGGCGACGGCGTCGCCGCCCGCCTGCAGCGCCTCGAAGAGCGCCGCGTACTCGACCGTTCCGTAGTTCCACCAGATGAGGAAGATCCCGAGCGCGAGCCCGAGATCGCCGATCCGGTTCATGATGAACGCCTTCTTCGCCGCGGCGACGGCGCTCGGCTTGAACGAGTAGTAGCCGATGAGGAGGTAGCTCGCGAGACCGACGCCTTCCCAGCCGAGGTAGAGGAGGATGAGGTTCCCGCCCATGACGAGCGAGCCCATCGCGAAGAGGAAGATGCTGACCGCGCCGAAGAAGCGGGTGTAGCCCTTGCCCGTGTCGTGCTCCATGTACTCGGTCGCGTAGATCGCGATCAGCGAGCCGAGGCCCGTGACGAAGAGCATCCAGAGGAGCGTGAGCGAGTCGACGTAGAGGGCGAACGGCGCGAGGAAGCGCGACGCGCCCTCCGAGGATCCGCCCTTCCACGAAAAGTCGATCCAGTCGAAGAGATGGATGGTCCGCGCCGCGTCCTGCGGGCAGTTGAGGTAGAGCGCGAGCGTGGTGCCGAACGCCGCGAGAAGCGAGACGGCGGTCACCGCGCCGGGCAGCTTGCTGCGGACGCGCATCGCCGCCATCAGTCCGCAGAGCGCGGCCGAAACGGCGGGAAAGAGCAGGATCAGTCCTGCCCAGCCGAAATCGAGACCTTCGACCGCCGCGGGAATCGCGGTGGTGGCCTCGGTGGCGGCGAGGAGGGCGGTGGTGGGGGCTTCGATCATGTCGATGCTTCGGTTGGCGCTTCAGTTCGCCGGCTCTGGCCAAGCCGGCTCGGGGCGGTCGCGGTCAGGTCGTTGCCGCACGATCGGTCGGATGCCGGCGAATCGGGGCTTCGTCGAATCGGAAACTCAGGCCTCGCGCAGCTCGCTCCACGCCTCGGAGTCGAGCGTCTCGCGCTTCCTGTAGAGGAGGACGACGAGACCGAGCGCGAGCGCCGCTTCGGCGGCGGCGACGGTGAGGATGAAGATCACGAAGACCTGCCCCGATACGTCGTGATGCACCTTTCCGAAGGCGATCATCGCGAGCGCCGCGGCCTGGAACATGAGTTCGGTGCAGAGGAACATGATGATCATGTTCCGCCGGGAGAGGAATCCGACGAGGCCCGTCGCGAAGAGGAGGGCGCTCACGAGAAGCGCCGCGTTCACGGCGGACTGGTCGGAGGCGAGGAGAAGCGGGAACGAGTCGGAGAGGTTCATCGGGCACCTCCGGCGCCGGGGCCGTCTGCGTCGATCGAGTAGCGGCGCATGCCAGCGAGCGAGCGACGCTCGTCCTCGCCGAGTTCGATCTGCTTGCGGGCGAGGATGACGGCGCCGAAGAGCGCCATCAGGAGCACGACGCCCGCGATCTCGAGCCCCGCGGGGAAGCGCGACACGAGGTCGACGCCGACCTGGCGCGCGTTGTCGGGAAGCATGTCGTCGGGGATCGCCACCGTCTCGCTGCCGCCGCCCGCGAGCGTGAGGCGGACCGTGCGCGGCGTGCTCGCGTCGACCTCGACCGACTCGACGGCGGGAACCTCGCCGCGATTCTCATTGCCGGGCGCGTCGGCGGTCTCGGCCTTCCACTGGGCGGCGAAGGCGTCGGACGCGGTCTCCTTCAGGAGCTTCGGCATGCCGACGAGGCGCGCGAACGCGTCGTCGCGGCCGGCCTCCGCCGACGCGATCGAGCCTTCCGCGCGCGACTCCTTCGCCGCCGGCGAAAGGAGCGCGTCGCCGAGCGTCGCGAGGAGAATGAACCCGACCACGACCGCCGAGACGGGCTCGCGCGGCATGCGGTCGTACCACGCGTCGCCCACGCCCGCGACGGGCGACTGCTGCGCGAGCATGAGGACGAACATGTAGGTGATGAGGATGGCGCCTGCGTAGACGATGATCAGCGAGAACGCCATGAACTCCGCGCCGAGCAGGAGGAACATGCCCGCCGTCGCGACGACGACGAGGATGAAGTAGAGCGCGGCGAGGACGGGACGCGTGTGCGTGACGAGCCGGACCGCACCGAAGGTCGCGACGAGCCCGAAGACGACGGGGAAGACGGGGGGGAATCCCGTGCCTTCGAGCGAGGTCTCGACCGCGCGGAGCGCCTCGACCATGAGCATCGCGAAGCCCGCGAGCCCGATCACCGCGCCTGCGACGCCGAATCCACGGCGGTCGCGACGCAGGAGAAGCGCGAGACCCGCCGCGCAGACGGCCGCCGCGGCGACGATCGCGAGCGCGGGCGCGCGGGCGGCGAGCGACTCGCCGGCGGGATCGGCGGCGAGGAGCGGCATCCAGCCCGGGAGGCCGGTCATCCACGCGAGCGGCGCGGACGCGGCGTCGAGGAGGGCGGACGAAAGGGGGGCGCAATCCATGCAGGGTTCTCGGGGTGTCGCGGATGAGGCGCGGGTGTGTCGCGAACGGAATTCGCGTGTCTGGCGTGGAAGTGCCGGTGGTGCGGAGGACCGGCGGTCGGCAGGCGCGGATGGTGCCTCGGCTCGGCGGGCCGTTCGCGAGGCGGGAGATTCTCGGTCATCGCCGCGCGCCGGATCGTGCCGGAGCGGGCGTCATCGCTGCCGCAAGGCACCGACGAATACCGCCCCCGCGGGCTGCGGAGACGATCGGGGGAATGTATGGCTCGCGATGGAATCCCGCAACCAACCCGCCTGCCGACGGGGCGCTCGGGAGGGGTAGGATCCCGCCCATGCCGTCCCCCCTCCGCCGCGCGCTCCCCAACGCGATCACCGTGGGGCGACTCGTCCTCGCGGCGACCTTCTTCGTGATGGCTGACCGCATCGACCGGACGGCGCCCGATGTCGAGACGACGGGGTTCATCGCGGGCATCCTCTTCGCGTTCGCAGCAGCGACCGATGTCCTCGACGGCTACCTCGCGAGGCGCTGGAAGGTCGTGAGCGTCTTCGGCCGCCTGATGGACCCGCTCGTCGACAAGGTGCTCGTCCTCGGAGGATTCATCTACCTCGCGTCGCCCGCGTTCGCGCCGCTCGCGACGCCGCCCATGCAGGGTTCGGGGATCGCGGCCTGGATGGTGGTCGTCATCCTCGTCCGCGAGTTCCTCGTCACGGGCCTGCGCGCCTACGCCGAGTCGCGCGGCATCGCCTTCGGCGCCGACTGGGGCGGCAAGATCAAGATGGTCGTCCAGAGCTTCTGCATCCCCTGGTGCGTCTTCGCGGCGACGCGCACCGACCCGGCCGAGGGAACCCTCCTCCTCCGCGACATCGCGATCTGGACCACGATGGCGGCGACGATCCTCAGCGCCGTCTCGTATGTTCTCCGCGCCATGAAGCTTCCCCTCGACGCCGCCGACGGAGCCGCCGCGTGACGCGCGGCGCCCGCATCCCGAAACTCGGCCCCGGCACCTGGCTCGCGACGGGCATGGGACTCGGCTTCCTTCGGCCGGCGCCCGGTACCTGGGGCTCGCTGCCGCCGGTCGTCCTCGCGGGCGCGCTCGCCTTCGCGGGAACGGGGGGGCGCACCATCGACATGGCGGTCGCCGCGATGGGGCTCGTCTTCGGCGTGGCGTGCCTCCTCTGGGGCTCGGATGTCGAGCGGCTCGTCGGGAAGAAGGATCCCGGCGCGGTCGTCTCCGACGAGGTCGCGGGCCAGGCGATCGCGCTCCTCTGGCTTCCCTGGGATCGCGATCCCGCGCACATCGCCGCGACCTGCGCCATCGCGTTCCTCTCGTTCCGACTGCTCGACATCCTGAAGCCGCCGCCCGCACGCGGCTGGCAGCGCTTCGAGGGCGGCGTCGGGATCCTCGTCGACGACCTCGTGGCGGGGGTCTACGCTCTCGCGGTGACGCAGCTGGTGGTGCGGTTCGCGTGGTGAATCTCGCGCGGGTCGAACGCACGCGCCTCGGCTCCGCCAGAGGCGAAGCCGCGAAAGAGCGATGCGAAGCGGACCGATGCGACGCCGCAAGGAAAGCCGACGACCATGCGTGAATTCGAACTCGTCCGGAGGATCTGCGCCGAGAACGGGCGACTGCCCGCGAGCGTCCTCATCCCGCCCGGCGACGACATGGCGATGCTCGCGCTTCCAACGAGTGCGGCGTCGCGGCTCCTCGCCGCCGCGGACAGCGTGGTCGAGGGCGTGCATGTGCCCGCGGGCTGCGATCCCTTCGTCTTCGGGCGAAAGGCCGTCCTCCGCAACCTGAGCGATGTCGCCGCGATGGGTGGCGCGCGGCCGCTCGCGACCCTCGCCTGCCTCTTCGTCCCGCCTGGACTCGACGGGGATCGCATCGCGCGCATCCTCGACGGCGTGCGCGAGACGGCCGAGGCATGGCATGCGCCGCTCGTCGGCGGCGACACGACCGCGGTCGCCCACGGCGCGCCGCTCGCGCTCGCGGTCACGATCCTCGCGACGCCCGTCGACGCGACCGCGCGGATCGCCACCCGACGCGACGCGCGCGCGGGCGACGGCGTCTACGCGACGGGTGCCCTCGGCCGGGCGTGGGACCGGGCGACGGGGCTCGGCCGCCATCTCGACTTCACGCCGCGGATCGCGGTCGGACAGGCGCTCGCGCGCACGCTCGGCGATCGCCTCGGCGCGATGATCGACCTGAGCGATGGACTCGGCCGCGACCTCGGACATGTCGCGGGCGGCTCGGGCGTTTCGATCGAGATCGACGCGAACGCGCTACCGCTTGCGGAAGGCGCGACCGCCGAGGATGCTCTGCGGGACGGCGAGGACTACGAACTCGCCTTCACCGCGCGCGGCGCGGTTCCGCGCGAGATCGAGGGCGTGCGCGTCACGCGGATCGGAACGGTCGTTGCGGGGCGCGCCGCGGTCCTCGTCCGCGGTGCGCTCGAGGGCGTGCCTGCCGTCGAGGCGCGCTCCATGGGGTTCGAGCATGAACTCTGATCGCGCGCGCGGCGTTCCGATCCATTCGACCGAACGCTTCAAGCGTCCCGAAGCACGGTGCTTTGAAAGCCCAGTTTTCAGAGTTCAGGCCTTCAAAGTTCAGGCCTTCAAAGTTCAGGCCTTCAAAAGCCCACGAACACAAAGTCCATCGACACATTCCGCATGAACGATCCCGCCGAACCGATGCGCTCCCAGGTCGGGGGGCGCGCACCCGCGCCGCTCTCCTTTCATCTGCGCGACGCCGCCGAAACCGAGCAGTTCGGCTTCGTCCTCGGCGATCTGCTTCGCTCGCTCGCCGCCCATCCGCGCGCCGTCGGGATCCTTCTCTCGGGTGAACTCGGCGCGGGCAAGACGACCTTCACGCGCGGTCTCGCCGACGG
>JBJOHC010000300.1:0-6348 GCA_046047955.1 Planctomycetota bacterium
GGAGGAGGCCGATCCGCATCAGCATCGCGCCGATGAGGCCGACGCGCCGCGCGAGATGCTGCTTCTCGGGCGGCAGCCTCGACGAGAGCACCGCGATGAACACCACGTTGTCGACGCCGAGGACGATCTCGAGCGCCGTCAGCGTGAGGAAGGCGAGGAGGTTCTCGGGAGAGAAGATGGCGAGGATCGCTTCCACGCGCGCAGGGTAGCCGAGGGTGGCGCGCGCTCGGGCGGCGCGCCGCGGGAAAACGACCGCGCGGGGCCCGAAGGCCCCGCGCGGATTCGTTCATTGACCGCGGAAACTCAGCCCCAGTTGCTCAGGAGCTGCGCGAGGTCGGCGCCGTTCACGATGCCGTTGTCATCGATGTCGCCCGTGCCCGCCGCGCCCCAGTTGCTGAGGAGAAGCGCGAGGTCGGCGCCGTTCACGACGCCGTTGCAATCGAGGTCGGACGGCTCGCACGGCGGCTCGCACGCGGTGTCGCCGGTCGGCGCGACGATCTTGAAGATCTGGCCCGAGGTGCCGCCCGAACCCTGGTCGACCACATACACCTCGCCGTTGGCGTCCTCGCCGAAGGAGACGATCTGGTTGAGCGTCTGCCCGTCGAGCGACGGGGTGAACTGCGTGTTGCGCGAGGTGAAGTCGGTGAGGGTCGCGCCGTCGTAGCGGAAGCTCCACACGTTGTTCGTCACGTAGTCGGCGTAGAAGTAGGTGCCCTGCAGCTCGGGGTACGCGCAGCCGCGGTAGACGTAGCCGCCCGAGATCGAGTAGCCGCCCGCCGAAGTGTGGGTGTAGGTGCGGATCGGCGCGGTCAGGGTCGCACCGTTGCAGGTGCAGCCCGAGAGGCCCGTGCAGCTCGTGCCCTCGGTGCAGCGCCAGCCGTAGTTGCGGCCCGCGCCGCTGCCGGCCTTCTGGAAGTTGATCTCCTCGATCGCGTTCTGGCCGACGTCGGCGATGTAGAGGTCGCCGTTCGCGCGGTCGAACGAGCAGCGCCACGGGTTGCGCAGGCCGTACGACCAGACGGTGTCGTCGGTGGTCACGCCGCCGGCGTAGGGGTTCCCCGCGGGAATCGTGTAGTAGGGCGCCGCGCCTCCGACCGACGGCGCGATGCGGTGCATCTTGCCGAGGCGCGAGGTGAGGTTCTGCGCGACGTTGCCGGGATCGTTCGCGCTGCCACCGTCGCCGACCGCGACGTAGAGGTTGCCGTCGGGACCGAACCCGATCCAGCCGCCGTTGTGGTTGGTGTAGGGATCCGACCAGCTCATCATGATCTGGCCGGTCGGGTTCGCGACGTTCGGATTGCCCGCCGACACGGTGTAGCGCGCGAGGACGTTCGTGCTCGGACCCGTGTAGTAGACGTAGAACTGGCCGTTGTTCGCGTAGTCGGGGTCGAACGCGAGGCCGAGGAGGCCGCGCTCGTCGCTCACGCTCGTGCCGCCCGAGACGGTGACCGAGAGGAAGGGCGTCCCGAGCAGCGTGTTCGTCGTGAGGTCGAAGATGCGGATCTGTCCGCCCTTCTGCACGATGAAGAGGCGCGAGGTGTCGCCGGGCGCGTGCGTGACGAAGACGGGGTAGGTGAAGCCGGTCGCGACGCGGACGGTGCGCACCGGGGTGACCTGCGCCTCGGCGCCGGGGGCGAGGGCGAGGGTCGAGCAGGCGATGGCGGCGGCGGCGAGCAGATTCTTCATCGGACGAGGTTCCTCATGCGGGTCTTGCGGGCGGCCGACCGAGGTCGGACCCCGCGCGAAGCGTCTTGGATTGGTGGAGAGCGGAACTCCGCCGCCGACGAGCGGTCGAGGGCGGGGTCCGTTCTCTTCGCAAGATACGACGAATTCGTCGCACGGCTGTTCGAATTCATCGATGAAACGGGCGGGAAGGCGTGTTGCGTCCGCGGATGCGGGCGGCAGGACGGATCCGCGTCCGAGAATGGCGGAGACCGTCAGTCTTCGGATGGGTCGAGCGCCTCGGCGAGCTCCGAGAGCGCCCCGAGCACCCCCGCCCATGCGCCGAGATAGGCCGACTGCGTGCGCGACCAGCGTTCGCGCGCGCCCGGCACGCCACGCGCGATGTCCTCGAGATTCTCCCGGGCGAGCGGCCAGGGCGAGGTGCCGTAGCCCGAATCGCGGTCGGTCGCGGCGTAGAGGTTCCGGAACCACGGGCGGCCTTCAAGGCCTGCGGGGGTGAGCCATGCGGCGCGCATCGCCGCGAGCGCGGCGTCGACGACGGGCCGGGGCAGTTCGCCGAGGCGCGGCTCGACCGCGGCCGCGAGCGGTCTGAGCGCCTCGAAGCGCTCGACGAGCGTCGTGAGGTCGCGCCGGACGGGGTCGTCGGAGGCGAACCCGAGCGCGTCGCTCCGGTTGCGGAGCGCGCGCGCCTGCCGCGCGCAATCCTCGACGAGGGCGAGTGGCGAGGCGTGACCCGCGTCGCCGCGCGCGAGCTCGGCGACGATCGCGTTCACGATGCCCGTGAGGAGTCGCGCCGCGGCGTAGTCGTCGCCGACGACGGCGCGGTACCAGGCCACGGTGTCGTAGTTCGAGTGGTACGAGGTGCCTTCGCTCCCGCCGGTCGAGAGCGACATCGACGGCACGCCCGCGTGGCACCAGAAGCCCACATGGTCACTGCCGCCGCCGAGGTCGCCGAACGCGGGCGCGCCGTCGCCGCCGCGCGACCAGGCGTCGAGCGCGGTCCCCTCGCCGCGCGGGCCGGGCGCCGCCGCGAGCGCGCGCGCGACGAGCGGGCGCAGCGTCGGACTCACCGCGCCTCCCGGCCGAAGCCCCATCGCCGCCATGTCGAGGTTGAGGTAGGCGACGGTGTTCGGCCCCGCGCCGCCACCCTCGACGAACTCGCTCGATCCGATGATGCCGTACTCCTCGGCGCCCCAGAAGGCGAAGACGAGCGTGCGCGCCGGACGCGCGCCATCGCGGGTGAGCGCGGCGAAGTTGCGTGCCGCCTCGAGCGTGCAGATCGTGCCCGCGGCGGGATCGGCCGCGCCGAAGCACCACGCATCGTGATGCGAGCCGACGACGACCTCCTCGTCGGGCCGCGTCGTGCCGCGGAGTCGCGCGAGGACATTCGCGGTGCGGACGACCTCGCGGGCCTGCTCGACCTCGAGGCGCAGGCGCAGCGCATCGTCGGCGAGCGCGTAGTCGCACGGCAATCCGCCCCGCCACTCGGCGGGCGCGGGCGCGCCCTTCATCCGGCGGAGGATCTCGCTCGCGGCGCCGTAGCCGATCGGCTGGACGGGAATCCGCGGCAGCGCGACCTCGGCGGGATCGAGCCGCTCGGCGTCCCTCGAGGCGAATCGCCCGGGCGTGAGCGGATCGCCCGTCCAGGGCAGCGTGCCGAGCGATCCGCGCTGGACGCACTCGGGATTCGCCCATCCGCCACCCTCGGGCCAGGTCTTCCCGCGACCCGAACCCGAATCGGCGGGATCGGTGTAGATGACGAGTCCGACGCATCCCGCCGCCTCGGCGAACTTCGCCTTGTAGCCGCGGAAATTCCCGCCGTAGCGCGCGATCGCGATCTTCCCGCGCGGATCGACGCCGAGCGCGGCGAGCCGCTCGAAATCCTCGCGGCGACCGTAGTTCACATAGACGACGCCCGCCTCGACCGTGCCCGAACCGGCGTAGGCGTTCCACGCGATGTCGAGGTCGGGGTGCGCGGTCGCGGGATCGACGGCGAGGTTCGGCTCGACGACGCGCAGCGGGAGGACGCCGCGCCGCACGGACGCGGGCGGCGCACCATCCCCGTTCGTCGCGTCGCCTTCGCCGAGCTCGACGCCGACGATCCCGAGCTTCGCCGAGACGGGCCGCGCGAGATACGGAAAGAACTCCTCGACCTCGACCGTCCAGCCCTCGACGCCCTCGCCGATCGCGCGCAGCTCCGCGGCGAGCCGCTCGATGAGGCGCGCGTCGCCGGGCGTGCCCGCGACATGCGGCTCGCCCGCGAGAAGCTCGTGGAACGCGGCGAGGCGCGACGGATCGGGCAATCGCGCGGCGGCCGCGGGGTCGGGCGGGGCGACGGCGGTCGTGTCGGCGGTCATGGCGACGGTCGTGGCGACGAGGGCGGACGCGGCGAGCGCGGTGGCGACGAAGAGGTGCGGAGCGTGCATCGTTCAGTGCTCGAGGTAGTCGAGATCGCGGTGGAAGGTCTCGTCGAGGGCGAGTGCGGCGAGGATGCCGATCGCGGTGCAGACGATGCCGAGGATCCAGGTCGCGTCGACCGCGCCCAGACCCGTCGAGCCGCCGTCCGCGGCGGCGACGCCCTTCAGCGCGAGCCACGCCGAGGTGATCGGCACGGCGAGCGCGCGCACGAAGTTGGGCGCGCTCGTCGCGGCGGTCGCGCGCAGGTTCGTCCCGAACTGCTCGCTCGCGGTGGTCACGAAGACGGCCCAGTAGCCCGTCGCCGCGCCGACGAGCGACATCGCCCAGTAGAAGGGCTGCGCGCCGCGCGGCGCGACCGCGAAGAAGACCGCGATCGACGCCGAGAGGAGCGCGAGGAAGACGAGGATCGTGCGCGTGCGGCTCTCGAGGAACTGCGAGAGCGCGCCGCTCGCAACATCGCCGACGACGACGCCGAGGTAGGCCCAGAAGATCACCTTCGCGGGAAGGATGGGCTCGGCGATCCCCATCGCGCGACCGATCTCGGGCGCGAAGATGAACATGACGCCGCCGACGAACCAGATCGGCATCGCCGCGAGGATCACGGTCGCGAAGCGGACGAACCGCCGCGGCGGCCAGAGGAGCTGCAGCGGATTCCCCCGCTTCGCCGTACTTCCGCGCGTCTCGATGAAGAGCCCGCTCTCGACGACGCCGACGCGGAGCGCGAGCAGCGCGATCCCCATGCCGCCGCCGAGGAGGTAGCAGTGGTTCCAGGCGAGTTCCGTGCCCGCGAATCCCGCCGCGACCGCGCCCGTCAGTCCGACGGTCGCGACGACGGTGGTGCCGATCCCGCGAAGGCGCGTCGGCAGGAGTTCGGCGACGAGCGTGATGCCCGCACCGAGTTCGCCCGCGAGCCCGAAGCCCGCGACGAATCGCAGCACCTCGTACTGCCAGAGGTCGGTGATGAATGCGTTGAGGAGGTTCGCGAGCGAGTAGAGGAGGATCGAGCCGAAGAGCGTGCGCAGTCGTCCGAGACGGTCGCCGAGCATGCCGAAGGCGACGCCGCCGAGGAGCATGCCGACGAGCTGGATGTCGAGGAGCCGCTTGCCGACCGTCGTGAGCGCCTCGGGATCGGTGATGCCGATCGCGCGCAGGCTCGGCACGCGCAGGATCGAGAAGAGGACGAGGTCGAAGAGGTCGACGAAGTAGCCGAGCGCGGCGACCGCGACCGCGAGCAGCGTGCGCGGCGGGAGTGCGGCGAATTCGGCGAGCTGGCGGCCTATCGGGGTGGCGGTCGTCGCGGCTCGGGCCGTCATGCACGCCATGCTACTTGGCGACGACGCCGAGCCGGACGAGTTCCGCGCGGACGGGCGCATCCCAGCCACGATTCGCGGCGGGGCTCGCGGGCGAAGGATGGAGGATCTGCCCGAACGCGGGCGGCGTCGCGAGCCCACCGAGGGCGCGCTCGGCCGCGGCGCGCGCGAATCCACCCACGCCGATCACGATGCGGGGGCGCAGCGCCGCGACCACCTCGGCGAGCGCGCGGTCGCACGGCGCCTCGAGCGCGTCGCGCTCGGCGCGCGGCAGCTTGTCGGGCGTGATGTTCGCGCCCGTCGGCGACACGAAGGCGAGCGGGCAGTGGTTCCAGACGAAGACGCGCGAGAGGCACCGCTCCCGCGTTCCGAAGAGTTCGCGCATGAGGCCCCAGAAGCGCCGGCCGCTCACCTCGCTGCGCGTGCAGGCGAAGCCCTCGACGGGCCGCTTCGGATGCGTGTCGCGCGGGGCGCGGACGCGGCCGTCGATCCCGAGGAAGTCGCGCACCGCCGCGATCTCGCCGAAGGGCACGCCCGTCTGCGCCATGCCGAAGGGCCCCGGGTTCATCCCGACGAAGAGCGCGTCGACCGGCGCGCGCGCGAGGGCGAGGTACCGCTCGTGCGGCTCGCGCGCGTAGGCGAGCGGGTTGTAGACATGGGCGACGGGTGGGGCGAAGGCGGCGCCCGCGAGCGCGCGAGACAGGCGGCGCGACGCGGCCACGAGAGGCGCGGCGCACGATTCGTCGGGATTTTCGGCCTGTGCGCGCGGCTTCGCCTTCGACATGGCTCCCGCTACACTACCCGCCCATTCGATCACCTGGACAGGTGTCCGAGCGGTTGAAGGAGCAGCATTGGAAATGCTGTATACGGGTTTCCCCGTATCGGGAGTTCGAATCTCCCCCTGTCCGCTTCGAACCGCGGCGTGGCACGCGACCTT
>JBJOHC010000301.1:0-9180 GCA_046047955.1 Planctomycetota bacterium
CGCCGAATCCGCGCCCGCCGCTCCACGCCGTCCCTCGGCGCGATCGCCTGCGGCGCGCTCCTCGCCGTGACCGGCGCCCACGCGACCGATGTCCTCCTCATCCCCGACTCGGGCAACGACCGGATCTGGATGGCGAGCCCCGTCGACGGATCGATCCTCGACGACGCCTTCATCGGGCCCGATGCGTTCCTCTCGCAGCCGATCCAGATCATCCCGTCGGGAACGGGCACGCTCCTCGTCACCGACGAGAACCGCGACGCCGTCTTCGAGTACTCGGGCTTCGGCAACTACCGCCGCACCATCGCGGGCCCCGAACACGGCGTCGACCGCGCGTACGGGATCTGCGTGAAGGACGGCTTCGCCTACTTCACCTCGGTCGGGAACCGCAAGATCTTCCGCGTGAACCTCGCGGGCGGCGCGCCCGAGGTCTTCTGCGACTTCCTCGACCGCGGCGATCCGCGCGGGATCCAGCCGTTCGGATCGGGCTTCCTCGTCGGGAACTCGACGACCGACGACATCGAGATCGTGACCGCGACGGGCGCGATCCAACCGACGCCGTTCCACACCTCGGACGGTCTCCTTGGGATCAACTTCCCGCAGCAGATGCAGCCGATCGCGGGCGGCAACTGGCTCGCCGCGGGGTTCAGCGCGCCGTGGGGGATCTACTTCTACGACTCGCTCGGCTTCCAGTACAGCGCGTACGCGAGTCCCGAGGTCTTCCTCTCGCCGCGCGGCTGCTACCTCCTCGACAACGGCGACCTTCTCTACACGGGCGGCACGCGCATCGACCGGATCGCGATCAAGACGGCGACCAACCAGAACATCGTGAACCAGATCGGCACGAGCTTCCGCTGGATCGACCGCTTCACGCTGCCCGAGTCGTGCACGGGCGACCTGAACGGCGACCTGTCGGTCGACGCGGCCGACCTCGCCGAACTCCTCGGCGCGTGGGGCACGGCGGCGAAGGGCGCCGACCTCGACGGCAACGGACAGGTCGACGCGGCCGACCTCGCGGTCCTGCTCGGCGTCTGGGGGCCGTGCTGAGGCCGCGGCGCGTGCGGGGCGGTTTCCTCGGAGATCGTTGTGATCGATGCGGCCGATGTTCCGACGTCTGAAGACGTCGGGCACGCA
This sequence comes from Planctomycetota bacterium, assembly GCA_046047955.1. GTDB lineage: Bacteria > Planctomycetota > Phycisphaerae > Phycisphaerales > SM1A02 > QWPT01. The sequence goes on from JBJOHC010000301.1 coordinate 1,132, forward strand.
CGGCTGGCGGCGGTTCGCGGAATGACACGCGACGCGGGACCGGCGTCTGGCCGGTCCCGCGTCGCATGCGTTGTCTGGATCCGCGTCGGCGCCGATCAGCGGCGACGGCGGGCGGCGAGGCCCGCGAGGCCGAGGAGCGCGACCGCGCCCGGGGCGGGGATCGAGTTGAACATCACGTTGTCGATGCGGACCGAGCCCGAGGCGGCGTACGCGCCGGTCGAGGAGACCGCGTCGACGAGCGCGCGCCAGCGGACGATGACCTCGCTCTGGTTGTCGGCCATCGCGCCGAGGCTCGCGACCGTCGTGTAGATCGGGTTGTAGGCGCCGCTCGCCGACCAGGTGCCGGGGGCTCCGCCGCCACCCGACTGGAGGACGTCGTAGGTCGCGAGGACCGTCGTCCAGTTCGAGCCGCCGTCGACGCTCATGATGAGTTCGAACTGCTTGGCGCCGGTCGAGCTGCGGGCCTGGTCCCAGCTGAGCTCGACGCCCGAGTAGCCGAGGGTCGAGACGCGCGCCTCGTAGTAGTCGCCCGTGAGCCAGTTGTTGCTCGAGAAGGCGTACTGCGAGCCGTTGCCCGCGGGCGAGGTGTAGGTCGCGGCGGCGAGCTGGTGGACCGAGAGGAGCTCGGAACCCACGGCGTTCGCGCCGAGGTTCGCGGCGCCGACGGTGTAGGTCGTGCCGGTCGGGACATTGCCCGCTCCGGTCGGGAAGGCGGTGACGATCTCCCAGCCGGCGATGAGTTCCGCACCGGCGGTCGAGGTCGCGGCGGCGACGATGGCGATGGAGGCGATGGAACGCAGGGACATGCTTGCTCTCTCCGATAGAGGGTGGAACGACGCCTGGGAACGGCGCGCGAGGGGACATGGACGCGACGCCTCGAGGCGTCGTGCCCGGACGGGAACGGACGGACACGAACGGACGGACAACGACGCGTCGGGGGGACGGTCGCGGCGGGAAACCTTCGAAGTCGCGTGGCGCGGAGGGCGGCGGACGGGCGTGGGGACGCGGCCCGTCGTGGCGGCTCCGAGGACGCCCGTCGCGCGCCCGACCGCCGGTCACCCGGAAGCCGCGCGCGCGGAGGTCTTCGAACCCTGCGCCCTCTCTCCAGGGCGGAAGATAGCGCGGGATCGTGGGAAGTCCAATCCCCGCCGCTTCGTCACCTGGATTGATGCGGTCGCGGCGCGGGGCGAAGGCGCGCCGCAGGACCTGAATTGACGCGGGACGCACGAGTCCGCGAAATGTCGCGGGTCCGATCCCAACGACCGCGCCCCATGCCCGACCTCTACCACTACACCGACCCCCGCGGGCGCCGTTCGGGCCCCTTCACCGAGCAGGAACTGAAGAACCTCGCCGCGCGCGGGCTCCTGGAGGCCGAAGGGCGGATCGAGCTCTCGGGTCTCGGGGTGCCCTGGAGCGTGGCGGAGGTCGACTGGCTGCGGGACGCGTTTCCGCTCGGGAGCGGCGCGCCCGACGAGCGCGCGTCGGGGACGGGCGAAGTCGCGAGGCCGCCTGCGCCGCCCGATGCGGTCGGTGCGACGGGGCCCGCGCGCGATGAGGCGACGGTCGCGGTCCCGCCGCCCCCTGCGGCGCTGACCGCCCAGCGCGACGCAGGCGGGGACACGGGAGCCGACGGGCGGACGGGTGCGACGGACGGGATCGGCGCGGCGACGGGCGCGGACCCCCGCGCGGAAGCGCCCGCGCGCACGCCCGAACTCCCCTTCGCCTTCCGCCCCGCGACGGTTGAACCGCCGTCGGCCGCCGCTCCGTCGACGGCCGACGCACCGCTCGCGCGCTCGACCTACGTCCTCCTCGCCATCCTCCCCGCGCTCGTCGGCGTGTTCGGCGTCCACAACGTGCTCGCGGGCTTCACGGGGCGCGGCATCGCGCAGCTCGTCCTCTCGATCTTCACCCTCGGCGGTCTCGCGGGCGGCTTCGCCTTCCCGCCGACCTGCTGCTGCTTCGGCGCGCCGATGTACCTCGGGCTTCTCGTCTGGGTCGTCCTCGAGGCGGTGACGCAGGCGACCGATGCGCGCGGGCGCGCGATGGGCTGAGGGGTCGGCCGGTGCGCGTCGAGGTGGGCCAGATGCGCGCCGCGCGGCACGCGCGGTGACGCATGCGCGCCGCGTCAGACGATCGAGAGCAGCGTCTGCAGCGTCTCGTCGATCGTGGCGACGAAGCGCGCCGCGGCCTGGAACTGCCGCTGGTAGCTCAGCATGTTGATCGACTCCTCGTCGAGCGAGACGCCGCTCGTCGCCTGCACCTGCGCGTCGAGGCTCTCGCGGACGAGACGGCTCGACTCGGCGTTCGTGTTCGACGCCTGCGTGCGGACGGCGAGGTCGGTCGTCGAGCTCTGCCAGAAGCCGCGCAGGCTCCGGCCGCCGAGGGCGTCGAAGGTCGTGTCCTCGAGGGCGGCGATCGAGAGCGCGCCGTCGTTCGAACCGGGCACATGGCCGCGGCCGATCGCGAGGAGCCGCGGATCGCCCTCGAGCTGCGCGTTCACGCTGAGGTCGCTCGCGTCGCTGCCGCCGAAGAACGCGTTCACGCCGAGCGCCGCGAGGACGCCCGACGAGTCGTTCGAGAAGCTCAGTTCGTAGCCCGCCGAGGCGTCGAGCTTCAGCGCGTTGTCGGGCGTGACCGACGCCGTTCCCGTCCCCGACGGCATCGCCGACGCGATCTGCGCGGCGAGCTGCGAGAGCGAGGTCGTCTCGGGATCGACGGCGACGAGGACCGTCGTCCGCAGGCCCGTCGCCTGGTTCGTCACATGGAGTTCGAACGAGCCGTTCCGGATGTCGAAGGGAACGCCCGTCGCGTCGGCGGCGAGGTTCGTCGAGGCGTCGAGCACGCGGTTCAGGCCCGTGAGCGTCGAGTAGCCGCGCAGGCCCTGCCCCTGCGAGTGGATGCGGTTCACCTGGAAGGCGAGCTCGCGCGCGAGCGTGTCGAGGTCGGCGATCGCGGGATCGACCGTCTCCTCGCGCTGGCGGAAGAGGGCGCCGATCTGGCCGCCGTCGGGCGAGAGCGTGGTGCCGTCGGCCCGCACGCGCAGCGAGACGGTCGTGCCGTCGGTGCTCGCGTCGGTGCGGAGCGTGATGCCGCGCGACTCGCCCGCGAGGACGACGGGCGTCGAGCCGACGAGGAGGTCGAGGGCGCCGTTGGGCTGCTCGACCGCGTTCACGGGGAGGTACTGCGAGATCTCGTTGACGAGCTGGTCGCGGCGGTCGCGCAGCGAGTTCGCGTCGCCGCCCGCGCCCCCCTGCTCGGTCTCGACGATCTGGCGGTTCACCTCGGCGACCTGGTCGAGCAGGCCGTCGACGGTGCGCACCGTCGCGCCGAGCGCGCGATCGATCTCGAGGCGGACCTTCACATGGTCCTCGCGCATGCCGCGGAGCGCGGTCGCGAGGCCCGAACCCTGCTGGACGACGACGGTGCGGACGGCCTCGTCGGTCGGATTGTTCGCGAGCTCGCTGAAGCTCGAGAAGAAGGCGCCGAGGCGGCTCGAGAGGTCCTGGTCGGTGAGCTCGTTGCGGATCGACTCGATCGCGTTGAGGAAGCGCTGGTCGATCTCGGCGGAGTTCTGGTCGGCGATCGCGGCGCGCATCCGCTGCTGGAGCGCGGTGTCGACGGTGCGCGTGATGCGTTGCATCTGCACGCCCGTCCCCACGAAGCCCGCGCGCCCGATGAACTCGGGACGGCTCGGCGCGAGGCGCGCGACCTGCCGGTGGTAGCCCGGGGTCGCGGCGTTCGCCATGTTGTTGCCCGCGACCTGGATCGCGGCCTGGCTCGCGATGATGGCCGACTGGCCGATCTGGAGTGCGCCGTTGATGCTCATGACGGGTCCTTCCGCGGTTCGAGCGAACCTGCGTCAGCTGCGGATGTCGAGGCTCGAGAGGACGTTCGCGCCGACCGCGATGCGGCCGCCGCGCGAGTAGACGTTCGCGTGGGCGAGCGCCGAGTGGACGCTCTGGAGGATGCCCGCCATGTGGGCCGAGAGCCGCTCGGCGGCCTGGCGGACGACCGACGACTCGCGCCGGACGACGAGGATGAGTTCGCGCAGCGACGCGCGCGCCGCGTCGAGGCGGGCGCGGTCGGTCTCGCCGAGCCGTGCGGCGATGTCGGCGAGCGGCGCGTCGGGCGCGAGCGCGAGGCGCGTCGCGAGCTGGCGCGATTCGGCGAGCCGCGCGCGGTCGAGTTCGGCGATCTCGGCGGCGTGGCGCGACTCGTCCTTCCCGAGCGCGGTGAAGCGGACGAAGTCGGCGGCGCGCAGCGCGGCGCGGCGCGCGTGGATGCCCGCGAGGATGCGGCGGTAGGCCGCCTCGGTGCGGGCGAGGATCTCGAGGAGGCGCGACGCGTCGGCGCGCGCGGCCGCGGGGCGCGGGGTGGTGGCGGTCGTCATCGCGTTCCTCCGGCGGCGGCGCCGCGTGCGATCGAGCGTTCGAAGCGGTCGGCGACGCGCTCGACGATGTCGAGGTTCGCGCCCTCGGTGAAGCGGTCGGCGAGGAGCGCGTCGAGCATCGGGCGGAAGCGCTTCTCGGCGGTGCCCGGCTTGAAGGGCTCGGCGGCGAGTGAACCGTCGCGGAGCGACGCGAAGACGGGCTTCACGAAGGCCTCGGCGACGAGCGTCTTCGCGGCTTCGCGGGCGAGGCCGCGCGCGTCGCCCGCGCGGGCGTTCTCGGCGAGGCGCGCGTCGGAACCGTACGCGGTGGTGGCGCGGGTGAAGGCGGGAAGGCCGGAGGAGATCGCGTTCACGACTTGAGGACCTCCGCCTTGAGGGCGCCCTGCCGCGAGAGGCTCTCGATGATCGCGACCTGCGTCTCGAACGGGACATCGAGTTCGACGAGCTGCTCGATGAGCGTGCGGAGCTTCATGCGGTCGCGCGCGCCGTCGCCGGTGCCGAGGCCGGTCCAGGCGACGGTTTCGGCGAGGGGTTCGGCCGCGGAGGGTTCGATCGGCGGCGTGATCGTCGTGATGCGGAGGTTCGCGGCGGTGACCGCGGACGGGCGGAACTCGACGCGCTCGTCGACGGTGATGACGCGCGCGGCGGTGTCGATCACGACGCGCGCGGGCGTCCGCACGAGGTCGTGCGGCACATGGAAGGTGAGGAGGCGCGCGACGAACTCGTTCGCCTCGGGGAGCGATTCGGCGGGGATGCGCACGCGGATCGTCTGCGCGTCCTCGACGCGCGCGGCGTCGGCGTAGCCCGAGACCGAGAGTTCGTCGTTGATCAGGTCGGCGAGGCTCGAGGCGGTCGGGTAGCCCGCGTACTGCGGATGAAGGACGAGCGAGACGCTGTCGCCGTCGAAGGGGCTCATGACGACATCGCGCACCATGCGGGCGCCGCCGCGGATGATGCCGGTCGTGGGGCTCTCGGGGTCGACCTCGATCGTGCCTTCGGCGACCGCGAACGGCTGCCAGAGCGCGCGGTCGGCGGGGACGATCGGGCTCTTCAGCGGGCTCGTCAGGAGGATCCCGCCCGCGAGGCTCGTCGCGTTCCCGAGGGTGCCGATGGTGACATCGAGACGGTCGTCGCTGCGCGCGCCCGTGCGGGGGATCTCGACCGAGACGAGGACGACCGCGACGGAGCGCGTCTTCGAGAGGCTCTTGAAGTCGCTGCGGATGTTGCCGAGCGTCGAGAGGAGCTGCGCGTAGGGCTGCGCGGCGACCGCCGAGTCCTTCATGTTGTCGCCCGACTTGTTGAGGCCGTAGACGAGGCCGAGGCCGACGAAGCGGTCGCCCTCGAGGCCGCGGAGGCGGGCGTATTCCTGGAGGTCGCCCGCGTGGACCGCGGGAGTCGCCGAGAGGACGGCGAAGAGGGCGGCGCACGCCGGAAGGACGGCGCGGACGACCGCGGGAAGGCGGTCGGCGAGCGCGGCGAAGGGCGCAGAAAGTGCCGCGGCGCGGGCGAGAGTCGCGGCCCGGCGAGGCGTCGGGGCGGCAAGGATTGCTCGGTTCGTGCGTGCGTGGCGCGTCATGGGGCGGACCTCCTGTCCAACGCGGGAAGGAGGCAAGGGGTGTTCCCGTTGGGGATTGGGGGCGAGGCGGGGCGGCCGAGACACGGCGGGCGACGCAAGGGCGGACGACGCACGGGCGGGCGACCCGCCATACTGCCGCGATGCCGTCGTTCCTCACCCGCCCCCCCGCGACCGCGCGCGCGGCGTGCGGCGCACTCGCGCTCGGCGCGCTGGTCGCCGTCCTCGCGCTCGGCGGGCGGACGGGCGCGGGAGGCGGGCACGCGGTGGTCCCCTTCCTCGTCTCGCTCGCCCGCGAGGGCTCGGTCGCGGCGGCGTGGTGGATCGGCGCGCTCGGGCTCGGGCTCGGGCTCGTGCGGCTCGTCGTCGGGCCGAGCGTGGCGTCGATCGCGGACGCGGCGCGGGTCGGCGCGGCGCGTGCGGCGCCGCGCGAGCGCACGGACCTCGATGAACTCGCGCTCGCGTTCCTCCTCGGCGCGGCGCTCCTTCTCGCGCTTCTCTCGGTCGCGGGTTCGCTCGGGGCCTTCGCGGCGATCGGGCCGCTCGCGGCGTGGGGGCCGCTTGCGCTCGGTGCGGGGCTTGCGTTCCGCTTCCTGCGCGAGGCGCCGATCGCGGGTGACGGCCGAACGGCGCTCCCCTCCTGGTCGCTCGCGGCGATCGGCGGCGTCGTCGGGCTCGCGGCCCTTTCGGCGGCGAGTGCGCCGGGCTGGCTCTGGTCGAGCGAGTTCGGCGGCTACGACGCGCTGAGCTACCACCTCGAACTCCCGAAGCGCTGGCTCGTCGATGGACGCGCCGCGGGGCCCGTCGAGGGAAGCGTCTACTCCGCGCTGCCCTCGTTCGTCGAGATCGTCTTCGCGCAGCTCATGCTCATGCGCGGCGACATCCACGAGGGCGCGGTCGCGTGCCAGTGGTGGGCGCTCGGCGCGTGGCTCGCGACCGCGTTCGCGACGGCGCGGCTCGCGCGGGCGACGGTCGGTGCGGCGGGAGGCGACGCGGCGGGCGCGACCGCGGGTGCGATCGCGTTCCTCGCCTTCGTCGCGACGCCGTGGACGGTCGTCGTCGGCACGCTCGCCTACAACGACATCGTGCCCGTCGGCATGCTCGCGGCGGGATGGCTTCTCCTCCGCCGCGCGTCGGGACCGCGGCTCGACGGGCGCACGGCGGCGGCGCTCGCGCTCCTCGCGGCGGCCGCGGTCGGTGCGAAGCCGACCGCGGCGCTCTTCACGGTGCTGCCGCTCGTCGCGATCGCGGCGGTCGAGCGCGGGTCGCGGGTCTTCCGGCAGGCGCCGCTCGCGGCGGTGGTCGGACTCGCGGTCCTTTCGCCGTGGCTCGTCCGGAACGCGCTCGTCTACGGGAATCCGCTCTGGCCGTTCGCGCACGGGCTCCTCGGCGACGGACCGTGGTCGGCGGAGCAGTTCGCGATCTTCGCGAAGGCGCATGGTCCCGTCGGCGGCGCGGGCGAACGACTCGTCCTCCTCGCGCGCGAGTGGCTCGCGCACGGCATCGGTCCCGCGCCCGCCGCGGGCGAACCGTGGTTTCCGCAGTGGGGACTGCTTCCGATCGCGGGGCTGGCGGGGCTCGTCTTCGCGGCGGTTCGCCGCGACGGCCTCGCGCGTCATGCGCGCGCGGCGCTCGTGGCGCTCGCGGTCGCCCTTCTCGGGTGGCTTCTCGCGACGCACCTCAAGAGCCGCTTCCTCCTGCCGACCGCGGTGCCGCTCGCGGTCGGTGCGGGACTCCTCGCGACGCGCGGCGATGGCGCGCGGCGCGCGACGGTCGCGATCGCGCTCGCGACGGCGGCGCTCTCGCTCCCCGTCGCGCTCTATCTGCGCGAACCCGTGCGCGAGCGCGCGCTCGAGTCGCCCGCGGCCCTCGTCGGCGGCGTGCCGCTGATGACGGGCGACCTCGTCGCCGCGATGCTCGCGGCGGAGACCGACGACGCGCGGCGGCGCGAGATCCTCGCGGCGTCGAGCACGCCGGTCGCGGTGAACCACCTGCTTCCCGAGGACGCGCGTCTCGTCGGCATCGGCTTCGCGACGCCCTTCTACCTGCGGCGGCCGATCGCGACGGCGACGGTCTTCGATCGCGG
>JBJOHC010000302.1:0-3407 GCA_046047955.1 Planctomycetota bacterium
AGCCGCACGCCGTACCCCGTCGGCCCCGCCACGCAGAGTTCGTCGCCCGAGTCCGCGTTCGCGACGCCCGCGATGTCGATGTGCGCGAACGGCACACCCTCGCCCACGAAGAAGTCGAGGAACGCCGCACCCTGGATCGGATGCGCGAGCCGCGACGGATTCGAGTTGATGATGTCGGCGTGCTGCGACTTCATGTGGTCCTTGTGCTCCTTCCAGAGCGGAAGCCGCCAGACCTTCTCGCCCGTCGCCTCGGCGCTCGCCTCGATCGAGGCGCAGAGCGCGGCGTCGTGCGAGAAGTAGCCCGCGCTCCACTTGCCGAGCGCCGTGACCACGCCGCCGGTCAGCGTCGACAGCTCGACCATCGCGGTCGGCCGGTACTTCTCGCAGCCGTAGCTGATCGCGTCGGCGAGGACGAGCCGCCCCTCGGCGTCGGTGTTCGTGACCTCGACCGTCGTCCCGTTGTACATCGTGATGATGTCGTCGGGCCTGTAGGCGTTCGAACTCACCATGTTCTCGGCGGCGGGGAAGAGGGCGACCACATGGATCGGAAGCTTCGCCGCCGCGATCGCGTGCATCGCGCCGAAGACCGCCGCGCCGCCGCACTTGTCGTACTTCATCCCCTTCATCCCGTTGTTCACCTTGAGGGAGTACCCGCCGGTGTCGTAGGTGAGGGTCTTGCCGACGAGGGCGAGCGTCCTGCCGCGCGCCTTCGCGCTCGCGCGCTTCGGCTTGTGCTCGAGGATCGCGATGAGGCTCTTCTCGTCGCTTCCCTGCCCAACCGCGACGATGCCGCCCATTCCGAGCCGCTTCGCCTCGGCGAAGGTGACGACCTTGAACGAGAGTCCCGCCGCGCGCGCGAGCTTGCGCGCCTCGCCGGCGAACCAGTTGGGCGTGCAGATGTTGGGCGGCGTCGCGGCGATGCGCCGCGCCTCGTTCACGCTCGCCGCGACCTCGAGACCGCGCGCGAAGCCGTCGCCGAAGCGCCCCGCGCCCGCGTCGACGCCGAGCGCGCCCGCCCGCGGCGCGCGCGTCGAGCGCGCCCCGTCGAACATGTCGACGCGCCAGTTCGCGATCCCGACGCCCTCGCCGAGCGCCTGCGCGAACGCGCGCTCGTCCTTCGCCGCGAGGACGCCGTCGAAGGCGAGCCGCACCTTCGACGCCTTCATCCGCTCGAGCCCGCGCACGAGCCGCGCGCCCACGCCGCGCATCGCGCGCGCGTCGCAGTCCTTCCGCGCACCGAGCCCGACGAGGACCGTCCCGTCGGTCGCGACGGCCGTCTCGCCCGACTCCGCGCGGAACGCGGGCGACGCGAGCGCCGCGTCGCGCGCGGCGCTGCGCAGCGCCTTCGGCAGCGCGCGATCGTCGCTGAAGACGGGAACCACCAGCGCGGCCTTCGGGGCGCGCACGACCGTGATCTTCGAGAACATCGCGGACTCTTCCTCGGGGCTCGGCCCGGTTCGCTTCGCGTCAGGCGCCGAGCGCGGACGGATCCTCACCGCGCTCGATCGCCTCGATCTTGTGCAGGCGGCGCAGATGGCGGCCACCGTCGAACGGCGTGTGGATCCAGGTCTCGACGATGCGCTTCACCAGCGTGTGACCGAGGAGATCGGCCGAGAGGCAGAGCACGTTCGCGTCGTTGTGGGTGCGCGAGAGCTGCGCCGAGAGCTCGTCCTGCGCGAGCGCCGCGCGGATCCCGCGCATCTTGTTCGCCGCGATGCACATCCCGATGCCCGTCCCGCAGATGAGGATCGCGCGATCGGCCTCGCCGCGCGAGACCTTGCTGCACGCGAGGTACGCGCTGTCCGGATAGTCGGTCATCGCGCCCGACATCTCCCCGATGGTGTCGACCTCGTGGCCGTCGGCCTTGAGGTGTGCCATCAGCGCCTGGGTGGCGGTGGCGCCGCGGTGGTCGCATCCGAGGGCGATCTTCATGTCCCTAGCATCTCCGCGACCCGCGCGGGAATCAACCGCTCGAAGTGCACCGCGAGCCGGTCGTAGGCGCGCTGCCCGAGCCCGATGGGGTCCTCGATGTCGCCATCGGGGTCGAGCGGCTGCACATGGCTCGCCGCTTCAGGGTCGCCCGCGACGAGGCTCCGCGCGCGCGCCACATGCCCCGCCGTCATCCCGAGGACGAGATCGGCCTTGCGGATCATCTCGGCGGTGAGGCGCTTCGCATGCCCGGGCACGGGCGCGCGCATGCGCTCGAGCACCTCGACGGTCTCGGCGCTCGTCGACGCGCCGTCGAACGCCGCCACCCCCGCCGAAGCGAACAGGACCGGCCCGATCGCCGCGGGAAACTTCCCCTCGTCGAGGAGCTTCTGCGCGATCCCCTCCGCCATCGGCGAACGGCAGGTGTTGCCCGTGCAGATGAAGAGGACGGTGCGCATCTCGGTCGGATCCTAACGCGGTTCACCGTCGCCGTCGCGATCGTCGCATGCCCCGCGTCCGTCCTGCGTCGCGTCCCACTCGTCCTCCGCGCCGTCGTCCTCGATTTCCCAGAACGGAGGCTCGTCGGACGCCCCTTCCTCCGGCGATTCCCCGTCGGAGGACGGGTCGTCGGAATCCGCTTCGACCAGCACCTCGGGCGACTCGAGTTCGGCCACGATCTCCTGCGCGAGCGCGAGATCCTCGGTGCGCACGAGGACCGCCACCGTCGAGGGCGCCTCCGCGCGCAGCTGCGCCGTCAACCCGCCGACGGAGACCGCGTGGATCCCCTGCGACCGGAGATTGCCGATGAGAAGAAGCGCCGACAGCTCGTCGGGAAACCGCTTGAGAACGACCGATTCGGCTCGATCCGGCATGGCGCCGCACCTCCTCGCGCCTTGCGCGTCCTCGCGTTCCACACCCGACGAGGCGGTCCGCACAGCGCCACACGGCGCCTACCGCCACGACGCCCGCGCGCCCGCGACTCACGCCGGTCCGACGGCGCCCTCGAACTGCGCCACGGAGGCGGGCTCGACGGGCGACTCCTCGGGAACGAACGGCGCCCCCGACTCGGCGAACACGCGGCGGCAGCCAGGGCACTCGTGGACGCGCTTCTCGCCCACGCGAACGGCATCGCACGCCGTTCGGCACGCGGGGCAGCGTCCCGACGAGAGCGCCCCGCGCGCGATGCGCTCCTCGATCGCCCGCAGGACCACGAAGGTCACCCGCGCGATCACCACGAGGAAGATCGACGAGATCAGCATCACGATCGGGATCAGCGGATAGATCAGCGTGCACGCGAACGCCACGAAGAACGCCCCGATGAAGAGGAACAGCACCGTGACGCCGTAGATCTCGTTGAAGCCGCGCACGAAGCGGTAGAGCATGGGCGGAGCGTACGCCCGAACCGCTCCCTGCGCGGCCACGGCGGCCGAATTCGCGCCCGCTTCGGGACGGCCGCTGCGACCGCAACCACCGATCCG
>JBJOHC010000303.1:0-9069 GCA_046047955.1 Planctomycetota bacterium
AACGATCGCGCCGCCAGGCTGGTGGACCTGGCGGCGTGAATCGTGTGTTCCAGGCCCGCGGGACTCGGTTCCGCAGGCCTCCCAACTGGAGTCCGTGTGGAGCGGCGCGCCCTGTGGCGCCGTTCCGTCAGCCGTGCGCCTTCTCGGGCTCGAAGCCGCACTCGCGCAGGAAGCGCCGCAGCTGCCCGATCTCGTGATCGTTCTGCAGGACATGGCCCGCGCCGTGGGGGATCTTGAAACTCATCTCGCGACCCGCGAGCTTGACCTTGAGGTGGTCGTGCTTGGTCTCCTCGGTGGTTCCGCCGAGCGATTCGAACATCTGCACGATGTCGCGCCAGTGGATGTTGTGCGAGGTGGGATGGGCGAAGAGCTGCTCGAGGGTGCGCGTGTGGTTCGACATGGTGTGGATCCGGATCGGGGTGCGGGGGATCGCCTGTTCGCTCGCCCGCGTGCGGGCGGTGCCCGGCTTCGCCACGCAGGCGTTCCCAGGCACGGGAAGGAGTATAGCAGATATTCGGATACAGGTATCCGAATATGCGTCTCCAGCCGCATGTTCACCCGAATGGGGTGCGCGCCTGCCGCCCTCGAGGTCCCGAACGAACAACCGCCGCCCCTCGCAGGGCGGCGGTCGGTCGTTCGATCGCGCGTGCTCCGGCCTCACTCCGCGGCGGGCGCCTCGCCACGCGCGCGGCCGCGGGCGCCACGCGCGCGCGGCGCCTCGGCGGCACCGGCCTCGCCGCCCTCCGACTGGAAGAGCGCGTGTCCCGATTCCTCCGACTCGTGGATCTTCTCGACGAGCGACTTCGCGCGCGCCGCGTCGCCTTCGAGAATCGCCATCTCGAGCTCGATCGCGACCATCGCGCTCTTCGCGAACGCCTTGCGGAACGCGAGGCGGTACGCGCCCTCGTCGTCGCCATTCTTCGTCTTCCACGCCTCGGTGATCGGCGGCGCGGGCATCGCCTTGCAGGCGAGGAGCGCGCCCTGCAGCGCCTGCACCGAGCCGAGGTCGCGGTCGCGCGACGCCGCATCGAACGCCGAGCCGCGCAGCTGCCGGTACGCGCGGTTCGCCTGCTTCATCGTGGCCTCGAGATTCGCGGGCGCGCTCGGTGCGCCGCCGGCCGCCGGCGCGCCGCCCGCGGGCGGCGCTCCCGCGCCCTCGCCCCGCATCGCACCCTGGCGCGCGGGCATCGACTTGGAGAAGGTCTCGAGTTCGGCGCGGTCGATGAACCCGTCGCCATTCGTGTCGGCGCGCTCGAAGATCCGCTCGGCGAACGGCCCGGGGACCTCGTCGCGCGCGAGCTTCCCGTCGCCGTTCGCATCCTGCGACATCATCCGCTCGACCATCTGCGCGGGATCGCCGCGCATGCCGGGGCGGGCGCCCTGCGGCCGGTCGCCGTCACCGCCGCCCGACGGCGGGAAGGTTCCATCCTGCTGGGCGAATGCGGGCGAACCCGCGAGAAGAACGGCGATGGCGGTGCAGCGGACGAGTCGGTGCATGGTGTGGATCCGATAAAGAGGGGCGTGAACGGGCCTGCCGGTGGCGAGCCTACTGGAAGGGAAGCCCAAAGACGCGCGTCCCGCGCCTGTATTGCAGGGCGCGGGACGCGCGGCGTGATTCGGTCACGAAGCGGGCGCCGAGGCGCGGTCAGCGGCAGGGCCCCCAGTTCGAGAGGAGGATCGCGAGATCGGATCCACCCGTCGTCCCGTCGCCGTCGAGGTCGCCGACGCCCGGCAGGCCCCAGTTCACGAGAAGCGACGCGAGGTCGCCGCCGCCCACGACGCCGTCGGCGGTCGACGGCGAGATGTCGCCGACGCACGGCCCAGGCACGCTCGTCGGATCGGCGGGGTCGCTGCCGCGGTCGAGTTCATCGCGGTCGAGGGCGCCGTCGCCATCGCGGTCGACGCCGAGGCGCTGCTGCGATCCGGGCGGCACGAGCGTGTAGGTCAGCTCGCTTCCCGGGGCCGCGAGCGCGAGCAGCTGCGCGGGCGTGCGCGACGCCTCCTCCTCGCGGTCGCTCCAGAAGACGCCCGACTGGTAGACGAAGCCGCGCGCCTCGCCGCCGACGCGTCCCTTCACGACGAGTCCCGCGCCGGGGCCGTTCGCGATCGCGATGAACTGGTTGATGCGCGCGGTGTCGTTCGCGACGCCGTTCGCGGTCGTCTGCTGCCCGACGCCCGCGTGCGTCCCCGAGTTGAACGAGAGGCAGAACGCCTCGATGTCGCGCCGCTGGTTCTGCCCCTGCGCGCCCGCCGGGAAGTTGAAGCCGATCGAGAGGAGGTCCTGCAGCGTCGCCTCCTCGCCGTTGTGGTCGAAGCCGAACCCGCGCGTCGCGGTGGTCGAGCCGCGGTTCGCGCCCGTCTTCCGCCAGAGTTCGCGCAGGTGCGCGTTCTTCCGGTTCTGCTGCTCGCCGCCCGGCGCGGGGATGTCGACATTCCCGTTCGAGCCGGTCGGCCCGCCGTGGCAGGCGATGCAGGTGAGGCCGGGCGCGCCGGGCGGGCCCGCGAAGAGCGGGGCGGTGTTGAAGAGGTTCTGGCCGTTCGCCGCGTTGCCCGTGCCGCCCGTTCCCGTCACCACGCCGCCGAAGATCGGCACCGCCGTCCGCAGCGAGTTGTCGATGTTGCGGTTCGGGTTCGGCGGGAAGACGAGCGACGCGACATAGTCCTCGAGGCTCGCCATCTCGGCCGCCGAGATCTCGGTCGCGCGGCCCTGGAGGTGCGTGAACGCCACGTTGAAGTCGGCGAGGTTCTCCTTCTCGCCGCGCCAGTGGAAGGGCTCGTTCCCGATGATTCCCGCGAGCGTCTGCGTCGTCATCGGCCCCTTCATCGGGTGCCAGTTGATGCAGCCCGGTCCCGGGCCGCCGGGCGGCACCTGGCAGGTCTCGTCGAAGAGCTGGACCGCGCCCGTCGGATCGCCGAGGTCCCAGCCGAGGCGGTCGCTGCGACCGTCGATGTGGCACGAGGCGCACGCCGCGTGACCGAGGCCCGAGGTGAGATGGGTGTCGTAGAGGAAGGGGCGTCCCGCGCGGATCGACATCGGCGTCGGATCGAAGAAGGTCGCGCGGCCCGCCTCGAGCATCGACGAGACGCGCACCGCGCTCACCGAGCCCTCGAAGCGGTTGAGCGCGTAGACGAACGCGCCGTCGGGCGAGACGGCGACGCCCGTCGGGCCCTCGCCGATCTCGATCTTCGCGAGGCGCGCGCCGTCGGGCGCGAGCGCGAGGAGCGCGTTCGATCCCATCGCCGCGACGAACGCCGCGCTGCCGTCGGGCAGCCACGCGACCCCGCGCGGGTCGCCCGCCGACTGGAGCCGCGACATCTCGGGGATCGACGACGACGCGTAGTCGAGGTGCGGATTGAGGTCGAACGCGGCGAGCGCGCCGCCGCCCGCGGGCATCGACGCGCCGCGCATCTCGACGAAGCGGCCGTTCAGGTTCGGCTCGAAGCGCACCTCGTTGCGCGCCTCGATGCCGACCGCGAGCACCGCGCCCGAGGGCGCGACCGCGACGCCCGCCACCGTCGACATCGCGCCGCCGACGTAGCTCGTCGCGAGCGTCGCCGCGTCGACGATCGCGAGATCGTGGTCGACGACATCCCAGTTCACGAGGCCCGACCAGTTGCGGCCGTTGTCGTCCATCCACTGGCCTGCGGCGTTCTTCCGCACGATGTGCGAGACGCGCGGCGGCAGCGGCTGCCCCGCGGCGCGCGGCGGGCTGAAGGCGCCGCCTGCGTTCGGCGGTGGGTTCACGCCGCCGTAGGGGCTCGCGGCGCTGTTCACGAGCGTGCGTGGCACGACGACGGTGCGGTTCCCCGACTCGAAGATCGCGAGGTAGACGGTGCGCCCGTCGGGGCTCGTCGCGAGCGCGCGGGGCTGCGCGCCCGCGATCGTCGTGAGCGTGATCGCGGGCGCCGCGGCCGACGGGTCGAAGCTCGCGAGCCGGCCCGACGCCGCGAGCGAGACGAAGGCCCGCGCGGGCTTCGCGGTGAAGACGATGTCCGCGGGCTCGTCGCCGACGAGGATCGTGCGCGTCACGCGCAGCGTCGCGAGGTCGACCACGCTCACCGAGTCGGAGATCTGGTTGACGACCCAGGCCTCGAGGCTCTTCCCGTTCTGGCGGAGGCGCACGGAGACGGGATCGACGCCCACCGCCACCGCGCCACGGCGGACCGGCAGCCCGCCCACGAGATCGAACACCTCGAGCATGCCGCCCGCGGTGTTGACCGCGACGAGCGTGCCGCCGTCGGCGGAGACCTCGATCGGGTGCGTCTGCGGCGACTCGAAGTTCACGAAGCCGGCGGGCGACTCGAGCTGGGCGAGCGCGGCGGGCGCGGCGGCGAGCGCCACGGCGAGCGGAAGGGCGCGAAGCGCGGTCGGAATCGTGATGGAACGCATGTGGATCGCCTCTCGGAGGGGGAAGGACGCCTCGGCGGGCCTCGTGCCCGCGGGGTGTGCCGCAGGTTGGAGGCGAACTCTCCCGCGGGACGAAGAATGCGACCGATTCCCGCAGATGCCGATCCGATCGGGTCCTTTCGTCGGGGTGGATGCCATCGCGCGGGCTCGGCGCGGCCGGAGGCCCGTCCCGGCCTTCGGCACCGCTCGCGGGTTCCACCGAATCGAACGCCGTCCCGTTCCGCCCCATCCCGTTCCGCCCCATCCCGCTCAGACCCAAGCCCCGCCGACGCGATGACGACCACACCCTGCCCAGAGCTTCCCTCGGGAGAGAACGGCGACCCGTCCTCCGAGTTCGAGCCCGAGCAGACCCCGCGCTGGGTGCAGCGGCTCGGCCTCCTCGGCGGCCCGCTGCTCGCCGCCATCGCGGTCGCGTCGACCCATCCGTCCGCGCTCGGCGCCGGCGGCCTCGGCGCCGACGCGAGCTGGACGCTCGGCCTTCTCGCCCTGATGGCGTCCTGGTGGATCACGCTCGCGGTCGATCCCGCGGTCACGGGTCTTCTGCCCGTCCTCTGGCTCGCCGCGCTCGGGCTCGGGACGCCCTCCGAGATCGCGAGCCCCTACGCCGACCAGGTCATCTTCCTCTTCGGCGGCGGCGCGCTCCTCGGGCTCGCCCTCGATGCGACGGGCGTGTCGGCGCGGTTCGCGGCGGGGCTCGTCCGCGTCGCGGGCAGTCGTCCGTTTCCGATCCTCGCCGCGCTCATGACCGCGTCGGCGGTCCTGAGCGCGTTCGTTTCGAACCTCGCGACGACGGCGACGCTCCTGCCGCTCGCGATCGGCGTCGGCACCCGCGCCCGCGAGGCGGCGCCGCCCGCGTCGCGCGCCGCCGCCGATCGCTTCGCGACCTCGCTCCTCCTCGGCGTCGCCTTCGGGTCGTCGATCGGCGGCGCCGCGACCATCATCGGAAGCCCACCGAATCCGATCGCCGTCGACTGGCTCGCGAAGAACGGGGTCGAGATGGACTTCGTGCGCTGGCTCCGCTTCAGCGTGCCCGCGACGGCGGTGTTCCTTCCGCTCGCGATCGCCATCCTCGGTCTCTGGCTCTTCCCTGCGAAGGGCGTGCGCGTGCCGCGCGCGGACGGCGCGCCGCCACGGCTCGGCCGCGACGCGTGGCTCGCGCTCGCGGTGTTCGGCTTCGCGGTCGCGCTCTGGGTCACGCGGCCGCTCTGGAAGGGCGCGTTTCCGTCGGTGCGCGACGGGACGATCGCCGTCGGCGCCGCGCTCCTCCTCTTCCTGCTGCCGAGCGCCGTGCGTCCGCGGCAGGGGATCCTCTGCCCACGCTCGTTCATGCGCGTGCCGTGGAGGGTGCTCGTCCTCTTCGGCGGTGGACTCTGCCTCGCGGCCGCGATGGAGCGGACGGGCCTCTCGGACGAGCTCGCGCGGGTGATCTCGGCGGCGGGGGCGCTGCCCTCGATCGGACTCCTCCTCGTCCTCGTGTCGGTGCTCGTCTTCGCGAGCGAGGTCGCGTCGAACACGGCGCTCGCCGCGATGGCGGTGCCGATCGTCGGCGCGCTCGCACCCGGGCTCGGCGTCGCGCCCGAGGCGCTCGTCATCCCCGCGGTCTTTGCCGCGAGCTGGGCCTTCGCGATGCCCGTCGGGACGCCTCCGAACGCGCTCGTCTTCGCCTCGGGTCGGCTCCGGCCGCAGGACATGATGCGCGCAGGGCTCGTCCTCGATCTCGTCGCGATCGCGGTGATCGTCGCGATGTCGGCGCTTCTCCTCTGAGGCGCGCCGCGACGCGGACGAGGGCAAAAAGGCAAGGCGGGCTCCGAGGAGCCCGCCTTGGGAAGAGCGAGAGGTGCTTTCGCGGATCGCGTGCGATCAGCGGCGGCGACGGCCGGCGAGACCCGCGAGGCCGAGGAGGGCGATCGCGCCCGGGGCGGGAATCGCGTTGACGCCGATGAGGGTGATCGAGCCCGTAAAGGTGCCCGAGGTGCCCGCCGCGCCGTAGCCGTTGCCGAGCCAGATGATCGGGTCGGCGCCGGTGCCGGTGAAGCTGATCGCGTTCGCGATGGTCTTCGAGTCGATCACGGTCGTGCCGGGAGCCGAGCTACCGCCGTTCGACCAGGAGATGCGCTCGAGCGCGCTGAGGTTCGAGAAGCCGCCGACCTGGAGGAGACCACCGGTCGAGAGCGGGGCCGCGTCGACGTAGATGCAGAGGTCGTCCGCGTAGGTGAAGTTCGTCGACGCCGTGAGGGTCGCGTTCACCGAGACGCCCGTGAGCGTGCCCGAGAAGCCGCCGAAGGCCGCGGTCAGGTCGCTGAAGTTGAAGCCAGTCCAGGTCTGGTTCTCGAAGGTGACGGTGACGTCGGCCGAGGCGGCCGACACGACGAGGGCGCTGGCAGCAACGCCGGCAAGCATGCACTTCATGATTCTCTCTCCAGATGTAGGGGAACAGGGGACTCGAAACGGTGCCATCGCCAACAGAACGCGAGGCAAGACAGGGCAGAAGGATCGGACGAGGGGATGTGCCATCCACCGTCCAGTCCACTCCACCTCGTGACGCCGGATGCGGGTCGACGACTCGCATCGGACGGCAACAAGGTGCCCAATTCCGAATTCTCCACGCCCACATTGTCGCGGGTGTCGGCGAAGGCAAACGGAATCGCGGCGGAAGTTGCGAGTTTCCTGAATCGGGGATCCTCAGAGCCCATTGAATCGGGGGCTTCTGAATCGGGGTCTTCCGAATCGGGGGCCTCCCGAGTGGGGGAGCCTTCCGAAGAAGCGTGGCGTCCGTTGGAAGTCGATCGGCGGATCCGTGCTACCTTTGCCGTCATGCCGTCGCGCCGATCCGCGTCCAGCACCGACCTCGCGTCCATCGAGATGCTCCTTGCGCAAGGTCGCTTGCCAGAGGCACTTGCGGCGAGTCTCGAGGCGCGTTCGCGGATGCCGCACCAGGCATCGTCGCATGTGGGCGTGGTGCGGGCGCTCATGGCGACGGGGCGACTTGGGGAGGCCGTCGAGGCGGCGGACGAAGGGCTGCGAAGGCACCCGAAGGACCCCTCCCTCGGGTTGCTTCGAGGGGTGCTCGACCATCGTTTCGGCCGAAGCGACGCGGCCATCGCGCGGCTCGAGTCGCTCTTCCGGAGCGCCCCGCCGAACGCGCGCGAGGTGGCGATCGCGCTCGCCGAGGCGCTGCACCGCGCGGGGAGACGCGAGGCGTTCGCGCGCTTCGTCCAGACGGAGGCGGGATGGCAGGGGGATGAGCGCGCGGCGATCTTCCTCGCGCGCCTCGATGCCGAGGGCGATGCGGCGAAGGCCATCGACGACCTGCGCCGCCTCGCCTGCGACGGGCGCGAGTCGACGACGCGGCGCATCGCGGGGTTCGAGGCGGTGCGCCTGCTCGATCGGCTCGGGAGGTATCGCGAGGCGTTCGAGCTCGCGACCGCCGTCCATCGGGACACGACGCCGCCGTTCGACGTGTTCGCGTTCGAGGAGGAGGTCGTCGCGGAGGAGCGGATGCTCGGGAAGGCGGAGCATGCGATCCCGAGGCTCGGTCCCGACGCGTCGGATCTCGCGTTCGTCGTCGGCATGCCGCGCAGCGGCACGACGCTTCTCGAGCAGATGCTCGACCGGCATCCCGAGGTCCGCGGGATCGGCGAGTACGAGGGCGTGTTCACGCTCCATCAGGAACTCGTGTCGCGGGGGATCTGGCCCGACCGCCTGCGCGCGCTCGCGGCCCCCGACGCGACGGCGCTCGCGGCGGACTACCGCGCCCGCGTTCCCGAGCGAGGCGGGGCGGCGGGGCGGGTCTCCTTCGACAAGACCCTGCACGCGTGGCGACTGCTCCCCGCGGTCGCGGCGGTCTTTCCAGGCGCGTCGCTCGTCCACATCGAGCGCGATCCGCGCGACACCGCGATCAGCATGTTCCTCTCGAACTTCCATCCGAGGTCGTGGGGCTTCACCCGCGACCTCGCCTCGATCCGCCGGGTGATCGCCCTCGAGCGGCGCATCGTGCGGCCGATGCTCGAGGCGTTCGCGCGACTCGACGGCGCCCCGCGCGGCGTCTCGGTCGTCTACGAGGAGCTCGTCGACCACCCCGAGCGCGAGATCCGCCGCGTCCTCGACGCGATGCGCCTCCCCTTCGACCCCGCCGTCCTCGCCCCCGAGCAGAACACCCGCACCGTCCTCACGCTGAGCCACGAACAGGTCCGCCGCCCCATCAACCGCACCTCGATCGGCCGCTGGCGCAACTACGGGTGGGCGTTCGAGGAGGGGTGGGAGGGGCTGGCGCGCGGGTGACCCGCTGGTCGGGGTTGGTCGGGATCAGTCGGGGAGCATCGATCGAATCTCCGCTGCAACGCAGTCGTTCGCGGCGATGCACGCCTGCGTGCGGATGTCCCTGCGCCCGGCCCAATCGGTGCAGACGCCGCCGGCCTCGGGCAGGATGACGGCGAAGGGGGCCATGTCCCAGGGCATCATCAGGGGCTCGACCGAGGCGTCGGCGCGGCCCGTCGCGACGAGGACGAGGCCGTAGCCGTCGCTCCAGCCGCGGATCCTTCCAGCGGCGCGGGCGAGGCGGACGAGGGCGTCGGTGCGGCCCGTGCGTTCGAAGTACTCGAGCCCCGTGGTGACGACCAGCGCGTCGGCCAGTCGCGCGCACGGGCGCACCCGCGCGGGCA
>JBJOHC010000304.1:0-2856 GCA_046047955.1 Planctomycetota bacterium
CCCCGCACCTCGGGGTGCGGCCGCCGCGCCTCGGTGCGGGGCAGGGCGTACTGGTAGACGAGGCTGTCGGTCGGCTGGTCGGGGTCGACGAGCGGCCGTCCGTCGATCGAGGTCCGCAGCAGGATCAGGAGGTTCGTCGCGCGGACGTTCTCGTCCTTGTAGTTCCGGTTGTGGAGGAAGAGCCGCCCCGCGTCCTTCCCGCCGTGGCAGCGGCTCGTCGCGCAGTTGTTGATGATCCACGCGTTGTGGACGCGGCGGTGGAAGAGGTTGAGAGACTCGGGCTCGCCGAGGACCTCGACCTCGCCGTAGAGCTCGCGCGCCTTCAGCGCGAAGAGCACCTTCACGATCTCGACGGGGTCCTTCGCGAAGAACGCGGTGCGCTCGGCGCTGCGCGCGGGAATGAGCGGGCTGTCGCCGTACTTCTCGATCATCGAGGCGATCAGCGACTGCGGGATCTGCATCCGCGGCGGCCGCGCGAGGTCGAGCTCGTAGACGCGGATGAGGTTGACGTCGGCGTCCGAGAGGAGGTTCGACGGCGTGCGGTCGATCGTCGCGCCGCCGTCGACCGGTCGCGTGGGCGCGATCGATTCGCCGCGCGAGGCGAGGAGCGCCATGTGCGTCTTCACCTCGTGGAGGAGCTGCCGCGCCTCGTAGTGGTTCGTGTCGTCGAGGAGCCGCTCGAGCTCTTCCTTCGACTCGGCGTACATCTTCCGCTGGTAGAGCCAGAGTCCGAGCGAGAAGCGCGCCTCGTACTGGTCGGGCTCGATCGTGCGGCGGAAGCGCTCGTAGAACTCGGCGTCGGTCGGGTAGGGGCGGACCTCGACGAGCTGGTCGCGCGGGAAGGTCGTGTCGATGTCGGCGATCTTCAGGACGACGCCGTCGAAGCGGTCCTCGACGAGCGGGCCGATCAGCGTGCGCCCGTCGACGAGCCGCACGCTCACGCGCCGGCCCGCGGGGCCGTCGAGGAGATAGCGGATCGAGAGGACGCGGTCCTTCTGGAAGACGAGGACGCGGCCGCGGTCGTCCTTGAGCGCGATCTCGCGGTCGGTGTCGCGCTCGATCGTGCCCGCCGCGTTCGTGAAGCGGTCGACGACGATGAAGGCGCGGGTCGGGATCTCGGGCGGGAGGATCGTCGGGTCGAGCGGCTTCGCCTCGCGCGCGGGGGGCGTCGGCTCGGCGGCGGGGGGCTCGGTCGCGCCGTCCTGCGACGGCGGCTCCGCCTGCGCGGGTTCGTCCTTCGGCGCGGGCGCGGGAGTCGCGGGCGGGATCGGGGTCGGGGTTGTGGTCGGGGTTGCGGCCGGGGTTGTGCTTGGCGTCGGCGCGGCGGCGGGGGCCGTGGACGGCGCTTCTCCAGGCGCCGCCGCGGGCTCCACCACGGGCTCCACCACGGGCTCCACCACGGGCTCCACCACGGGCGGCTCGCTCGGCGCGGCGCCTGCGGGCGCGGGCGGTTCGGCGGCGCCGTGCCCGAGCGCGAGCGAGAGTGCGACGAGAAGTGCGTGCGACATGGCGCGCATCGTACGGCCTCGGGGCGCGCGATCGGTGGCCGTCGACGGGCGCGGCCGCGACGCCCGTTCCGAATCGCTCCGCACCCCGCCCTTCGGCGCGGGTGGTATGTTCCGCCGCGCGCGTTCCGCGGACCTTGCCCGCCGCACCGGCGCCCGCTCGCACCGCGGATGACCGCGGTCTCCCCGCTCCGACACCGCCCGCCACCGCGGGCGACCTCCACACTTCCGCAACCTCCTTCCTTCCACGGAGACACCCATGAAGCTCGGCGTGATGGCAGCACTCTTCAACGGACGCCCTCTCGAGGAGGTCGCGGCGTACTGCGCCGAGATCCGCCTCGACGCGATCGAGCTTCCCGTCGGCGCCTATCCCGGCGCGACCTTCTTCGACCCCGCGAAGGTGCTCGCCTCGAAGAAGGAGCAGGACCGCATCAAGGGCATCCTCAAGGAGCACGACCTCACGCTCTCGGGTCTCGCGGTGCACGGCAACCCCGTCCATCCCGACCCGAAGCACGCCGCGAAGGACCACCGCGACTTCGTGAACGCCGTGAAGCTCGCGCCGATGCTCGGCACCGACATCGTCATCACCTTCTCGGGCTGCCCCGGCGGCTCGAAGGCCGACAAGACGCCGAACTGGGTCACCTGCGCGTGGCCGCCCGACTACCGCGCGATCCTCGACTACCAGTGGGAGAAGGTGCTGATCCCGTACTGGTCGACGCAGGCGCGGCTCTGCGCGAAGGAGGGCGTGAAGGTCGCGTGGGAGGCGCATCCTGGCTTCTGCGTCTACAACCCCGACACGCTGATCCGCCTGTCGCGCGCGGCGATGAAGGCGTCGGGGCTGAAGGGGAAGCCGGTCCTCGGCGCGAACCTCGACCCGTCGCACTTCTTCTGGCAGGGCATCGACCCGGTCGAGGCGGCCCGCGTGCTCGGCGAGGCGGGACTGCTCTTCTACGTCCACGCGAAGGACACCGAACTCAACAAGCATCAGGGCCGCATCAACGGCTACAACGATGCGCGGCCGTACACCGATCTCGCGCACCGATCGTGGAGCTTCCGCACCTGCGGCTGGGGCCACGGTCACGACTTCTGGAAGCCGTTCGTCTCGATGCTGCGGGTGCAGGGCTACGACCACGTGCTCTCGATCGAGCACGAGGATGCGCTCATGTCGATCGAGGAAGGGCTCCAGCGGGCGATCGAGTTCCTCACCGAGGCGATCATCTTCGAACCACCCGCCACGCCGTGGTGGACCTGATCGCGATTCGAGATTCGACAGTCGAATGAATGGACGAGCGGCGGACCCACAAGGTCCGCCGCTCGTCGTTCCCCCGAAGTCGTGAAGGACTCGCTCGTC
>JBJOHC010000305.1:0-5656 GCA_046047955.1 Planctomycetota bacterium
CTCGAGCCCACGAATACCGGTGACAGGGATCGAACCTGCAAGCCCTTGCGGGCGGCGGATTTTGAATCCGCTGCGTCTGCCAATTCCGCCACACCGGCGCGGGGCGGAGTGTAGCGGCGGGCGGAGGTTCGAAAATCCCGAAGTGGATCGCTGAGAGGTCGGCGCGGGGAGTGCGGAGTCAGACAGCGCCTGCGGAGCGGGCGCCCCGACTTCCACCAACCGGAGACCCGAATCATGCCATCCCGACCGACCGTCACGCACCGTCCGCGCGCACCGCGCCCGTTCATCCTCACCGTGCTCGCCGCCGCGGGCCTCGCCGCGCTCGCCGCAGGCGCCGCGCATGCCCAGGCGGGCAGCGACGACTGCGCCGCCCCGACCCCGATCCAGGGTGGCGGCCTCTATCCCTTCGACCTCGCGGCCGCGACCACGAGCGGTCACGGGTACCTCGGCGACTGCATGTCCGACGGCACGAGCTTCGCCGCCAACGACGTCTGGTACTGCTGGACCGCCGACTGCACGGGCATCGTCACCATCTCGACCTGCACCCTCACGCAGGCCGACACGATCCTCGCGATCTATCCCGTCGATCTCGGCTGCCAGTGCCCGGGCGATCTTCCGCCCTACTGCTGCAACGACGACGCCTGCGGCAAGCAGTCCGAGGTGACCTGCGAGGTCGTCTGCGGACGGCGCTACCTCATCCAGGTCGGGGCGAAGCCCGGCGGCTCCGTCGGACCGGGCCAGTTGAAGATCGAGTGCCAGGGCGAGCCCTGCGACAATGGCGGCGGCGGAAGCGGTGATCCCACCGCGCCCGAATGCGGCGACTGCTGCGGCGAGCGTCCGCCGCTCGTCGACGCGCTTCCGATTCCGTTCGCGCCCGGCCAGGTCGCCGCGGCGTGCCAGTTCCAGGATTTCGCGGCGGGCTTCGCGGTCGTGCTCGTCGACATCGGAGACCAGTCGGCGGCGCCGATCGGCGGTCCGCCGCTCGCCAACTGGAACGCGCAGCGCTACTCGCATCCCGACTGGACGGTCGCCAACCTCGGCGCGGTCTTCGGGATCGCGTTCGACGGCGCGGGCAACATCTTCACCGCGCACACGACGGTCTACCCCGACTGGTACGCGAATCCCGACACGGTCGGAATCGGCGGCGAGGGCGCGATCTACCGTCTCGACGGCGTCACGGGCGCGGTGAGCGTCTTCCTCAACCTGCCGCAGCAGCCCGATCCCGCGCTGAATCCGAACCGTCCGTATCCCGGCCTCGGCAACCTCGACTTCGACTGCGGCCGCGACATGGTCGTCGCGTCGAACTTCGAGGACGGCCGCATCTACACGATCGGCGCGTCGACGGGCACCGTGCACGCGTTCGACCACGCGAGCGGCGCGGTCGCGGGACCGATGACGGGTTCGGGCAACCAGCTCGCGGAGCCGGGCGATCCCGCGGGCGCGGTGCCGCTCGGCGAGCGCGTCTGGGCGGTGAAGGTCGCGGGCGACCGCATCTACTACTCGGTCTGGAGCCAGGACTCGGGCAACTCGCCGGGCGCCGGCGCGAACGCGATCCACTCGGTCGCGATCAATCCCGACGGCTCGTTCGCCGCGGGCAGCGAGCGGCTCGAGGTCGTGGTGCCGCCGCTCTTCAACTACTCGAATCCCGTCGCCGACATCTCCTTCGACGACGAGTGCTGCATGCTCGTCGGCGAGCGCACGATGTCGAGCCTCTCGCAGTCGGGGGCGCACCAGTCGCGCACCATGCGGTTCTGCTTCGATGCGGCCGCGGGTGCGTGGAGCGCGCCGCTCCGCTACGACACGGGCAGCTCCCTCGGCGCCAACAACTCGGCGGGCGGCGTCGACTTCGTGCTCGGCGCGAACGGGCCGCAGGTCTGGTCGATCGCGGACGCGATCCAGCTCTCGCAGCAGCCGGTCATCTACGGACTCACCTCGGCGCCCATCACCGGAGGCGGTTCGGTCGACGGTCCGAACGTCGACCTCGACGGCGACCTCGCGCAGCAGCAGAAGTACCAGCTCGGCTCGATCGACATCACCTGCTGGGGCGCGCTCTCCTCGCCCTGCGAGTTCACCACCGAGGACGTCGACTGCATCCCGACCGCGGACGGCGGCTTCGACTTCGAGTGGACGGTGACGGTGACCAACAACTCGCCGGGCGACGCGAACATCCTCATCCTCGGCGATCCCTCCTTCGCGCCGAACAACGTGATCCTCCTCAATCCGCCGCTCGCGTCGGGCGCGTCGACGACGCTCGACCTCGTCATCGCGGGCCAGTCGCCGAACAGCGTCTTCTGCTTCACCGCGACCCTCGCCGCGAGCTTCAAGGACGCGTGCTGCACCGAGGAGATCTGCATCGAGCTTCCCGACTGCTCGTGCTTCGACGCCGACCTGACGGTGAAGGACCTGCCGGGCAACGGGGCCTTCGAGTTCAGCCTCGCGCTGACGAACCTCGAGCCGTACACCGCGGAGTGGCTCTCGGTCGCGGTGGCGCCCGGCTACGCGGCGACCGTGACGCCGTCGCTCGTCGACATCGCGCCCGGCCTTCCCTTCGGCGCCTCGGCGAACCTCGGGCCGGTGCAGGTCTCGACCGCGCTGCCCCCGGGGTCGCAGATCGTCCTGATCGTCGGCGTCCACTCGCAGGCCTTCCACCCGTGCTGCTTCGAGGAGATCGTGGTGACGGTGCCCGCGCAGGCCGGCGTCTCGACGCCGGGCGATGTGAACGGCGACGGGAAGGTCGACGCGCAGGACATCGCCATGCTCCTCGGGAGCTGGGGCGACGGCGGGCCGACCGACCTCAACGACGACGGTACGACCGACGCGCAGGACCTCGCGATCGTGCTCGCGAACTGGGGCTGAGCCCCGCATCGATCCGGCGCGAGCGGTGTGCGCATGGCGCGGCCCGCGGGCGAGTCCCGCGGGCCGCGCGCGTTTTGCCCGATACGATGGCCGCATGCACGGACCCCTCGCCGCATCGGTCGTCGACGCGCTTCCCGACGCGGTGCTCACCATCGACCGTTCGAGCACGATCCTCGCGGCGAACCGCGCGGCGCTCGGGCTCTTCGGATACACGGCGGAGGAGTTCGTCGGCCGGCCGCTCACCGACACGATCGTGCCGCCCGAACTGCGCGCGCAGCACTCGCGCGGCATGGCGCGCTTCGCCGAGACGGGGCACGGCCCCGTGATCGGCCGGCGGATCGAGATCGAGGCGGTCGACCGCGGCGGACGGCGGTTTCCGATCGAGCTCTGCGTCTTCCTCGCGGCGGACCGGCCGGGCGAGATCTTCCACGCGACGATCCGCGACATCTCCGACCGTGCGGCGGGCGCGGCGGCGGCGGCGGCCGATCGCGAGCGGCTGCGCGAGTTCCTCGACGCGACCGCGGACGCGTGGTGGGACACGCGGCTTGGCGGCGGGACGCGTTACGGCGACGGGGCGGTGGCGCTTCTCGGGGTCGGTGGAGGAGGGGCGGGTGCGGATGCGGCGGCGAAGGCGAGTGCCGCGGCGAGTTCGAGTGCCGCGGCGAATCCGAGTGCCGCGGCGAATCCGAGTGCCGCGGCTGGGACCGAAGGCGCACGCGGCGACGGCGCGGCGGTCGTGACGATGCCCGATGTCGATCCAAGCCGGCTTCCCTGGATCCACGAGGACGATCGCGCACGCGTCGCGGACGCGTGGACGGCGCATCTCGAGGGGCGCGTCGGCCGCTACGAGTGCACGCACCGCGTGGTCGCGGGCGACGGCGCGGTGCGCTGGATCCGCGCGCGCGGGCGTGCGGTCGAGTTCGAGGCGGGGCGGCCCGTGCGGCTCGTCGGAACCCTGACCGACGTCACCGAACTCGAGGCCGCCGAGGAGGCGCTCCGCAACGCGCAGCGGCTCGAGATGCTCGGGCTTCTCGCGGGCGGTTTCGCCCACGACCTCAACAACCTGCTCGCGGTCGTGCGCGGGCAGGCTGCGCTCGTCGCGAGCGAGCCGGGGATCGGCGCCTCCGCGCACGAATCGCTCGAGGCGATCCAGCTCGCGACCACGAAGGCGCGGATGCTCACGACGAACATGCTCTCGCTCGGGAAGCCGCGCAGCGGCGGGGCGCGGCGGTTCGGCGTCCGCGCGGCGCTCGAGGAGACGATCGGGCTCATGGCGCCCGGTCTGCCGAAGTCGATCATCGTCTCGCTCGATCTCGGGGCGGCGGACGGGGCCGAGGTCGAGATGAACGAGGGCGCGTTCGGGCAGGCGATCCTCAATCTCGTCGTCAACGCGCGCGACGCGATGCCGTCGGGCGGCGTCCTGCGCGTCACGGCGCTGCCGCGGCGGTCGGCGGCGGGTCGGCCCGAGATCGCGATCGTCGTCGCGGACACGGGGCAGGGGATCGACCCCGCGCATCTCCCGCGCATCTTCGAGCCCTTCTACACGACGAAGCCGAAGGGCGGCGGCACGGGCCTCGGGCTCGCGGTCGTCGCGCAGGCGATCCGTTCCGCGGGTGGCGCCATCTCGGTCGAGAGCGAGCCCGGCCGCGGCACGCGCTTCACGATCGTGCTGCCGCTCACCGGCGATCCGCCGGCCGCGGCGACGGACATGGCGGCGGCGTCGTCGGCGCCGTCCGGACGGGGACTTCGCATCCTGCTCGCCGAGGATCACGCGCTCCTCCGCCCGATGCTCGCCGAGTCGCTCAAGGCCGCGGGCTGCGAGGTGACGGTCTGCGAGGACGGACACGCGGCGCTCGCGTGGCTCGGAGGGACGGGCGCCTCGCAGGCGATCGATGCGTGCATCCTCGACATCGGCATGCCCGGGATCGACGGTCTGCGGCTGCACGCGCGGATCGAATCGGAGTTCGGGCGGCGCGTGCCGGTCGTCTTCATCTCGGGCGACCCCGCGAGCGCGCTGCCCGCCGATGCGCCGGCGCACATGCGTCTCCTCTCGAAGCCGTTCGAGCCGACGGTCCTTCTGCGGACGGCGCGCGAGGTGTGCCGCGTGTCGGGCGTCGGGCGCTGACCGGGGGCGGGTGCGTCGGCCTTCGCGCGTCGGATGCCTCGCGGCTCCCGTTCAAGCGGGTGTGCGTGCGCGGATGTTCGGATGCGTGAGCGGCGGAATCGGTGGATCTTGGCATCGTCGGGCCGTCAACGCGTCCGTCGTGGATGCGTGGAGGGGCGGACGCGAGCGGTCACGAGGTTGTGCCTCAAGCAGTGACTTGTGAAGCGGTCACAGTTGGAGTCGTGCCTCGTGAAGCAGTGACTCTTCGGGCAGTGACTCGTGAAGCAGTGCCTCGTGAAGCAGTGACGTGTGAAGTGGAGCGTCGTGCGATCGTGAACTCATGACGCGCGTGGCGGTGGTGAAGCTGCCGCGAAACGCGGAGGTGGCCGGCCGTTCGTCCTGCCCGCTTCTCTTCACGCCATCCGTTTCGCCATGAGCGGTGCGGCGTTCAACGGGAACCGTACGGCGCCGCCTTCATGGTCGGCGTGAGGAGCGCGGTTCGGGGGCGGTTCCCTCGATCGGTGGCGGCATGGATCGATCGCGACATGGATCGGTCGCAACGTGGATCGGTCGCGACGTGGATGGGTCGCAACGTGGATCGCTGTCGACAACGGGTGCGTGCGCGTTCGCGGGCCTGGGCCGTCCCGCCCGCGGCGCGCGTTCCAATGCGGCGATTTTTCCGTCGTTCCGTCGGAA
>JBJOHC010000306.1:0-4257 GCA_046047955.1 Planctomycetota bacterium
TCAGGCGACGCCCGCCTTCGCGAGCTCCTCGACGAACCGCGCCTCGTCCCAGACCTCGATCCCGAGTTCGGTCGCCTTCGCGAGCTTGCTGCCCGCCTCGGCGCCCGCGACGACGACGGAGGTCTTCTTCGAGACGCTGCCCGCGACCTTCGCGCCCGCGCGCTCGAGGACCTCGGTCGCCTCGCTGCGCCCGAAGCGCTCGAGCGTGCCCGTGACGACGAAGGTGCGGCCCGCGAAGGCGTTCGCGCCCGCCTCGACCGGCTTCGGCTCGCGACTCGCGAGGTCGACGCCCGCCGCGGCGAGCGCCGCGAAGACCGCCTTCGCCTCGTCGGAGGCGAGCCAGCCTGCGACCGACTTCGCGGTGATCTCGCCGAAGTCGTCGAGGGCGGCGAGATCGGTCTCGGTTGCGGCGAGCAGTTCATCGGCGGTGCGGAAGCGCCGCGCGAGGGTCTTCGCCGCGCTCGCGCCGACATGGCGGATGCCGAGCCCCGCGAGGACGCGCGCGAGACCGCGCGACTTCGCCGCCTCGGCCGCGGCCGCGACGAGCCCCGTCGCCTGCACGCCGACACCCTCCTTCTCGATCTTGAGGAGCGCCTTGGCGACGGCGTCGTCGGCGTCGGTCCCCTTCTTCTCGGCGTTCCGCCGCGCGCGCGCGGTCGAGAGCGTGCGCTCGACGACGAGCGGATCGAGGGTGAAGACATCGGCGAATCCGCGCACGACGCCCGCGTCGACGAGCGCGTCGACGATCTCCTCGCCCATGCCGTCGACATTCATCTGGTCGCGGCCGACGAACCACTTGAGCCGCTCGCGGAAGCGCGCTCCGCACGAGGGATTCGCGCAGAAGAGCTTCGGTCCCTCGCGTTCGACGGGGCCGCCGCACTCGGGGCACGCCGTGGGCGGCTCGATGGGCGTCTCGCCGCCCGTGCGCCTCTCGACGACGGCGCGGACGACCTGCGGGATGATCTCGCCCGCCTTCTCGACGATCACGCGGTCGCCGATCCGGAGGTCGCGCCGCTGGATCTCCTCGATGTTGTGGAGGGTCGCGTGCTTCACCCGCGAGCCCGCGACGAGGACCTCCTCCATCGTCGCGCGCGGCGTGATCGTGCCGCCCTTGCCGACCTGCCAGGTGACGCCGAGGAGGGTCGTCTCCTTCTGTTCGGCGGGATACTTGTAGGCGATCGCCCAGCGCGGGCTCTTCGCGGTCGCGCCGAGGCGCTCCTGGAGATCGAAGCGGTCGACGCGGACGACGAGCCCGTCGACCGCGAAGTCGAGCGCGTCGCGCTCGTGGGCGAAGCGCTCGATCATCGCGACCGCCTCGTCGGCCGTCGCGAGCGCGCGGCCGAGCGGCGACACGGGGATGCCGAGCCGCTTCAGATACGCGACGAACGCCGCGTGCGACGCGAGCGCGGGCAGACCCTCGCCCTCGCCGCGGCCGTGCGCGACGAAGGAGAGACGCCGCGAGGCGACGATCTTCGGATCCTTGTTCTTGAGGGTGCCGACGCAGGAGTTCCGCGCGTTCGCGAAGAGCTCCTCGCCGTGTCGCTCGCGCTCGGCGTTGAGGCGCTCGAACTCGCGCACGGGCATGAAGATCTCGCCGCGCACCTCGAGGACGGCGGGGACGCCGTCGCCCGGATCGCGCAGGCGCAGCGGCACCGCGCGGATCGCGCGCACATTCGCGGTGACGAGGTCGCCCTTCTCGCCGTCGCCGCGGGTGAGCGCCTCGACGAGCTCGCCGTTCTCGTAGCGGAGCGAGATCGCGAGGCCGTCGACCTTCGGATCGGCGTAGAGCGCGGGGCCTGCGGATTTCGCGGGCGTCGCGGCGGCGGGCGGCGCGTCGGATGGGGCGTCGAAGAGTCCCGCGGCGGGTGCGGGCGCGGGCGTGGGCGTGGCCGCAGCGGTCGATGACGCGAGGGCCTCGGCGCAGCGCGCGTACCACGCGCGGAAGTCGTCGATCGAATAGGTGTTGTCGACCGACATCATGCGCACGCGGTGCGGGCGCGTCTCGAAGTCGCCCGTCATCGGCGCGCCGCCGACGCGCGCGGTCGGCGAGTTCGGGTCGGCGAGCGCGGGATGCGCCGCCTCGAGCCGCGCGAGCTCGGCAAGCGACTCGTCGAACTCCTGGTCGCTCATGAAGGGCGCCGCGTCGACGTAGTACGCGTGGTTCGCCCGCGTCAGGAGTTCGCGCAGCGCGGCGATCCGCGCGGGACCGTCCGCCGTTCCCCCCTCGTCCGACTCCGCCGGTTCCCGCGACTTCGCCATCGTTCGCCTCCTCGCGGCGGGCGTTCTACCATGCCGCCATGCCCACGTACGTGTATGCGGTCGTGAACCCGGACGGAAGCCTCGGCGAGCACTTCGAGGTCGTCCAGAGCATGTCGGACGCCGCGCTCGAGCGCCACCCCGAATCGGGCGCACCCGTGCGGCGCGTGCCGCAGATGCCGTTCATCGGCGGCAACCACACGACGAGCGCCGACAAGCGCAAGATCTCCGACTCGAACCTCGAGCGCCTCGGCTTCACCAAGTACCAGAAGACGGGCGACGGGAAGTACGAGAAGACCGCGGGCGCGGGACCGAAGTCGATCTCGGCCGAGTGAACGGCGCCCCGCCGCGCCGCGCCTCGCGGCACCACACCACGCCGATCAGGTCGCGAAACCGAAGCCGCCGAGCATCGCGAGCGCCGCGCGGATGTCGCCGACGCGGTCGTCGCCCGCCTCGCGCTCGACGGCGAGTCGGATCGTCGCGGGCGCCATCGCGAGCGCCTCGAGGAACGCGGGCCAGTCGACGACGCCCGTGCCCGCGCGGACCTCGCTGCCCCAGGTCCCGGGGACGGCGGTCGGCAGCGCGTCCTTCACATGCGCCTGGCGGATCGAGGGCGCGAGCGCGCGCACCGCGGCGACGGGATCGCCCATCCCGTAGAGGATCATGTTCGCGGGATCGAAGTTGACGCCGATCGCGTGCGCCGCGGGAAGCGTCGCGTTGAGATCGGCGAGCGCGTGCGCGAGGGTCTCCGCCGACTCCTGCCCCGTCTCGAAGGCGAGCGCGCAGCCCTCGGCCGCGAACATCGCGGCGAGTTCGCCGAGCCGCGCGAAGAGCGTCGCGCGCGTCGGATCGGCGGCGTCGTGCGGGATGAATCCCGCGTGGAAGGTGACGAGTCGCACGCCGTTCGCGCCCGCGAGACGCGCGACCTCGATCGCGCGGGCGCGGGTCGCGGGCCAGGTCGCGTCGGGCACGACGCCGCCCGTCGCGCGGATCGTGTCGAGGGTCGAGTAGTCCTCGCCGACCGTCTCGAGCATGCCGCTCGCGATCTCGATGCCCGCATCGGCGAGGCGCGCGAAGGTGTCGGCGAACGCCGCGGGATGCTCGGCGATCGGAGAGAGCGCGAGCTGCACCGCGCGCGCACCCGTCGCGCGGACGCGCTCGACGAGTTCGGCGGAGGACGCGGGCTGGAGACTCCAGGAGCAGACGGCGACGGGACGCGGATCGATGGGCATCGCCGCACTCTACCGCGCCGCTCGCGGCGGGCGGGATCGCGCGAGATCGCGCGTTTCAAGCCGCGCCGCTCCCAATCGGAAGTCCGTGCGACTACCATCCGCGACCCCGCTTCCCCGAGCTGAAAGTCCGCCCCGTGCCGAACGCCGACCTCGACACCGTCCCCGATCGCGGCCCCCGCGGCCCGTACGAGACGGGTCCGTCGGTGCGCGCGGGCACCCCGCCGAAGTCGCTCCTCGCGCGGCTCGAGGCGTGGGCGAGCCGGCTCTCGATCCGGAACAACTTCTGGCACTCGATCTTCTCGCTGGTCTGGCTGCCGTTCGCCTTCCGGTCGGGCATCCGGATGACCGCGCGGCGCACGGGTTCGGCGGCGGGCCGGGCGAAGGATCTCTTCGCGGCGGTCCTCCCCTTCCGCCGCTTCAACCGGAACTTCTACGACGCGATGGCGGGCGCGGCGCTCCTCGGAAACTCCGAGGTCGCGGCGGGGATGTACCTCTTCTCGGTCTGCGGCGGCGACTACACCGTCGTCTGCAAGGAGATGAAGTACCGCTTCCTGCGGCCGTGCTTCGGTCCCGCGGTCTACCGCGTCGTCGAGAGCGAGGATGTCGCGGAGAAGGTCGCGAAGGGCGGCGAGTTCAACATCGCGCTCGAGCTCGAGGTCTACCAGCAGAAGATCGCGAAGCGCCAGGAGGAGCTCCTCGTCGGCCGCTGCGACATCGTCTTCCACTGCACGCCGAAGTCGGTCCTGCGCGAACGCGAGCTGCGGCGGAA